>JAUNGU010000028.1:0-1221 GCA_030524315.1 Peptococcaceae bacterium
CCAGCGGGCGCAGTCTGTGCATTTGGCCCTCTGAGCAACCAGCAACGACCATTAGAGGACGCATTACGTCTGTGATCCACAGACGCGGTGCGTCCTTTTTTGCTGCCAATTTTTAGAAAGTGAGATGAGAATTATGAGAAGAAAAACCACAGCCATCGCCACGACGCTGGCGATGATCCTGAGCCTCTTGCCCGTTGGCGCCTTGCCGAGCTGGGCGGCGGCGGAAATAATTAATATGGAAAATGTCGAGAGCGATGTGATCATCAGTGGTACCCATAGTGGCGAATGCCCTGGCCACACCTTCACGCGCAGGTCGACGAAGCATCGTATCATTGTCGAGGGTGGCACGCACACGATTACCTTTGAAAACAATGCTGGGGTTAATCTATCAGGGCGCGACGATGATGAGGCATGTGCCCTCTCTATTAGGGAGGGGGCTAACGTCACGCTAATTGTTTCTAGTGAGAGTACCCTTAAGAGTGGCGGGGATTGCGCCGGGATCGCCGTTGATGGCGGCACTGTCACGATCTCTGGCAGTAGCACCGTCAATGCGACAGGTGGTGGCACTGGCGGCGCAGGCATCGCCGTTGACGGCGGCACTGTCAGGATTCAAGGCGGCACCGTCAAGGCGAAGGGTGGCAGTGGCGGCGCAGGCATCACCACTGGCGCAGGCGGCACTGTCGTCATCACTGGCGGCACCGTTACTGCGACAGGCGCAGGGGGCGGTGCAGGCATCGGTGGTTGTGCCGGCGGCGATTCGGCAGGCGCTGTCAATATCCAGGGCGGCAGCGTCACTGCGACAGGCGCAGGCGGCGGCGCAGGCATCGGCGGTGGTGCCGGTGGCGCTTCAGCGGGCAATGTCAATATCCAGAGCGGCAGCGTCACGGCGACAGGCAGTGGCGGCGGTGCAGGCATCGGCGGTGGTGCCGGTGGCGAGTCGAAGGCCACACCCACCATCAATGGCGGCACTGTCACTGCGACAGGCGGTGATGGCGATGGCGCAGGCATCGGCGACACCGTAGGCATCAGCCTTCTGGGTGGCAAAGCTGTGGTTTTCGCCAGCTCGATTAGCAAGATCAGCGATAATTGGCAGGGCATCGCCTTCGTTGGCAACGACGGCCAGGTCTATGGCGATTTCACCCTGCCAAGGAATCTCCCCGTCGAGAGCGGCCATACCCTGACCATCCCAGAGGACGCGACCCTCACCATTCCATCAGGGCG
>JAUNGU010000028.1:1231-21857 GCA_030524315.1 Peptococcaceae bacterium
ATCGTGCGCCAGGTGGCCGGCGCGACCGGCACCATCACCGGCGACGGCACCCTAGCAGGTACTGGCACGGTGAGTGGGTCAGGGACGGTGAGCGTCAAGGACAATCAATTCGCGAAGGATTCGTCGCTGACCCTCAGTGCTAAGCCTAGCACTGTGACAGCGGGCGATGAAGTAACCCTCACCGCTGAGCTATCCTCGACGGATGGCAGTGTCAACGATAAACCAATCACCTTCTCTGTTAACGGCAAGGAGATCGGCAAAGCGACGACCGACGACGGCACAGCGACCCTTGAGACGACAGCCAGCACGAGCGACTGGCAGTATGGCGACAATACCGTGACAGCCACCTTCGCTGGCGATATGAATTTGGCGGCAAGCACAGGCACTGCCACCGTCACCATGGATAAACTGACGCCAAAAATTTCTGTGAGCGGTCAAGCAACGGGACCGACCACGGTCGAGCTGGATGCAGCGACCCTTGATCCAGCTGTTGCAAATGGCAAAGTGGAATACGCTGTGAATACAACAAACACCGCGCCGACAGATGGCTGGCAGGAGGGAACGACCTTTTCCGGTTTGACCGCAAACACCACCTACTATTTCTTTGCCCGCGTGACAGGCAGCAACGATTATGCAGACGCCACCAGCGCAGGGGTCGCCATTACCACCTTGCCGGAAATCACCACGACGACGCTGGATGATGGGACCGTTGGCGTCGCATACGAGGCAACGCTGGAAGCCAATCCTGCCGAGAACGTCACATGGACGATTTCTAAAGGCACGCTTCCTGATGACTTAAATTTGGAAGGTGATAAAATCTCCGGCACGCCGACAAAGGCAGGCGACTACACATTCACCGTTCAAGTGACCACCAATGGCGGTGTCAGCGCGACCCAGGAGCTGAACCTTACCATTGGCAAGGGCACACAAGCCGCGCCAGACGCACCGACGGCTGAATCTGTCAGCGCAAATAGCGTGACGCTGAAGGAAATCAAGGGCGCAGAATACGGCTACACCACTGGCAATGAGCAGAGTGTACCAGAGGATCGTTGGCAGTCGTCGACGACCTTTGATAAGCTTGAGGCTGGTACCACCTACACCTTCTATGCGCGCTATGCTGGGAACAACGACTACGAGGTCTCCCCAGCCAGCAAGGGCACAGCCATCACCACATTGCCGGAAATCATCACGACGACGCTGGATGATGGAACCGTCGGCGTCGAATACAAGGCAACGCTGGAAGCCGATTCTGGTGAGAACGTCACATGGACAATTTCTAAAGGCTCGCTTCCTGATGGATTAATGCTGAATGAAAACACTGGCGTCATCTTTGGCACTCCAAAGAAGGCTGTAACGAACCATATCTTCACCGTTCAAGCGATCGCTCATGGCGGTGCCAGAGTGACCAAGGAGCTGCAACTCACCATTGGCAAGGGCGCACAAAATGCGCCAGCTGCACCGACGGCTGAATCTGTCAGCGCAAACAGCGTGACCTTACAGGAAATCGCTGGCGCAGAATACGGTTACACCACTGGCAATGAGCAGAGTGTACCAGAGGATCGTTGGCAGTCGTCGACGACCTTTGATAAGCTTGAGGCTGGTACCACATACACCTTCTATGCGCGCTTAGCAAAGAACGACGATTACGACGCGTCCCCAGCCAGCACCGGCATAGCCATCGCCACAGCGCCAGAGGCGTCAGCCGTAGGCATCAACTATGCAGCGGAAACCCTTTCCTTTGCAGAGTCGTTGGAGGTCAACACAGCGGAAGATTTCTCTGACACAGCCATTGGTAGTGGCGACAGCATCACCACTTACATCGGCAAGACCTTGTACGTCCGCGTCAAAGCGACTGACAAGGTCCCAGCCAGCGCCGCAGTGGCAGTGAGAATTCCAGCACGACCGGATGCGCCGAAGCTGCGGGTTAGCAATGAATCCATCGACGGCAAGCACGATGGCCAAATCACCGGCGTGACAGCGGCGATGGAATATCAGAAACAAGGGGATACGAGCTGGACAGCGTGCGATGGCGAGACGATCACCGATCTTGCACCTGGTACCTACGAGGTGCGGCTGAAAGCGACGGAAAATGACTTCGCCGGTACCCCAGCCACCGTAGAAATCAAAACTGGCGCAGAACGCACCTACACCCTCAACGTCACCGCGCCAACCTTTGACAGCGTGACGACTGGCTATGCCCAGCCGGAAGCGAAAGCAATCGCCATCACCAGCACGGGCAACAGCGATGCGACCATTGACAGCGTGGCCGTCGATAGCAGCGATTTCGCCATCGCCGAGGGCGATAAATCCGTCACCGCTGGCGGCACAAACGAGAGCTGGACCATCCATCCAGCCGCGGACCTCGCCGCCGGTACCTACACGGCGACCGTCACCGTGACCTATGATGCTGGCGCGACAGCGACGACAGCGGTCAGCTTCACCGTCAACCGTCCATCGAGCGGCGGTGGTGGCACGATCACACCACCGACCTATCCGCCAACCGTCACCGAGCCAGACAATGGCAGCGTCACCACCTCGCCAGCGCGACCAAAGCAGGGTGAGACCGTGACCATCACGCCGGATCCTGACGAGGGCTACGAGGTCGACAACATCACCGTCACCGACAAGAACGGCAAGACCATCGACGTCGAGAAAAATACCGACGGTACCTACAGCTTCATCCAGCCAAGCGGCAAGGTGACGATTACCGTCATCTATCGTGAAGCAGGCGAAGAGCCGGAACCAAGCGCGCTGCCATTCACCGACGTCAGCGAGGGCGCGTGGTACATCGACCCCGTGCGCTTCGTCTACAGCGAAGGACTCATGACCGGCACGAGCGCGACGACCTTCTCACCAAACCTGACGACCACCCGCGGCATGATTGTCGCCATCCTCTACCGCATGGAGGGCGAGCCGGATCTCAGCGGTGAAAACCTCGGTGTTCCATTCGCCGACGTCGACGCAAACGCCTACTACAGCGACGCCGTCTACTGGGCACGCATGAATGGCATTGTCAGCGGCTACAGCAGCGAATCCTTCGGCCCAACCGACAGCATCACGCGCGAACAGCTCGCAGCCATCCTCTACAATGTCGCCGCCTACAAGGGCGTCGATACGAGCGCTCGCAATGACCTGTCGGCGTACACCGACAGCGGGCACCTCAGCGGCTGGGCGACGGATGCCATGCAGTGGGCAAATGCTGCAGGCATCGCAAACGGCATGAGCGCCACCGAGCTGGCACCAAAGGGCAATGCGACGAGAGCGCAGGTAGCAGCTATGCTACAGAGATACATCACAAACGTCATCAGCTAAACGACACAAGACCGAGCGCCGCGCTCGGTCTTTTTTGTCGGCAAAGGGTGACAGGGCTGTGGGGGTTGTGTTGGGATTGGCGGGTGGGGGTTGCAGGGCGGCGAGGGGCTGCGTATAATGAACGGGCTTGATATTTTTTAAGGATTGCGGCGACATGCCGCCGAAAGGACGACGACATGACAAAACATTTTTCCACGAAACTCATTGCCCTGGGCCTGGCTGCTGTGCTGGCGGCGGGGAGCTTGGCGGGCTGCGGCCAGTCGGGCGCGGATGGTACCAGTGCCACGAGCAGCACCGCCGAGACCATCACCAACGACAGCGCCGACACGACGACGATGCAGACCATCCGCGGCAAGGAGATTGATCTGAGCAAGACGACCCTCCTCGGCGGCTCGATGGCGCAGGGCTTTGGCGTGGTCAAGCCGGAGAGCTGGCAGGAGGTGCCGGAGGATCAGATTTTTGCGGGCAATGCCGAGGGCGGCATGAGCGTGGGCTATGTGCCCGAGGCGGCTGTGGCCGAGACGGAAAACATTGGCGATGAGACGCTCTCCAACGAGGAGCGCGTCGCCATTTACGAGGCATACCAAAAGGCGGCGCTGCCGGTGGCGGCGATTCTCGCTGTGGCCGATGGTGAAAAAATTGAGGACAACGCCGAGGCCAAGGCCTATGACAAGACCAAGCAGCTGGCGAGCGCCAACGGCTACAGCTACTACCTGGCGAGCAACACGAGCCTGCCGGACGACGCGAACCTCAGCGACAGCGACAAGACCCAGATGCAAGCCCTCATCGATGCGGCGGGCGACCTCGCCGATAATCTCATTCTCTTCCCGCCGGAAAGTGAGGAGAGTGGCGAGAAGGTCAGCGGCGATCTCTCGAGCTTTGAGACGACGGACCTCGACGGCAAAACCGTCGACCAAAGTATTTTTGCCGATTATGACCTGACGATGGTGAATATTTGGGCGACCTGGTGCAGCGCCTGCATCGAGGAAATGCCGGAGCTGGAGATCCTCTACAAGAATCTGCCCGAGGGCGTGAACATGATCAGCATCTGTGGCGACGCTGCCGACGAAAAGGAAATGGCAGAGAAGATTCTCAAGGAGAGCAAGGCCAGCTTCCAGACCCTCGTTGCCAACGACGGGCTGAATGAGCATTTGCTGAACAATCTCAGCGGCTACCCAACGACGATTTTTGTCGACAAGAACGGCAAGATTGTCGGCGATGCCCAGCTCGGCGCACCGGGGAGCGATGTGGTTGAGGGCTATCAGGCGCTCATCAAGGATCGCCTGGCGGAGGTGCAGGCATGAGGGGCGCGTTGCGTTGGCTGATGCTGGCGGCAGCGCTGGCGTGCATCGCCTATGGCGTGAGCCGTGGAGAGCAGGCCGAGGTGCTACAAAAGGCGGCGGCAATTTGCCTGGAATGCATCGGCATCGGGTGACGGCATGAAAATCTTCAACGGATCGCGCCGACGCCTCGGCATTCAGCTGCTTTTCGCTGCCCTATTTAATGGCTACGCCGTGGGCTTTGCTAAGGGGCAGATTTTCACGGGCGCGAGCAAGGGCATCTGCGTGCCGGTGCTCAACTGCTACTCCTGCCCCGGCGCCTTGGGCGCTTGCCCCCTGGGGGCGATGCAGGCGGTGGCAGGCGGCTACAAGCACAACTTTTCGTTCTACGCCGTGGGGTCGGTGATGCTCTTTGGCGTGCTGCTGGGGCGGCTCATTTGCGGCTTCCTCTGTCCCTTTGGGCTGGTGCAGGATCTCCTGCAGCGGCTGCCGGTGCCAAAGATTCGCGTGCCGAAAGGCATTGACGGCGCGTTGCGTTATCTCAAATATGTGGTGCTCGTGGTCTTTGTGCTGGCGATGCCGGTCTTTGTGACCAACGCCTTTGGCCTGGGTGCGCCTGCCTTTTGCAAATGGATCTGCCCGGCGGGGACCCTCGGCGGGGCGTTGCCGCTCCTGTCGACCAACGCGAGTCTGCGGGCGACGGTCGGTGCCCTCTTTGGCTGGAAGCTCGGCGTGCTCGTGGCGATTGTGATATTGTCGACGCTCATCCAGCGGCCCTTTTGCAAATACCTCTGCCCCCTCGGCGCCATCTACGGCCTCTGCAACCGCGTGAGCTTCTATCAGCAGCGCGTCGATCACACCGTCTGCGTGGGCTGCGGCGCCTGCGAGCGCGCCTGTCCGATGCAAATCGACGTGCGCCGCGCGCCCAACAGCGCCGAGTGCATTCGCTGCGGGGCTTGCCGCGACGCCTGCCGGGCGCACGCCATCAGCGCGGGTGTGGACATTCGCCTGCTGGCGCGGGAGGCGGCGGCAGAAAAATAACCCCTCGACAGCGTCGGCGCGATTGGCGTCGGCGCTGTTTTTTGCGCGCGGGCGTCTTGCGCGGGACGCGTTTGCTATGGTAAACTGAATCGGTAGTTTGGAAGCAAGGAAGGCAGCAGTGCCTTTCTTTTTTGTGCGCAAAATTATTTGCGATCGATGACGATTGATGAAGGGAGGCGGTAGAATGGAAGGACGGGACGATTATTTGAAGGGCGCGCCGCTGGTGCATGTGGTGGTGTATTTTGTGATTCTCTTTGGCGTGGGGCTGTTGCCGGCGCCTGCGCCAATCACGACCTACGGCATGCGGACGCTGGGCGTGTTTTTCGCGCTGATTTACGGCTGGTGCGCCATTGGCATGATTTGGCCGTCGCTGGCGGGCATGCTGGCGATGGGGATGCTGGGGCTGATGCCGCTGGAGGAGGTGTTTCGCTTTGGCTTTGGCCATTCGATTACGCTCTTGCTATTTTTTATGATGATGGTGGCAAAAAATCTCGAGCAGACGGGCATCAGCAAGCTCGTGGCGATGTGGTTTATTTCGCGGCCGTGGATATTGGGCAAGCCCTGGCTGTTGAGCCTGATGCTGCTCTTGGCGCTGATGCTGGTGTCGTCGGTGACGAGCGCGGCGGCGGTGATTCTCCTGGGCTGGATTGTCATGAACGACATTATGATTGCCACGCGCATGCCCAAATTTGCGCCCTACGCCAATTTTATGATGATCGGCGTCGTCCTCGCCTGCGCCATGGGCGACAACCTCTTTACCTTCCGCACGGTGGGGGCGGTGAGCTTTGCGATTATGGAGCAGACGACGCAGCTGGCGGTGAGCCCGCTGGCGTTCACCCTCTTTGTGACGGGGCTCAGCGTGGTGATATTGGCGTGCTTTGTGCTCATGGGCAAATACATCTTCCGTATTCCCACCGATGAGATCAAAGGCCTACGCGCCGAATATTTTGCGGACATGGATTTTACGATGGATCGCACCCAGAAAATGATTGCCGCCCTCATGCTGCTCCTGGTCGTGCTCATGCTCGCGCCGAGTGTGCTCCCTGAGGAGAGCGCCGCGGCGAGCGTCCTAAACGAGCTCGGCAGCGCCGGTGTGGCAGGGCTGGTGACCCTGCTTATGTGCGTGCTCCAGGTCGACGGCCGTCAGCTCATGGCACCGGCCCAGGCGATCAAGGAGGGCGTGAGCTTTGAGGTGATCTTTCTGACGGCGGCAATTTTGCCCTTGGCGCTGTCGGTGATTTCGTCGAAAAAGGCAGGCATCAACGCCTTCATCGTCAATCTCCTGGAGCCCTTGGGCCAGTGGCAATCGCCGGTGGCCTTCATGCTCCTGGTGGCAGCCATTGCTCTCGTGCTCACCAACCTCATCAACAACATGACCGTGCCCGCGATTCTCTTTCCGGCGCTCTATCCCATCGCCGCGCGGCTCTCGATTTCGCCGGTGGCGCTGATGGTCGTCATCGTTTTCTGCTGTGGGCTGGCGGTGATGCTGCCGTCGGCAACGCCAATGGCAGCGATGATGTACGGCAACACGGCAGCCATTCGCAAGGGCGGCATTTATCGCTACGTGGGCGCGTTTTTGGCGGTGAGCGTCGTGATTATTTTTGCGGCGATGCCCTTGGCGCTGAAAATTTTTGGCTGAATGAAAAATTTCCGCTCTCTGTCGGGAGCGGATTTTTCTTTTGCCCTTGACAAGGGCCGCGCGAACGCTTATGATATAAAGGATGCAAAAAGTAGAAACACTTCGTTTCTCACCCTCCGCCGCGAGGCTGTTGGTCGCAGACAAAAGAAATTGGCGCACAGCGCCGTTTATTTGACTGTCAACGGGTGGAAACGACCCGTTTTTTTGTTGTAAAAAATTTCCCAGGGGGTGACAATTATTAGTAAAGAACTTCGTGTCAATGAAGGCATTCGCTGCCGTGAGGTCCGCGTCATCGACGACAAGGGCGAACAGGTCGGCGTCATGAACCCACGCGACGGGCTCAAGCTCGCCGAGGAGCGAGGCCTTGATTTGGTAGAGGTATCGCCGGGTGCCAAGCCACCGGTGTGCCGCATTATGGACTACGGCAAGTACCGCTACGAACAGAACAAAAAGGAACGCGAAACACGCAAAAATCAGAAGGTCATCTCGATCAAGGAGGTCAAGCTCAGACCAAACATCGAGGACCACGATTTTTACACCAAGGTGCGCAACGCGTCCAAATTCCTGGAAGCAGGCAACAAGGTCAAGGTGACCATCATGTTCCGCGGGCGTGAAATCACGCGCCCGGATGCGGGCAAGGAGCTGTGTCAGCGCGTTGCCGACGAGCTCGCCGAGGTGGCAAAAATCGAAAAGCCTGCCAAGGTCGAAGGCCGCAACATGACCATGATGCTCGTGCCTTTGCGTGAAAAGGATAAAGAAAAATAATTTTTTAGAGTTGAGAGGAGATTATTCATATGCCAAAGATGAAAACTCATAGAGGCGCCGCCAAGCGCTTTAAGAAAACCGGTTCCGGTAAGATCAAAAGAAACCACGGCTACACCAGCCACATTCTCGAAAAGAAATCCCCTAAGCGTAAACGTAATCTGCGCAAGAGCGCAATTATGGCAAAGGGCGACGCGAAGCGTATCGAAAAACTTATCTAAGGACATCGGAGGTTTTTAATAATGGCAAGAATTAAGCGCGGGGTAAACACCCACAAAAGACATAAAAGAGTTTTGAAGCAAGCGAAGGGCTATTTTGGTGACCGTTCCAAGGTCTTCCGCGTGGCGCATCAGGCTGTCATGAAGTCTGGCCAGTACGCTTACGAACACAGAAGACTGCGCAAGCGCGACTTCCGCAAGCTCTGGATCGCTCGTATCAACGCTGGCGCTCGCCAGAACGGCCTGAGCTACAGCACCCTGATCCACGGCCTCAAGGTCGCTGGCATCGACATCAACCGCAAAATGCTGGCTGAATTGGCTGTCAACGATGCTGCTGCATTCGCAGAGCTTTGCACCGTTGCCAAGGAAAACGCATAACTTTTACACAAAGGGGTCTTCTTGCAGAGAAGGCCTTTTTTGCTATATAGAGAAAGGAGCCAACCATGGGCGTCAAGGAAGAGGTGCTGCGCGCCCTGCGTGCAGATGAGGACGGATACGTGTCGGGTCAGGCGCTGGCCGATGGGCTGGGCGTCAGCCGCCACGCCGTGTGGAAGGCGATTGACCGCCTGCGCAGCGAGGGCTACGAGATCGAGGCGCGGAAAAATTGCGGCTACAAGCTTTTGGGCACAAGCGATGCCCTGAGCGCCGAGGGCGTCGCCGTACATTTGGCGACGGACGCGCCCTTCCGGATCGAGTACCACAGCCTCATCGATTCGACCAACAACCGCGCCCGCGATTTGGCAGAGGCGGGCGCCGATGAATGGACGGTCGTCCTTGCCGATGCGCAGACAGCGGGGCGTGGGCGCATGGGACGGCCCTTTTATTCGCCCCAGGCCAGCGGCATCTACATGTCGGTGATTGTGCGGCCCCAGTGCGAGGCGGCCCACGCCAACATGCTCACCTTGGCAGCCGCAGCGGCAGTGGCAGAGGCCATCGAGGACGTCTGCGGCGTCCAGGCGCAGATCAAGTGGGTCAACGACCTCTTTGTCGAGGGGCGCAAAATCTGCGGCATCCTCACCGAGGCGTCGGTGGGGCTCGAGGAGCAGCAGCTGCGTTACGCCGTCGTCGGCATCGGCATCAACGTCGCGCCACCGGCTGGCGGCGTGCCCGAGGGCCTGGCCGACGTGATGACGAGCATCTACCAATCGCCGCGCACAACCGAGACGCGCAACCTCCTGGTAGCGGCGATTCTCGAGCGCTTCCGTGGTTACGCCGACAATCTCCTGGCGCGAGATTTCCTCGCCAGCTACCGGGATCACCTCATGGTCATCGGCAAGCGCGTGCGCCTCGTGCGCGGCGCAGAGGACGAGTGGGTGCTTGTGCAAGCGCTCACCGACGACGGGGCGCTGGTTGTCGAATGCGACGACGGCAGCATCAAGGAGGTCTTCTCCGGCGAGGTCAGCCTGCGTTTTCAATAATATTTCACAAGGAGGATGAACAATGAAACTTGGACTCGTTATCGAAGGCGGCGGGCTGCGTAGTGCCTTTGCCGCCGGGGCCCTCAAGACCCTCGCCGAGGCAGGCGTGGCTGCCGACACTGTCACCAGCGGCGGCGTCGGCGCGATTTGCGCCGCTTATGCCCGCGCCGGGCAGCTTGAGGCGCTGGAAAATCTCTACGGCACCTTTTTTGATCAGCACGGCGAGCTTTCTCGGCTCGAAGCGCTGCAAGGTGAGCGCGCCGTCGACGGCGCCGAATTTCTCGCCACTGTCACCGAGGCGGCGCCCTTGGACATGGCTGCCTTTGCGGCGGCACCCGCGAGCTTCTATGTGTCGACGACCCGCGCCGACAATGGCGACGGCGTCTTTTGGCGGCTGGGCGACCGCAGCGAGTGGAAGCAGCTGCGCCCATATCTTGAGGCGACGGTGGCGCAGCCGGGCAAGGATCAGCCCGTGAGCCTTGTGGAGCGCAGCTACTACGCAGGCCCCATCGCCGAGCCTCTGCCAATCGCCGAGGCGCTGCGCCAGGACTGCGACAAGCTCCTCGTCATCCAGACCCATCCCCTGCGCTACAATATGCCGCGTCAGCGCCTGTCGGTGATGATGCAGCTCGCGCTGCGCGGGCTTCCGGATCTGCGCAACGCCATGCTCTTTAGCCATCTTCACGATGCCCAGGAGCGCCGCCAGCTGCATCAGCTCCAGCTCGCGCGCCGCGCCGTTGTCATCGCGCCGTTGGCCGAGAGCACATCCTACAAGCGCTACGGCGTCAGCCGCTCGGCGGCCGCAGAATTTTATGCAGAAGGGCTGCGACTGACCACAAAGGCCCTGCCACGGCTCAAAGATTTTTTGGAGGCGGAATAAATGCACAAGGACAAAGAAAAAAAGACCAACGCCATGCGCATCGTCGAACAGGAGAAGGTCGATTATAACGTATATCACTACGCCTGGAAGGAAGACGCCCTCGACGCCATTCACGTTGCCGACGAGCTCAAGCTGCCACCGGAGCAGATCTTCAAGACCCTCGTCGCCGTCGGCGACAAGCACGGTGTCCTCGTCGGCGTCATTCCCTCCCACCTCGAGCTCGATCTCAAAAAGCTCGCCAAGGCCAGCGGCAACAAGCGCGTGGAAATGCTCCATCTCAAGGAGCTGGAAAAAACCACCGGCTACATTCGTGGCGGCTGCTCGCCTGTCGGCATGAAAAAATCCTATCCGACGTATGTTGGACAGGAGATCGACAGCATCGACGAGATTCTCATTTCCGCCGGTCGCCGCGGCACCCAAATGGGCCTGGCGCCAGCAGATTTTCTCAAGGTCACCGGCGCCACCGTCTGTGACATCACCAAAGAAGAATAGGAGCAGCATATGTCACACATCGTCATCACCGGCGGCTCTCGCGGCATCGGCGCCGCCATGGTGCGCCGTTTCGCCCGCGACGGCCACCACGTCGTCTTCCTCTATAAGGCACAAATCGAAAAAGCCCGCGCCCTCGTGCGCATGCTCCAGGCCGAAGGCCGCGACGCCACCGGCATTCAGTGCGACGTCGCCGATCCTGCCGCCGTCAGCGACGTCTTTGCCGCCATCAAGGAGCGATGGAACCACGTCGACGTCCTCATCAACTGCGCCGGCATCAGCAAAAACGGCCTCCTGCAGGACATGCTGCCCCAGGAATGGCAGAGCCTCATGGCCACCAACGTCGACAGCGTCTTTTATTGCAGCCGCGCCGTTCTGCCGGAAATGATCGCCCGCAAGCAGGGCGTCATCATCAACCTCAGCTCCATCTGGGGCGCGCGCCCGGCCGCCTGCGAGGTCGCCTACAGCACCAGCAAGGGTGCCATCGACGCCTTCACCCGCTCCCTGGCCGCCGAGCTCAGCTACAGCGGCATCCGTGTCAACGCCATCGCCCCCGGCGTCGTCCATACCGACATGGTCAGCGCCCTCGGCGACGACACCCTCAAATCGCTCAGCGAAGAGATGCCCATGGGCCGCTTCGCCACCCCCGACGAAATCGCCGACCTCGCCGCCTACCTCGCCAGCGACAAAGCCGCCTACATCACCGGCCAAATCCTCACCATCGCCGGCGGCTTCGCCATGTAAACCCACCGCAGCATCCGCAACGGTGCTGCTTTTTTACATTTCAGAGAAGGCTGGTAATGTGATTTTATGTGGATAGCCACGGAGAGGTCTGCTATAATTTGACATGTCTTGTTGTGGCTGGCCACTTGAATGATTTAGTCGCCCACAGCAAGTGGATTGAAAAATGTTTGTATAGATATTTGTCGGAAACCGTCCTGTTGGGGCGGTTTTTTATTTTGAGAAGAAAAATAGATATTGACAGCATAAAATATTTATACTAACATGAAGAAAAAATCTGGTGCGGCAAATTTTTTCGCTGGTTATTTTTTATCGTGAAAAATAAATATTTCTGTCGACAATTGCGCACGGATGTTTTATAATCAGAATAAGTATTATCAGATAAAGGAGGCGGGCGATGGAATTTTATGCGCATAAACGGAAAGTGGCAGACGATGTCCAGTGGCAGCTGCTGAGCGATCATTGTCGGCACACTGCAAAATATGCGGCAGATTGTTTGCAGGGCATCGGTTTGGAAAAGGCTGGCTATCTGGCGGGGCTCATTCATGACATGGGCAAGTTCAAGCAGCGGTTTCAGAATTATCTGGCTGAGGGAAATCCCAAAGAGCGTGGCAAGGTCAATCACACCTTTGCGGGCTGTCGCTACATGTTGGAGCATTACCATGGTGAGCAGGCGACGTCTCTTACAGACTTGGCGGCGGAGCTTGTGGCCTATGCTGCCGGGGCACATCACGGATTGTTTGACTGTGTGGATCTGGATGGGCGCTTGGGATTTGAGCACCGGCGGACCAAAGAAGGAATTCATTATGACGAGAGTTTTCGCAATTTTCTGGATGAATGCGCCAGTGCAGAGGAATTAGACGGGCTGTTCAAGGCGGCGTCTAGGGAAATAGGTGCTGTGACGGAGAAGGTTCGCCCCTTGCTTACAGGAGACGGAGAGGCCCAGTTTCAGGCGTTTTCATTCTATCTCGGTCTCCTCGCGCGGCTCTTGCTGTCGGCGGTGATCGAGGGCGATCGACGCGACACCGCGGAATTTATGGCTGGCGAGATCAAGCCGGACGTCGTGGTCGACTGGCAGGCGCAGCTGGCACAGATGGAATCGAAACTTGCGAATTTTGCGCTAGACACCGAGATTCGCCAGGCGCGTATGGCGATTTCTGATCAGTGTCGCGCTGCTGCCGATGCTTCCGGTGGCATCCTGCGCCTCAATGTGCCGACGGGCAGCGGCAAGACCCTCTCGGCGCTGCGATTCGCGTTGGCACATGCTGCGCGGCATGGCAAGAAACGTCTCATCTTTGTGACGCCGTTGCTCTCCATCTTAGATCAGAATGCAGACGAAATTCGCAAGTACATCGACAACGATGAGATCATTCTCGAGCATCATTCGAATGTGGTGCAGCCTGAGCGTAAGGCGGACGAGCTGGATCTCCGCGAGCTGGCGGTGGAAAGCTGGCAAGCGTCGGTGATTATTACGACACTGGTTCAATTTTTGAACACGCTCTTTCTCGGCAAGACGACGTCGGTGCGCCGCTTCCAAGCGCTCTGTGATGCGGTGGTAGTCATCGACGAGGTACAGACGGTGCCGCGGCATATGCTCTCGCTATTCAATCTGGCGGTGAACTTCCTCTCGTCGGTCTGTGGCACGACCTTCCTGCTCTGCTCTGCGACGCAACCGTGCTTTGAGCAGGCGCAGCATCCGATGCTCGAAGCTGTGCGCGATCTGGTGCCGTATGAAGACGCGCTGTGGCAGCCGTTCAGGCGCACGACGATTTGCAACGCCCGTAGCAGGCCGCTTGAGGAGATGCCTGCCTTTCTCGAAAATCTTCTGGCAGAGGCGAACCATCTTCTCGTCGTTTGCAACACCAAGAGAGAGGCGGAGACGATTTTCAAGGCGCTCTCTTGGCACGCCAACCATTGCTACCATCTCTCGGCGTCGATGTGCATGCAGCACCGGCAGGATACGCTGAAGGCCATGCGTGAGGCTTTGACGCGCGAGGATGAATCGCTTATCTGCGTGGCGACCCAGGTCATCGAGGCGGGCGTCGATATTTCCTTCGATTGCGTCGTGCGGCTCATGGCGGGCCTGGACAACGTCATCCAAGCGGCAGGACGCTGCAACCGCAATGGCGAGCAGGAAGGGCTGGCACCGGTGTACGTTGTAGAATGTGCTGGCGAGAAGCTTGCCATGCTCAAGGAAATCCAGCAAGGCAAGGATGCGACAGGGGCCCTTGTTGAACGCTACAAAAAAGATCCCGCTGCCTTTGCAGGGGATCTGGGGTCAGATGCATCTGTCGCGTGGTATTACCGGAAACTCTTCGCGAATATGAAACAATCGGGCGCAAATAGTCAGGATTTTCCACTCAAAGAAGAGAGAACGTCAATATTTTCTCTGCTATCCACGAACAGGGCACCGCAGGATGAAATATTGCAGAAGAAGTACATGCTTACCCAAGCATTTTCTCATGCAGGGGCACGCTTTGAGGTTTTCGATGACAGTACCATCGATGTTATTGTGCCGTATGGCGAAGGCGCGACGCTCATTGATGAATTGTACGGCATCCGTGAAGATGACATTGCCAGTCTCAAGGCATGGCAGGAGAAGGCGAAGCCGTATACGATTGCCATCTATGAATATCAGCGAAAAGCACTTGGCAGTAGGTTACAGATGCAAAATGGTGTCTATTACATATCAGCAGATGCCTATGATAACGATACAGGTTTCACATCAGAAATAGATTTATCTTATTTGGAGGGGTGATTATGAAGAACACAACATATCCCAACATTGTCGAATTTGAAGTGACGGGTGCCTATGGACTGTTTTCGGATCCGGTGACGCGTATCGGCGGTGAAAAATGCACCTACCAGGTGCCGACCTACGAGGCCCTCAAAGGGATCCTCATGTCGGTGTATTGGAAGCCGACGCTGATTTGGATCATCGACGCTGTGCGCGTCATGAATCCCATCCAGACCGAGGTCAAGGGCATTCGCCCGATCAAGTACCACGGTGGCAACGATTTGTCCTACTACACCTATCTAAAAAATTGCCGCTACCAGGTGCGTGCACATTTTGAATGGAATGAGAATCGCCCAGAATTGGCCCAGGATCGCAATGAAAACAAGCATCACGAAATCGCCAAGAAAATGATCCGCAAGGGCGGCCGTCGCGATATCTTCCTAGGCGCGCGTGAATGCCAGGGCTATGTGGAGCCCTGCGTCTTTGGCGAAGGGGCCGGGGCCTACGACCATCTGCCGGAGCTGTCCTTTGGCCTCATGGTCCACGGCATCACCTACGCCGACGAGGCTTATTCGGAGGAAACGCGTGGCAAGATGACTGTGCGCTATTGGCAGCCGGTCATGAAAAACGGCGTCATCACCTTCCCTCATCCAGAAGAATGTCGCCTGCACAAAGCGGTGCGCGACATGGACATCAAGCCCTTTGGCAGGGACCACGACAACTTTGTTGGCTTGGGCGAATTTGAGGAGGTGCAGTGATGGGACTCTTGCAAAAAGCCGTTGAGACCTATGATTTTTTAGAGCAAACGGGCCGTGTTGGCAAAATCGAAGAAGGCAAGGCTCCCGTAGCTCCCGTCTCGCACATCATCACCCGCGCGGATATTGAGATCACCATAAATAGCGAAGGTCAATTTGTCTCTGCACGTGAGGTATCCAAGGACGAGGACAAGATCATCATCCCTGTCACCGAGCGTTCTGTCGGGCGCGTTGGCGGTGCTTATCCACATCCCATTTGTGACCAGCTGTGGTATATTGCACCCTATAACGAAGAAAAAAACAGCGCCTATATTGAGCAGCTCAAAGGTTGGGCGGATTCTCCATACAGCCATCCAAAGCTGGCGCCTATTTTGCGCTATGTCAAAGCAGGGACCATCCTCGTCGATTTGGCCCATGCCAAAGTTATTGAGATGAACGGCAGTAAGCCGAAGAACGAAAAAGCCCTCGTGCGTTGGCGCGTTTTGGACTGTGGCGAAGTCGATGCTTGCTGGCAGGATGTGACGTTGTTTAGGGCGTATGAGGACTATTACCAAGCGCAACACGAAGACGATACCCAAACCCTCTGCATGATCACAGGCAAGGAAGCACGGCTGGCGAGCCAACACCCAAAGGGAATTGTTGCTGTGAGCGGCAATGCCAAGCTTATCTCGTCCAATGACACACGTGGATTCACCTATATGGGGCGGTTCACCAACGCTGATCAGGCAGTGGGCATCAGCTATGAGGCTTCGCAAAAAGCACACAACGCCCTGCGTTGGCTCGTGGCCGACCAAGGAGCCAAGAGCACCTATGGCGGGCGCACCTTCATTTGCTGGAACCCAGAAGGGCACAAAATCTATAGACCGATGGCAACCTTTTTACCAGATGGTGCCGGGACGATTGTCACGCCATCGGATTACCAGCGCCAGTTGCAAAACACATTGAACGGCTGGAAAACGGATATTCCTGATACGGCTGGTGTCGTCATCGCTGCCTTTGATGCGGCGACCAGTGGCAGACTGTCGCTGACCTACTACAACGAGCTCATGCACTCGGATTTCATCCGGCGTCTCCACGATTGGGACGAGGCCTGTGCTTGGTACAATGGCAGGTTTGGCATCCAGTCGCCATCCTTGTGGCAGATTGTCAACTGCGCCTTTGGCACCCAGCAGGGCGAGCGGCTTGTCACCGACGAGCGCGTCTTGCGTCAGCAAATGCAGCGTTTGGTCGCCTGCCGCATCGACAGTGCGCGGATGCCAGCCGACATTATGCGCGCCCTCTATCAACGCGCCTCGACACCGCTGGCCTATAGCAACAACGTGCGCCTGCAAATTCGTTTTGTCGCCTGCGCCGTCATCAAAAAATACCATCACGATCATGGGAGGGAATGGGATATGACCCTAGAAAAAGATTGTACCGACCGCAGCTATTTGTTTGGACGACTGCTCGCCGTTCTCGAAAAAATTGAAAAGGACACCTATGGAGAAAATGAAGATCGCGATACCAACGCCATCCGCCTGCTGTCCATCTACAGCCGCAGACCGTTCCAAACCTACCAGACCATCTACGAACGCATTCGTCAGCCATATATGTCCAAGCTCAATCGGGGGCTCAGAAAAACCTACGACATGCTCATTGAAGAAATCACTGAGAAATTAACCGAAGGTGGCATGGATCCAAAGGCTCTCAACAAGCCACTCAAGGAAACCTATCTCCTAGGCTACTACCTGCAACAAAAGGACCTGTACATATCGAAGAAGGACAATCAACAAACGGAGGATGAACAAGATGACTAATTTACAGCACAAAATCGATTTCGTTGCCATTATTTCTGTAGACCGCGCCAATGCCAACGGCGATCCGCTCAACGGCAACCGCCCACGCACCGACTACAACGGCTTCGGCGAAATGTCCGACGTGTGCATCAAGCGCAAAATCCGCAACCGCATGCAGGATCTGGGCCAGCGTGTCTTTGTCCAATCCGAAGAACGCTGCGACGACGGCTTCGACAGCCTGAGCGAACGCGCCGCCGACACCATGAAGGGCATCAAGAACCGCGACGAATACGCCACCCTCGCATGCAGCAAATGGATCGACGTGCGCAGCTTTGGCCAGGTCTTTGCTTTCAAAGACACCAAGGGCATGTCTGTCGGTGTACGTGGGCCGGTATCCCTGCATCAGGCCGTCAGCGTCTCGCCGATCGAGATCGAATCCATGCAAATCACCAAAAGCGTCAACGGGGAAAAAGGCTCTCGCGACAAGCGCACGTCTGACACCATGGGCACCAAACACTTCGTGCGCTTCGGCATCTACGTCATCAAAGGAGCCATCAACGTCCAGCTCGCCGAAAAAACCGGCTTCTCCCAGGAAGATGCCGACATCATCAAGGAATGCCTACGTACCCTCTTTGTCAACGACGCCTCCTCGGCGCGTCCAGAAGGCTCCATGGAAGTCAAACGCCTCTATTGGTGGGAACACAACTGCAAGGACGGCCAGTATTCCTCGGCCAAGGTCCATCGCTCTGTGAAAATCACTGCCAAGGACGACGTGGACATTCCGGAAACCTTCGACGATTACGAGATTCAGCTAGAGGAGTTACCAGGGTTAGAGCCGGAGATCCTCGATGGTATATAAAGAAGAGGATTATCTGCAAATTTCGGGACTCATGCATTTTCTCGTTTGCCGTAGAAGATGGGCGCTTGTTCATATTGAGGGACTCTGGGAAGACAACGTTCATACCATTAAGGGAAATATCTTTCATGAACGTGTCCATGATGCGAGCAAACGCGAGTGGCGCGGCGATATCCTGACCGCCAGAGATTTGCGCGTCTTTTCGCCGAGCTTGGGCATCAGCGGCGCCTGTGATGCGGTCGAGTTTCATCTGGATGAGGCTGGCGTGCCACTGGCGGGTGAGGAAGGTCGTTTCCAGCCCTACCCTGTCGAATATAAGTCAGGCGCGCTGCGCATCGACCATGCCAACCACGTTCAGCTCTGCGCCCAGGCCATGTGCCTGGAAGAAATGCTCTGTTGTGATGTGCCGGAGGGCGCCATCTTCTATGGTAAGCCACGTCGCCGTCAAAAAATCGTTCTGACCGCTGCCTTGCGTGAAGAAGTGCGCACTGCACTTGAGGAAATGCATGAACTCTACCAGCGACGCCATACGCCGGAGGTGCGCAAAACAAAGGCTTGCAACGGCTGCTCGATGATCGAGCAATGCATGCCGAAACTCGCGAAAAGGCCAACCGTTGCCAGCTATATCCAAGCCAACTTGAAGGAGTGAGCGCCTGTGCGAAAACTTTTGAATACCCTGTTTGTGCAGACAGAGGATGCTTACCTCAGACTTGATAATGAAAACGTGTCGATTGTTGTCGATGACAATGTGAAAAAACGCTTTCCACTGGCCAATTTAGAAAACATCGTTTCGTTTGGCTATGGCGGTGCTTCGGCGGCCCTCATGGGCGCTTGTGCAGAGCGCAACATTGGCCTCGCCTTTTGCAAGCCCTCGGGCAAATTTTTGGCGCGCATCGCCGGCGAAAGCAAGGGCAACGTCCTGCTCCGTCGCGAGCAATATCGCCGGGCCGACGACGAGGCGCGTAGCTGTCTCATCGCGCGGCACTTTATCATCGGCAAAATCCACAACGCTAGGCAAAACATCGCACGCACGCAGAGAGATAATAAAATGCGCATCGACGACGTCAAATTTCAAAATGCCGCCGACACCCTTCAAGGCATCCTTGCCAACGTTGTGCAAGAAACCCGGCTCGATGACCTGCGCGGATGGGAAGGCGCCGCTGCAAAGGTGTATTTCAGCGTCTTTGACGACATGATCCTGCGCAACAAAGACGATTTCTTCCTGAACGACCGCAACCGCCGCCCGCCACTGGACAACGTCAACGCTATGCTCTCCTTTGCCTACACCATGCTCAGCCACGACTGCGCCTCAGCCCTGGAAAGCGTGGGACTGGATTCCTACGTGGGTTTTTTGCACCGCGACCGCTCTGGGCGGCGCTCCCTGGCCCTCGATCTCATGGAAGAGCTCAGGCCCCACATAGCCGATCGCTTTGTACTCACCTTGATCAACCGCGGAGAAGTCAATGGTGATGACTTCGTCCAATCCGAAAGCGGCGATGTCCGCATGACCGACGACGCCAGAAAACGCTTTTGCAAAAGCTGGCAAGAGAGAAAGGTGAAAGAAACCATCAATCACCCCTACCTCAACGAAAAAATTCCCTGGGGACTCGTCCCCTATGTGCAAGCCATGCTCCTGGCGCGCCATTTACGAGGCGACCTCGACGCATACCCGCCGTTTTTGTGGAAGTGAGGCGAGAACAATGATGACCCTCATCACCTACGACGTCAGCACCATAGACGCCGCTGGACGCAAACGCCTGCGCAAAATCGCCAAAGAATGTGACAAATTTGGCCAACGCGTGCAAAATTCCGTCTTTGAATGCAACCTCGACGCCGCTCAATATCGCCAACTGCAACACACCCTCGTCAAAATCATGGACAAAAGCCAAGACAGCCTGAGATTTTACAACCTCGGCAACAATTACAACACCCGCATCGAACATTTTGGCATCAAAGAAGCCTTCGACCCCGAAGGCTACCTGGAAGTCTAGCGCGAACCCCAAGTGATCATCAAAACCCAGGGCGGTTCGCACCGAAAAAACTATTTGGAAGAATAAATGAACAAAACAAACTTAAAGTTTATCAATAACAGCATCAAAATCTGTTACCGATAAACAAAAGCTTTAAGCAAAAAGCCCCTGCCAACGCAGACTTTTTGCAGTCTCACACCACACGGGGTGAGTGGATTGAAATACCCCGTGTGGGGTGAGACTTCTACATCGGCAAAGTCTCACCCCACACGGGGTGAGTGGATTGAAATACCCCGTGTGGGGTGAGACCAAAGCCATCGGTGGTCTCACCCCACACGGGGTGAGTGGATTGAAATTGGGCGCTTGTGCAGAGCGCAACATTGGCCTCGTCTCACCCCACACGGGGTGAGTGGATTGAAATAATGTTGGGGTCCGTGGCGTCGTCAATCAGTGCAGTCTCACCCCACACGGGGTGAGTGGATTGAAATCTAGGTTTGTCTTGTGTGTTTCTGTTTCCTTACGTCTCACCCCACACGGGGTGAGTGGATTGAAATGACGGTGGTAGGTCCCGCCGTCAAAGCCTCGCTGGTCTCACCCCACACGGGGTGAGTGGATTGAAATGAGCGGCTTGTAGATCTCCTCTGGCGGGTAATAGTCTCACCCCACACGGGGTGAGTGGATTGAAATCCGCCCGAAAGGAGCTAGAAAAATGCCGGCAAAGTCTCACCCCACACGGGGTGAGTGGATTGAAAT
>JAUNGU010000028.1:21957-24612 GCA_030524315.1 Peptococcaceae bacterium
AGTCTCACCCCACACGGGGTGAGTGGATTGAAATTATGGAGTCGGGGCGCATTTGTATTTTAATAGGCGTCTCACCCCACACGGGGTGAGTGGATTGAAATTTATCATGTGGCCTGCGGCCTCTGCCTCTGCCAGGTCTCACCCCACACGGGGTGAGTGGATTGAAATATATCAATGTCGCAAAGCGCATTTGCCCCGCAAAGTCTCACCCCACACGGGGTGAGTGGATTGAAATTAGTACTCCTTTCAGCCGTTTTGCATTGGATCGGTCTCACCCCACACGGGGTGAGTGGATTGAAATGAAAAGTGGCGTTTCGGTGGTTTCAATATAGCTAGGTCTCACCCCACACGGGGTGAGTGGATTGAAATACCGCGCGGCCTGCACACCCTATAGCGATGGACGGTCTCACCCCACACGGGGTGAGTGGATTGAAATAGGCCGCAAATAAAAAAAATGCGTCCGGATTCCGGTCTCACCCCACACGGGGTGAGTGGATTGAAATATGCCTTGCATGAATGTATCGTTGCTGATGCCATGTCTCACCCCACACGGGGTGAGTGGATTGAAATTACTCATCACATCACCTCGCGACTCCGATTTTGCAGTCTCACCCCACACGGGGTGAGTGGATTGAAATAGCGCATGCGTTCATTAGGGCGTTGATTATTGTGTCTCACCCCACACGGGGTGAGTGGATTGAAATAGGAGGTGATATAGAGATGCAGACGTACACAGACGTCTCACCCCACACGGGGTGAGTGGATTGAAATAGCAATCGATAGCAATTCAAATGGCGCGATTGTTGTCTCACCCCACACGGGGTGAGTGGATTGAAATAAGGGCTGCGCAAGGCCGCGCGTGGCGCGGCCCCGTCTCACCCCACACGGGGTGAGTGGATTGAAATAGATTTTCCGTGCGGCGGCTGCCATATCAGCCACGTCTCACCCCACACGGGGTGAGTGGATTGAAATTCGCGAGGCGATGCGATGAGCGCCCGCGAGGTGGTCTCACCCCACACGGGGTGAGTGGATTGAAATCTTTAAGGCGCTCATAAGGCACCTCACCGCGCCAGTCTCACCCCACACGGGGTGAGTGGATTGAAATTATCGTCTTAGCGTAGGCCCTTTCGCCTAATTCGTCTCACCCCACACGGGGTGAGTGGATTGAAATACTGTCCAGGTCATGGGCTGTCTCAAGGTCGGTAGTCTCACCCCACACGGGGTGAGTGGATTGAAATTTTTAATTGCAGTTCAAATTCTTTTTTTGTCCACGTCTCACCCCACACGGGGTGAGTGGATTGAAATATCTTGATGGTCTGGATGTCGTAGATCATGTCCCAGTCTCACCCCACACGGGGTGAGTGGATTGAAATAATCATCCACGGACCAGCAGCGCGGCCTTGTGTGTCTCACCCCACACGGGGTGAGTGGATTGAAATATCGTTGCAAGCCCAGGTTCACCGATGGCTTTGGTCTCACCCCACACGGGGTGAGTGGATTGAAATAACGCCGCGTCGCCTGTCACGGCGACCAAGGTAAGTCTCACCCCACACGGGGTGAGTGGATTGAAATTTGCCCGACTACTGGCACGGTGGCGGTACCGGTGTCTCACCCCACACGGGGTGAGTGGATTGAAATTGGGTTGTAGACGGCGACACGTTTTTTCTTTTCGTCTCACCCCACACGGGGTGAGTGGATTGAAATCTAGGTTTGTGTTTTGTTCTTGTTCCTTACTATGTCTCACCCCACACGGGGTGAGTGGATTGAAATCGGGTACAGCTTGCGGATTTTGCCGATGTAGAAGTCTCACCCCACACGGGGTGAGTGGATTGAAATCTATCCACCCCAGGGCCTCTTTAGTGATTTTTTGGTCTCACCCCACACGGGGTGAGTGGATTGAAATGGCGCGGTTGGTACTGTGGCAATAGCGGGCGGTCGTCTCACCCCACACGGGGTGAGTGGATTGAAATTCTTTTAATCGAGTGCATAGGCGGCGTATACTTGTCTCACCCCACACGGGGTGAGTGGATTGAAATATCAAATCACTTGCAGGCCTGCTAGGCGTCGATGGTCTCACCCCACACGGGGTGAGTGGATTGAAATGGACATTAACAGCCATACAATCGGCATCGAATGGTCTCACCCCACACGGGGTGAGTGGATTGAAATAGGCCCTCCATTTACGCTACTACCTGGATTTCATGTCTCACCCCACACGGGGTGAGTGGATTGAAATGTTGACGTTCAATTTTTTCCAAAACACACCGCCGTCTCACCCCACACGGGGTGAGTGGATTGAAATATTGGCCACATGCCACGCGCGCAGCTGTGGCGCGTCTCACCCCACACGGGGTGAGTGGATTGAAATGAAATTGCAGGAAATGTAATCAGCATGGCCCAGGTCTCACCCCACACGGGGTGAGTGGATTGAAATGCGTGCCTCCGCTGGTTCCCCCCTACCCGCCGCCGTCTCACCCCACACGGGGTGAGTGGATTGAAATTGGAGTGTGCAGGCCGCGCGATGGGGTGGGTAGGGTCTCACCCCACACGGGGTGAGTGGATTGAAATTCGCCCGGGCGGCGCGGCCCTTGTTGGTGCCGCGTCTCACCCCACACGGGGTGAGTGGATTGAAATTGGAGTGTGCAGGCCGCGCGA
>JAUNGU010000029.1 GCA_030524315.1 Peptococcaceae bacterium
TGCCATATTATCGCCACATCATGCCGTATGGCCTGGCCAAATTCAAACGCTTTGCGATCAATGTCTGGAACGTTGACCCAGCTGGCAAAACCGATGAAGCCATCGCCCAAGAAGGGCTCGCCGCCATGGAAGCATGGATGCGCGAAATCGGCGTTTCGATGAACATCAGCGAGCTCGGCGTCACCGGGGACATGATCGAAGGCATCGCCGACGTCACCGCCCTCATGACCGGCGGCTACAAGGTCCTCGATCGTGCTGAAATCATCGAGATTTTCCGCGAAAGCCTGTAATTTTATAGCAACGAAAAACAGCGCGCTGTTCCTCAGAGAATGGCGCGCTGTTTTTCGTTACAAAATGGCGGGGATAGGATACAATAAAAGAAAAATTCGAGGAGGGATCGGAATGGAGCTTCGTGCGTTGCGCTATTTTCTGACGGTGGTTCGCGAGGAAAACATCACCAGGGCCGCAGAGGTCTTGCACATCACCCAGCCGACGCTGAGTCGTCAGATGACGCAGCTGGAGGAAGAGCTGGGCGTGCAGCTATTTGTGCGCGGCAAGCATTTGGCGCTGACCGACGCGGGCGTCATGCTGCGCCACCGGGCCGAGGAGGTCACGGCGCTTATGGACAAAATTGAAATGGAATTTGAGGAGCAGGCGGATCTGGCTGGCGTCATTGCCATTGGCACCGGCGGGCTCTTGGCGATGCAGGCGTTGGTGCCGCAGATGGCAGACTTTCACGCAACCTATCCGCGTGTGCGCTACCAGCTCTATACCAACAGCGCAGAGCATGTGAAGGAGCGGCTGGATCAGGGGCTCTTGGATTTTGGCTTGTTGCTGGAGCCTATTGACGTGGCCAAATACGACTACATCCGCTTGCAGCAGCGGGAGCGCTGGGGCTTGCTCATGCACGCAGGCCATCCTCTGGCGCAAAAGGCGAGCATCACGCGCGAGGATCTCTTTGCGACACCGCTCATCACCTCGGACCGCCTCTCGATTCAAAAGGAGCTGGAAAATTGGCTGGGCAATGATTTTTCCAAGCTGGATATTTTTGCCACCTACAACATCATCACCAATGTGGCGATGCTCGTCGATAGCGGCGTCGCCGCAGCGCTGACCGTCGAGGGGGCAGTGAATTTGTTTGACCGCCAGCGCATGGTCTTTCGTCCGCTGGCGCCACAGCTTTCGATGACGTCGGTCTTGGCATGGAAAAAATTCCAGCCCAATTTTGGCGTCGCCGGAAAATTTTTGGAGCACGTCAAAAGCATGCAATGAGCGCATACTTTTCTATCAAACATAAGCTTTTTACATGAGAGCCCTTGCGCGATAAAATATAGGTGTCAGGGAAGGGAACCAATCTTCCGGGACACCTATATTTTTTATGGGGAGATGTTTCTATGAACAGACCATACATCATTTGCCTGATGTCGGCTTCGATAGACGGCAAAATTACAGGCGAATACGTGGATACCCCAGAGGCAGTGAATGCTTCCAAGGATTATGAGCATATCAACCGATTTTATTCTCCTCAGGCTTGGGTCAACGGAAGAATAACGGTTGATGAAAACTTTACCTTTTACAGAAAGCCAAAGCTAAAACCACATAGCGACGCCATTCCGCATACAGATTTTTTTGCAGTGAAGGATGCTGAGAATTACATTGTTGCTGTCGACCCGCATGGCAAATTGGGCTGGGAGAAAAACTATATAGAATATGCCGGACGGCCGAAAGCGTTTGTGATTGAGGTGCTTACGGAGCAGGTGTCGAACGAGTATCTGGCATTTTTAAGAGAAATGGAGATTTCCTATATTTTTGCCGGGACAGACAAGATTGACTGCGTGCTGCTCGTTCAAAAATTGAAAGAGCAGTTTCAGATTGACACATTGAAAGTCTCCGGCGGCGGTGTGCTGAATTGGTCCTTTGCGGAAGCGGGATTAATTGATGAAATCAGCGTCGTGATAGCACCGGTTGTTGACGGGAATTCCGAATCGCCAACATTGTTTGAACGGCTTGATGCACCGTTTAAGCAGAGTATTGGCTTCAACGTGAAAAGTGCAGAGGTTACAGAAAATGGATGTGTGTGGCTGCGATATGTTTCCAAAGAAAATGCAGCAGCCATTTCCCAGAGAAAGGATTGATCATCATGGTATTTCAAGAAACCTACACATTGAGCAATGGCGTGGAGATTCCACGGCTCGGGCTTGGCACGTGGTTTATCGACAATGACAGCGTCGCTGAAGCGGTGAAGCAGGCGGTCACCCTTGGCTATCGCCATATTGATACGGCCCAGGCCTATGGCAATGAGGCGGGCATCGGCGTGGGCGTCAAAAACTGCGGCGTTCCAAGGGAAGCGCTTTTCATTACGAGCAAGGTGGCGGCAGAGCACAAATCCTATGAAAGCGCTGCGGCCTCCATTGACGACAGCCTGCAAACGATGGGGCTTTCCTATATTGATATGATGATTATTCACAGCCCGCAGCCATGGAACGAAGTCAATCAGTCAGACAACCGTTATTTTGAAGAGAATCGCCAGGTTTGGCAGGCGCTGGAGGATGCCCTTGCTGCCGGAAAGGTGCGGGCCATTGGCGTGTCGAATTTTTTGCAGGAGGACATTGACAATCTTTTGGAGACAGCCACCGTCAAGCCGATGGTCAATCAAGTGCTGTGCCACATTTCCAATACACCGTTTGCATTGATTGACGACTGCCGGGACAAGGGGATTGCTGTGGAAGCTTATTCGCCCGTCGCCCACGGCGAGGCAATGAAAAATCCAACGATCAAGGAGATTGCCGACAAATATGGCGTCAGCGTCGCCCAGCTATGCATTCGCTATGACCTCCAACTGGGTGCCATCGTCATTCCAAAGACCGCCCATCCTGAGCATATGCGCACCAACGCGGAATTGGACTTTGTCATTTCAGACGAGGATATGGCAATGTTAAAGGCCGTGCCAAAAATCAAGGATTACGGTGAACACAGCCGTTTCCCAGTGTACGGCGGCAAAAAATAAGATCTGGTCAACATGGATTGGTAAAAAAAGCGGGATACACTCAGAGTCGAGCGTATCCCGCTAATTTTTTTGCGATGGTGGGTTAGATTTCGATTTTTGCGCCGAGGAGTTTGACAAATTCACGGCAGATGGCGGTGTTGCCCGGCCATGCTGGGGAGGTGACGAGGTTTTTGTCGACGACGGCTTCGTCTGCGCCAACCTCGACGTATTCACCACCGGCGAGGGTGATGTCTGGACCAACGGCGACGTAGCTCGTGGCCTTGTAGCCCTTGAGGACGCCTGCAGCAGTGAGCACCTGTGGGCCGTGGCAGATGGCGGCGACAGGTTTATTGGCCGCAAAGAATTCGCGGACGATTTCGAGCACGCGCGGATTCAGACGGATGTATTCCGGTGCGCGCCCGCCAGTGATGAAGAGGCCGACGTAGTCGTTGGTATTGACGGCGTCAAAATCTGCCGTCAGGGCAAAATTGTGACCGGTCAGCTCGGTGTAGGTCTGGGCACCGAGAAAATCGTGAACAGCAGTGGCCACTGTGTCGCCAGCCTTTTTATCCGGGCAGACGGCGTCTACCTGGTAGCCGAGCATGGACAGGGCCTGATAAGGCACCATTGTTTCGTAATCTTCGGTGTAATCGCCGCACAGTAAGAGAATTTTTTTGCTCATGGTTAGAACTCCTTTGTGAGAACCTTGCAATATTTTATAAATTAATTTTATACCCATAGCCGACAAATGGCAATGCACGAATGCAAGGAATTTTCAAAAGAATTGAAAACAGATGCGCACATCGTTTATACTGGTAGAAGCGAGGAGGAATGGCGTATGGAATATACAGAGGCATTGCACGAATGGACAGAGAGCTTGCGCCAGATACATTTGCCCCGTTGGCAGGAGCTGCCGACGCTGAGCCTGTATATGGATCAGGTGCTGGTGTACATCAACGACAATCTGTCGTTTCTCAATATTGAGCCGGTGGTAGAAATGGAGCACGAGAAGCGCAAGGAAGAAAAAATCCTCACCGCCTCGATGATCAACAACTATGTCAAGCAGCGGCTTATTCCCAAGCCGGAGAAAAAACGCTACCACCGTGAGCAGCTGGCGTGCTTGATCGTCTATGTGCTTCTCAAGCAGGTCTTGCCGCTGACGGATATTCAAAAGGGCATCCGCATTCAGCTGGAGGTTTGCGGTGGCGATTTTGAAAAGGCCTACGATATTTTTTGCAGGCAGCTGGAGGTCAGCTTTGCCTGCGTCTCTCATATGACCTTTGGGCAATTCATCGAGGAAGAAACCTATTCGCAAATGGCGCGTAGCAATTTGGGCACGAGTATGGCGGCACTGTCGCTGGCGACCAAGCTCTACGCGCAAAAGGTGCTCTCCCTCAATCATTGACGTAAAAAAATGGACAATGGCCATTCCCTATGGGGAATGGTCCCATTGTCCATTTTCATTTGTTTATTCTGCTGAGAACATCAGCATCAGGCGACGCTTGGTGGATTCTGCGGAAAATGTTTCCAGGGCGTCTGCGACTTCTTCAGCGGTGGCGTTTGCTTCATCGAGGGCCACGAGCGTGCGAATGTCCAGAAGCAGGCGGTGCAAGCGGTTTTCGATGCCGGTGCCGTGCTTTTGCATGGCGACGAGGGAGCCGATGGCAGCCGCTTCAAACACCGGTGCATCGACATCGTCGAGAATCATCTTGACATAGTCGGCGATGACAATTGGCTTGAAAGGATTGCCTTCGGTGTCGTCGGGGTTGAGAGTCTTATCGTTGAGATCGTAAAGAATGGCGGCAGCAGCCAGAACGAGGGCATCCTCATCGTTGAGCTGCTCTTCCACAGAAATGGCCTGAGCCAGGGCGTAGCGCTTCATGATGCGCGCTGCCTCGGCGCGATTGTTGCCGGCCTTGTCGAGTACAGTTGCCAGAATGACGTGTAATTGTCCATTAGTCATGTTGTTTCTCCTCCACTGATTGGACGCGTTGGTCCATGCTTTGATATTTGTCACGACGGTCGTCAATTTTGCAAACGGTGTAAACGCGCTGGACGCCGTCTTCGAAAAGTGCTTCTTGCATTGCTTCAAGGCACTGATACAGGTCGCTTAGGTTGCCTTCAAGAACAGTGCCCATTGGATTCAAGCGGTAGCTGATATTTTTGTGCTGGGCGCAAATATCCAGCGCCCGGGCAATGTAGGGGCTACAGCTTGTGGTATCGGTCCCCATCGGAATGAGGGTGAGTTCCATAAGAGCCATCTCAAAACCTCCTGTAATAGGCGTTTGCAGCCGATGGTTTTTTGCGAATCATCGGATTTTCATAGCTTTTCGCCTAAAGTTTGTTATAATATTATGGAAGCAATTATAACACAAAGCAGGTCATATTAACAGGAGGTAATCCAATGGAAAAACGTGTTTGTGTGTTGTTGGCACCGGGTTATGAAGAGGTGGAAGCCCTGACGCCGGTGGATTATTTGCGACGAGCTGGCGCCATCGTGGACGTGATCAGCACGACGGAAGATATTGTAGTGCCAAGTGCGCATCAGGTGATGGTCCAGGCGGACTCATTTTTAGATGATATCAAAAGCGACGATTATGCGATGGTGGTTGTACCTGGGGGCCTCCCTGGCGTGACCAATCTTATTGCCAACGAAAAGGTCCTTGCCTTTCTCAAGGCCATGAACAAGGACGCCAAGTGGGTGACTTCCTTGTGCGCAGGGCCAGCGGTGTTGGATGCGGCGGATGTCTTGGTTGGCAAGGCAGCCACCTGCTATCCGGGCTGGGAAGACAAGCTCAAATCCATCGGCGCCTTTAGCGAGGAAACGGTGGTCGTAGATGGCCATGTGATCACGGCGCGTGGTGCTGGTGCGGCGGGCTATTTTGCGCTGGCGCTCGTAGAATCCCTCTTTGGCAAGGAAAAAGCCGACGAGGTCAAGAAAGCCGTCGTCATGGACATTGTTGAAAAAAATCTAGGCGTGTAATTTTTATTGGGAGAATGTATGAAAAAACGAATAATTTTAGGCCTACTCCTGGTTTCGGCCCTGATGATTTTTGCAGGCTGTGAAAGCCAGGAGACAAAGGAACAGCTGAATGGCATTGCCACAGCACTGTCGTCAAGAGACGCGGCAAAGGTGTATGACGTCTTGGACGACGAATCCAAGAACACCTACAGCCAGGAGGTCATCGCTGAACGCATGGGGGCGGTTTACAATACCCTCGCCGTTGAGGATGTGACCTATGACGATTTCAAGAAAAACAAGGATGAAAGCACCGACGGCAAAAATGTCTACGATGCGACCATCACCCTCAAGACCCCAAGCGGCGATATTGAGCAATCGGCCAAGATTGCCGTCACAGGCAGCGAAGACAATCTCAAGCTTTCCTGGACGCCAGAGGCAGTGCTCACCGGTCTTTCTGACGACAACACCGTCAATGTTGAGACCAAGCAGGGCAAGCGCGGCACCATTTACGCCCGCAATGGCGAGGTACTCGCCAAGGATGCCAAGGATGGCACCCGCGAATATCCGCAGGGCACGTTGACGGGCGCCTGTGTCGGCTATGTGCGTGCAGCGACCGCCGCAGAAATTGAAAACGGCACCGTCAAATCTGTGCCAATTGGCACAGAGGTCGGCCGCAGCGGCTTTGAAAAGGCTTATCAAAAGAAGCTCGTCGCCACCAGCGGCATCACCGTGACCCTGAGCGATGCGCCGGACAATATTCTCTTCCAGAGCGAGCCAAAGGATGGCCAGGACATTACGACCACCATCGATTTGGACGCGCAGCGCGTGGCTGCCGAAACCGTCAGCGGTGAAGAATCGGCCGTCGTCATGGTTGAACCAACGAGCGGTCAGGTGCTGGTTATGGCAGAAGGTACGCCAACCTTCAATCCGGCCGACTGGACCGACGAAGCCATGAGCGCTGAGGATTACGCGGCCAACGTGGCCAATGGCTACGTGCCATCCAACGGCCTCTTTGCTCAGAAAAACACGCCAGGCTCGACCCAGAAGCTTCTGACCACCTACATTGGTCTGAAAAATGGCACCCTCAAAACCGATTCCGGCTATGAGATTTACGGTGACGACTGGGCGCCTCCAGGCGGCTGGGGCAGCTACAAGGTGCACCGCGTCGTGCCTTTGAACGGTTGGGTCGATCTCAACAGTGCGCTGATCTACTCTGACAACATTTTCTTTGCGCGTACAGCGTTGGATATGGGCTATGACGCCTTCAACAGCGGCATGCATTCCCTGGGCATCGGCGAAAAGGTGCCGGGGGCTTATCCCGTTGAAAAGAGCCAGATTACCTCTAATGGCGACATCGAAGACGGCCACGAAACCGGCCTCGCCGATTCAGCCTACGGTCAGTTCCAGGTCATGGTCACCCCGCTGCAGCAGACGCTGATCTATGCGTCTTTAGAAAACGGCGGCAAGATCATGAAGCCATGCTACCTTGTCGATGAAGAGCCAGAGGTGTGGATCGACAACGTTGCCACCCAGGACAACATCGATTTCATCAACCAATCCCTGCGTCAGGCCGTGCTGCTCCAGCACCCATCCGCTGACGTCGAGGGCGCAGAAATCTCTGCCAAGACAGGCACCGCAGAAATCGGTGTCGACGGCTCCACCAACCTTGGCTGGATCTGCGGCAGCGATCTCAAGGATCCAAAATGGACCATGTGCGTCCAGGTCAACTACGTCGAAAACCGCGGCGGCTCCGACGTCAACGCTGGCTACATGGGACAAATCGTCTCCAGCCTCTACAGTGAAAAGGGCGGCGCCTACGTGCCAAGCGGCTTTGAAGACAAGAGCGAAGACGACAGCAAGGGCGACGAAAAATAATTAATAAAAAAAGGACACTGGCAAAAGGCTTGGTTCCATAAGAAAACATTTAGGTGAGAGAATCGGCGTAGTTTCGACCACGTCGATTCTCTTTTCTTTTGGGCTGCTTGGGACTGATTCCTTGCTTCTTCAGAATCAAATGCACCAGTGAAACTATAGACAATCTCAATTTCTCTGACCTTAATGCGCGGATCGTTCTTGTCCGGCGTGTAAAAATCGTATATTTAGATTTTATCGACAAAAATAGAACAATTTTATATTCGGCATACCTTTTTCATTCGGCCAGCCTAAAAACAGCCACAGAACCGTCCTTAAAGAAACTTGCCATAAAAGTTAGTTTTCCTTTTTCATAATTTGCAGTTTGGATAACTCGTACAAATTCGATCCCGTCATCAGTCTTATCGGCTACAAACGATACGTCGCCATAGCTTTCAAAAGTACCATAGGTTTCAATTATTTCACCGCTTGCTTCAAAGGTCGATGCGTTTACCGCTGGATTGTTATAGATTTCCGCAACGCCGTCATAGTCAAAAGCATTTAGCGAATCAATCATTGTCTGTGCTTTTTGGGTTAGTACATCTGTATCTGCCCATGCGGGAAGAGTGTTGTTTCCACAAGCGGTTAATGTTGAGATTGCAATAAAGCAGCAAACTAAAAGACTAATTATTCTTTTCATTGGACTGGACACCTCTAACACCTTTTAATGTAAAAAGCAATAAACTTGCAGAGAATAGAAAAAGCCCTATTTCAAATACAAACGGTGAAACGCCATAATCAAGCAGTATGAGAGGAAAATTATACGCAGTATGAAGGCTAATTGCCAATATTAAATAGAAATATGTTTTTCTTTGATAACTGCAAAAAACAATGTAGGAAAATGCAATTTGAGCAAGTAATGTGGAAATCCGTTCTACACCTGCCAAAGCAACATCTGCTCCCATATTGATTAGGGTGTAAGGCGAGCACACGAGCAATATTACACTATTAACCCCAACAGATAGTGCCTCAATGCCTCCGTGCCCCAAACCGAGATATAATGGCGTATTTTGTGCTGGCTGACCTTTTATGAAAAAGCGAAATGCGATATATCGTCCTATTTCTTCTGCAATCGCCGCCGTGCCCGCTAAAATTGCGATATGGGCAACTTGGTTTGTCGTTATCAAAATCCTATATGAATCAATGCTTTGTAATAAGGCAAGAAAGGGTTGGCGGAAAAGTATTTGTGCAACTAAATATGTACATACACCCACAAGAAACACTTTCGGTTCTGTCTTTGCATTTTTTGATCTGATTAAAATGATTAGAAAGATAGCTATTGGTAATGCGACACATACAGTGACATTAAATAGCCCACTCAACAACCCTGCCATATTATACTCCTTGTTTAAAAGCCTTGGTATAAATGCTCTCCCTCGTTGTTAATCCATATCGCCATTACTAAAATGAATAAAAGATTAGCCGCACAGGCAATCCAGCTCCCCATAAACAATGCGTTTGGGAAAAATCTCAACAACAGATATATTGTTCCGCAGGTAACTACAACTCCGATCAAAGCCGTCAAAATCGCTGGTAAGCTTTGCTTAATAATATGGGTGACATTCTCCCATTCAAAATTGGGGAAAATAAGATTTAGGATGTAGCCTATCATTCCAATCAGAACCGAAAATAGCAAAGGCAAAGTATACCCCAGCATAGCTTTAGGGAAAGACCATTGCAAATACAATGCTATGATGGTATTCAAAACAAAAATGGTCGGTACAGACATTGAAAGATGATGCAGCATCTTTGATTGGAAAAGACACATTGCCGTAATAGGCAGGGATTTCAGTATTTCGATCTGCTTTCCTTCAATGGAAATGCCGGCATAAGTTGTGCAGGATATTGTTGTTAAAATGGAAAGAGCATACATGAACAGCACATCATAATCAGCAAAAGGAATCCGAAAATACTTGGCCAACTGATAAATGTATGGTGTAATCTTATCCGACATTAAAACAACCAGCAGAACAAAGACCGCAGCAAAAAGCAATCCGCAGGCAGTATTGGTTAGATATACTGGAAGCGAAAAATAACGTGTGCGCTCTCTTTCTAAAAGAGCAGATACCGGGCTGTGCTGTTTTGTGGATTGCATGTTCCAATCGATGGGCTGACTTTTTGAGCCTTGTATCGCGTCATTGCTATACCAGTTACGAAATATTTTGATTAGACCATAGAGCAGAGTAACGCCTATCAGGAATACCCCACCGAAGTATAAACCTATCAACAGATAGTCCCCGTTAAGCAATCGACGAATATACTGGCCTGCATAAAGTGTGAAAGTCGAGGTAGAAATAACATACCCAAAATTTCCGGCAGCTATATCAGGGAATTTGCAGAACATAAAGATCATAAATGCAAACAAAACCAGAATAGCCGCCGCTGCCTTTAGTCGGGCGATACGAGCAGAGGAACTTTTCAAGACGCGGTAAATCTGTGTTCCGATCATTGTTCCCAAAAGGCCGGGAATGACAGGAAAGAGGATTGTTATTCCAAGCACAATTAGATAAAACGGAAATCCCATATCTGTGGTCAGGCCAAACAACACCATCATAGGAAGCAGCAGCGCCACAGTAAGGGCGACTTCTACCATAAACAGGACAGTCAATTTGGAGAGTATCAATGTACGCAGTGGAATTGGAAGCGCAAGCACACTGTCAATGTTAGTATCGCTAAGAAGTAGGCCGCTTCCCCAAAAAATACTAATCGCAATATTGAGTATCACGCAGATTAGCGCCATAGGAACAACAAGTTCTGTAACCACTTCTTCCAAGAGCCATGCAATAGAATAAATGATTTTCAAGGAGTAAATCAGGTATGCGAGCAATCCCATTAGGATCGCGGCTATAAGCAAATACAAAATGATCGTTTTTGCGCGGCTCTTTGTATCTGCATATCGAAGCTGATTGGCATGAGATAGCTGCAAAAAATTATTCCTTAGTAGGGGTAACAGAAATTTCATCGCCATTCATCTCCATAAATACTTCTTCTAAACCCTTTGCTCCAACGATTTCTGTCGTCCTGCCAGAATACAGTAATTGTCCATGCTTAATAACGGACACTTTATTGCACACCTTTTCTACCACATCGAGAATATGGCTTGAAAATAGAACGGAATTTCCACTTGCACAGAGTTCTTTCATCTGCTCTTTCAGGATTACAAATGCTTCCGGGTCTAAGCCAACAAATGGTTCATCCAATATTAGAAGTTTAGGCGTGTGCGAAAAGGCAGCAATCAAAGCAAGTTTCTGTTTCATACCGTGGGAGTAGGAAGAAATCAAGTTATTCAAATACGTCTCCATCTGAAAAGCCAAAGTCAATCTCTCAAAGTTTTGCTTTCGAATATTGGACGGTACTTCGTAAATGTCACAGATAAAGTTGAGATACTGCAATCCAGTCATATACTCGTCAAGCTGGGGATTATCTGGCACATACGCTATCTTTCTCTTACAAGCCATCGATTCTTTGAGGACAGAAGTTCCATCCAAAAGGATGTCTCCCTCGTCAATGCCGATGATACCTAAACAGGCTTTCAATGTTGTGGTTTTGCCAGCTCCATTCTTTCCGATGAAGCCCATTATGTCGCCATCTTCCACGACAAAACTAAGGTTGCTTACAGCCTTTTTCATACCGTAGCTTTTAGATAAGTTTTTAATTTGTAGCATAGCATTCCCTGCCCTTATTTAGAAAAATTTCGAAATGACATCCAAAAAAATAACCGTTCCGCCACCAAGTTTCTTGCAGGGGCAATTCACTTCATCCCCAAATAGATCATAACACCTGTCACCACGAATGCAACGATAGCCATGATGTAGTACATATACGGTTTTGTATTTTCTTTCTGGCTAACAGTAAAGGTGGCAATGAGGTTCAGCAGGATACAAACCACCGGGATACCAAAAACGACGACATTGCGGGGCCAAAAGGAATTTGCAATTCCCGCAGAATCAAAGTGGACAGGGACCGACGCTGGCAGATGGTCATAAAAGGCAAGAAAAACCGCCAGCGTCAACGCACATAAAATAGTGCTAATAACAATGTGCTTCATTGCAGATTTCATAAAATTAACCTCCTTTAATTGCTTTGTTCCCTCTTAAAATAGAGAGCAAGCGAATAGACCAACGGAACAACACCAACCAGAAAGATGATTAGCGGAACGGTTACAACAACCAGATTGTGCAACGGATGAAGAATACTGATAATCCCAGCCAAAATCCATGTGTAGGCGCCTAGCCGGTGCGTCTTGTACCAGCCTTCTTCATCATCGAACAGCCACGGGAATTTTAATCCTACATAAGGATTGATATGGTTTTTGGGGAAATAGTTGCCGCTGATAATAAATATAATGCCAATAAATACATACCAATAAGCATCTTGTATAATCTTGGCAGGAAATAGCACGGAATATATCTGCGGAATCAAATATACAACTCCCGCAATCGGCATAATCCATTTGCCCAAAGATACTAATGCCTTGGCACCATTTGTCGCAGCGATACTGATACTAAGTGCAAGGTTTAGGACAATGTTCAGAAAAACGGCAATCACATAGAGCAGGATATAATTATCGGTGCTGATCTCACTCATTTGGGATAGAGCAAATGCCACAATGGACAAAATAATGCAAATTGTACTTGTTAAAAACAAGGTTCGTTTATTTTTGGGGTTCATCTTTATCCTCCTGAAATTGCATAAGCCACATAACAACACTTTCAAATACTGATGTATTGATTTCATAATAGATGTATTTCTGATAGCGCGTTTCAAAAATCAAATCAGCCTTTTTTAGAGTAGAAAGATGGTATGAAATAGTGGCATTAGTCAAGTCAAATTCAGCGGCAATTTCACCCGCTGACATCTTTCGGTTTTGTTTTAGTTTTAGCAGTATCTCCCGTCGGACGGGATCGCTTAATGCTTTGAAAATATTAGGTAAACTCACAGTGCTTTCACCTTTGCCTCTGTTATTTTGAAAAATCTCTAAATGATATCTTCATTGTAGCACAGAAAGGGGTAAAGTCAATGCTCATTTCGAAAATTTTCTAAATAGCTTTTCACTTGGAGATTGTGAAGGGAACAATTCGCCGAAAGGCAGTGGAAATGATACTTGCGAACTACACCGTTAAGCCGCTAAAAAGGTCGTCGCAGCGGGCTTCTGACGGATAATTTACGGGACGGCAATAGAATTTACCCAATCATCGCCGGAACAGGCCGATATTGGCGTCGGTGATCTCGATGATGGAGAGGGCCGCGCCGTCAAGGACACTGGCCAACGCCGGTGTCTTTTTTTGCGCGCAGCGTTCTCCAGCAGGAAATTCTGAGCGCGCGAAAAAAACGCCTTCACGCAATGCCATCGATTTTGTGTCGATCAGATTGCGTAAAGGCGTTTCTTACTCTATAGTAGTATTGAGGGCTGCTTGGGCGAGACGGTTGGCCATATTGGTGCCGGTGGTGTTGCCGGTGTAGACGAAGAGGTGGCTGTCGCCGATTTCTTCGAATTGCTCAGCAATGAGAATGTCGGCAATGCCTTTGTTGATCATCGTCTCTGTGATCAGGGCGTAGATCAGGCAGTTGGGCATTTCCTGGACGGTGGCAGCAATTTTGTCAGGGATGGCATCTGGGAGCGTTTCCTTGACGTCGAGCTCGTTGAGACAGACGTTGCACTCATTGCGCATGAAGGTCAACAGCCGCTCGTCAAGGCGACGGATCTGTGACATGTCAGCAAGGAGCAGCTGGTAGGCTGTTTGTCCCTGGGTGTTACCGATATAAATGTAGATATCGGTGCCAACGACATTGGTAAATTGGTGGGAGGTCAAAAATAATTTGTTGTCCACCTGATTGGTGGTAACAATACCAAAAATGACCGTTTCCGGATTGTCGGCGATTTGTTGCAGAAGAGTCTCATCAGACAACACGTCAACAATATGATATTCTAATAGTGGCATATCTTTACAAACCTTTTTGATCAAGGCTTCTTTTGTCGGTCTCATGGCAATACCTCCTAAGACAATAACATACATATTATATCACATGGATCCGCAAACGCCTAGAGCATTGTGAAACAATTTCAAAAAATGTTATTGTACGACAACAAAAGCTGGCTGAGGACGCCCAAGGCGAGAAAAGGAATCAGAGGAATAGCGGTGCTTTGGGAGGCGGATTTGCCGCGCAAGAGATAGAGGGCGTAGCAAAGGGCGAGGACCATCGCCAGCAAAAAGGCGTAGGTCGTTGGCACTATGCCCAGATAAAAGCCGCTGGCCGCCATGAAAATAATATCGCCACTGCCGAGGGCATCGGGACGCAGCAGATAGATCCCGAGGAGGGGCAGGGCGACGATGGCCGCGCCGAGGAGTCGATCCGGCCACCAATGGGCGCCGTAAAGCCAGAGGTCAATGAGAAGGAGCAGGGCGTAGAGCACGAGGTCACTGGTATAGATGAGTTGGCTCTGCCAATCGTCGAGGCTCAAGAGAAGCAGCATGCTTGCGGTGGCGATGAGCAGCATGCTGTGGCCAAAGGGCGCGTGCTGCATCGCAAAGCATCCAGCGATGACCGCGCCCAGGGCTTCGAGCAGGGGATAGATGCGGGGAATGGCGGCTTGGCAATGGCTGCAGCGACCGCGCGCCAGGAAGTAGCCCGCAACTGGAATGAGATAGAGGGGCGCGATGGTCCTGCCGCAGTGATCACAATGGGAGCGCGTCCACTGGGATTCCTGGGCCGCGCGGCGCTCGGCAAAGCAAGGGATGAAGCTCCCCAAACAGGCACCAAGGAGGATGAGAAAGACGGTCGTCATAGGCGCATCCTTTCATGAGAAACCACAGGAGGTGGCAGTAATGGATTTATTGAGACAGGCGCGGGCGCAGTTTGCGACAGATTTGCATCTGGGCGAGGAGGCGCAGGCCTTTGTGCGCGTGCTGGGGAAGCTCGCGCCGCTAGAATATTGCAGCAGAAAACGATTCGCGCAGATTTACGAACAACTTTTGGCTGCGAGGGCATCTAAGAATATTTTAGAGAAAAAGGACGAGGGCGTCAAAGATTTTTCTGCGACCCTGCCCGAGATTGGGCGGCTGCGCGTGCATCTGTATCACAGCCAGGGTCGCGCGCAGATGGCCATCCGCTTTTTGCCCGAGGCCTTGCCAAGCGAGGAGGCGCTAGCGTGGCCGCCGGCAATGACAAGGCTCTGCAAGGCGCGCCAGGGGCTGATCCTCGTGACAGGTGCGACGGGCAGCGGCAAATCGACGACGTTGGCGGCGATGCTAGAGGCCATCAATGCGCGCCGTGCCTGCCACATTGTGACCTTTGAGCAGCCGATCGAATATCTCTTTGGGCCTGGTCAGGCGCTCATTCATCAGTGCGAGGTGTCTGTGGATGTGCCGAGCTTTGCGGCAGGCGCCCAGGCAGCCTTGCGCGAGGACCCCGACGTGATCATGCTGGGCGAGCTTGCTGAGCGTGACGCCATGCAGGCGGCCCTCAAGCTTGCGGAAAGTGGCCATCTCGTGCTTGCGTCCATGCACGCGGCTTCGAGCATCGAGGCGGTGGAATATTTTCTCCAGCATTTCGCCGCCGCCGATCAGCCGCTGGCACGTCATCAGCTGGCGTCGGTGCTGCGAGCGGTGATTTCTCAGCGGCTGCTCGTGGATAGTGATGGCGCGCACTGGTTGCCCGTGTACGAAGTGCTCTTGCGAAACGATGCCGTCGTCAATCAGATTCGCACAGGAGAATTTGAGAAAATCCTGCACACCCTCGAGCTCGGGCGCGCTGCTGGCATGGTGACCCTCGAGGCGGCCCTCGCAGAAAAGGTGCGCGCCGGACGCTTGGACATTGACGCCGCCCTGGCAACGGCGAACCGTCCGCACGCTCTGGAAAAATTGCTCAGCACCTGATGGCGAAAATTTTTCGACGGATGGGTGTTAATTGTTCATCATAATTTGGCAATAATCGAAAATTATGTGCATTAACTGGATTTCATGTACCTCATCGGCTATAATAGACGTAGACTTTGACCTTTAGGGGGATGAACATGGGAAAAAAGACAATTGAAGATATTGATGTCCGTGGCAAGCGCGTGCTGGTGCGCGTGGATTTCAATGTGCCACGTAATAAAGAAACGGGTGCCATTACCGACGATGTGCGCATTCGCGCCGCGCTTCCAACCATCCAATACTTGATCGATCACGACGCCAAGGTCATTTTGATGAGCCATCTCGGCCGTCCAAAGGGCAAGGTGAACGAGGACATGCGCCTGACAGAGGTGGGCAAGCATCTGTCGACGCTTCTTGGCAAGCCTGTGACCAAGCTCGACGATTGCGTCGGCGAGGATGTCGAAAAGGCCGTCGCTGAGATGAAGGATGGCGATGTGATGCTGCTGGAAAATGTGCGTTTCTATCCAGAGGAAGAAAAAAATGATGTGCATTTTGCAAAACAGCTGGCAGCCCTAGGCGATATTTTTGTCAACGATGCCTTCGGCACGGCCCACCGCGCCCACTGCTCGACTGCTGGCGTCGGTGCCTTTTTGCCAAGCGTGACGGGCTACCTCGTCAAAAAAGAATTGGCAGGCATGGGCGCGGCCTTGATGCGTCCGGAAAAGCCATTTGTGGCAATCATCGGCGGCGCAAAAATTTCTGATAAAATCGGCGTCGTCAGCTATCTCATTGGCAAGGCCGACACCATCATCATCGGTGGCGGTATGGCCAACACCTTCCTCGCCGCTCAGGGCCATGACATGAAGGCGTCTCTGGTTGAGCCAGAAAGCCTCGACGTCGCCAAGGAGACCCTCGAGCAAGCCAAGGCCGCGGGCACCGATCTGATTTTGCCGGTGGATGTGACCGTCGCCGCTGCCTTTGACGCGCCAGAAACCGCCAAGAGTGTAGACATTGATGCCATTGACGACGGCTGGATGGCACTGGACATTGGGCCAAAAACCATCGAAAAATGCGTCGAAAAAATTTCTGGCGCCAAGACCATCGTTTGGAACGGTCCAATGGGCGTCTTTGAACAGGAAGCCTTCGCCGTAGGCACCAATGCTCTGGCCAAGGCTGTTGCCCTGTCAGATGCCTACTCGGTGGTTGGCGGTGGCGATTCGGTGGCCGCTGTCAAAAAATCGGGCATGGCCGACCGCATCAGCCATATTTCGACAGGTGGCGGCGCATCCCTGGCCTTCATGGAAGGTCGCGTGCTGCCAGGGCTGTCGATCATCGACGAACGGGAGGAATAAGATGAAGCGTCCCTTATTTGTGGCCAATTGGAAGATGAACAAGACCATGGCCGAGACCCAGGCCTTTATGGATGAATTTGCGTCCTACCAGCTGCCAGAAACGACCGATGTGGCCATCTGTGCGCCATTTATTGATTTGGCGGTGCTGGCAAATCAAAAGGTCGTCGCTACTGGTGCCCAGGATATTTATCCGGCAGAAGCGGGCGCTTATACGGGCGAAATCTCCGCCAGCATGCTCGCCGAATGTGGCGTCAAATACGTGATCGTCGGCCATAGCGAGCGCCGCACGCTGCTTCACGAAACCGATGCCTTCGTCGCGGAAAAATATCACTACGCCGCCGGGGCAGGCTTTGTACCGATTCTCTGCGTCGGCGAAAGCCTGGCGCAGCGCGAGGCGGGCGAGGCGGAGGCCTGGTGCAAATCCCAGCTCGATGCGGTTTTTGCAGACGCCCAGGCGTTGCCGGATGAGATTGTCGTTGCCTACGAGCCCATCTGGGCCATCGGCACCGGCAAGACGGCGACTGCCGCCGACGCCCAAGAAATGCTGGCTGCCCTGCGCGCCCATCTCGCGGCGCTTATCGGCGAAGAGAAAGCCCAGGCAGCGCGCCTCCTCTACGGTGGCTCGATGAAGGCGGACAATGCTCGCGCCCTCATGGCAGAGGCGGATGTGGACGGCGGCCTCATTGGCGGCGCCAGTCTCAAGCCAGACAGCTTTTTGGCATTAATTAATGAAGGAAGTGCTCTAAGTGTCTAAGCCAGTGGTTTTAATGATACTCGACGGCTGGGGCATCAACCCCGACTGTATCAATAATGCAGCGTGTCAGGCAAAAACGCCAGCGCTGGATCATCTCTTTGCAACCTGTAGCCACGCCCAGCTTCTGTGCAGTGGCGAGGCCGTCGGATTGCCTGATGGCCAGCAGGGCAATTCCGAGGTGGGACATCTCAATCTTGGCGCCGGGCGCGTGGTTTATCAGGATCTGTTGCGCATCAATCGCGACATTCAGGACGGTAGCTTCGAAGACAATCCGGCCTTCAAAAAAATGATGACCCGCCTCAAGGCGGAAGGGAAGGCACTGCATCTTTTGGGGCTCCTGTCAGATGGCGGGGTGCATTCCCACCAGGATCATCTCTACGCCCTCTTGGACATGGCGAAAAATTGCGGCCTCGAGAAGGTTTTCGTTCACGCCTTTATGGACGGACGCGACGTTTCGCCAACCTCCGGGGTTGGCTATCTTCAGGCGCTCTTGGATAAGATGCAGGCCCTCGGCGTCGGCCAGCTGGCGACGGTTTCAGGCCGTTACTACGCCATGGACCGCGACAAGCGCTGGGATCGTGAGGAAAAGGCTTGGCAGGCCATCGTCAATGGCCAGGGCGAGCAGGTCAACGACGTGCTCGCTGCCATGCAGGCCTCCTACGATCGCGACGTCACCGATGAATTCATCGTGCCAATGGTTGCAGCCGATGTGGACGGACGCATCAGCGAGGGCGACGGCGTGATCTTTATCAACTTCCGCGCCGATCGCGCCAAGCAGCTGACGCGTACCCTGGTGGATCCCGAATTTGACGGCTTTAACCGTGGCGATTTCAAGCCCGTCGATTTTATCAGCATGACCGAGTACGAGGCAGATTTGGATGGGCTGCTGACGGTTGCTTATCCACCGCTCGTGCTCAAAAATACCCTCGGTGAGTGGCTGGCGGCCCATGGCAAAACCCAGCTGCGCACCGCTGAAACAGAAAAATATGCCCACGTCACCTCCTTTTTCAATGGCGGCGTGGAAGCCCCAAATAAAAATGAGGACCGCGTCCTCATTCCATCGCCAAAGGTGGCGACCTATGACCTCCAGCCGGAAATGAGCGCCAAGGAAGTGGCCGACACCGTTGTCAAGGGCGTGGAAAGTGGCAAGTATGATTTCATCCTCGTGAATTTTGCAAATCCCGATATGGTTGGCCATACGGGGATTCTCGCCGCTGCCATCCAGGCCATGGAGGCGGTGGATGTGGCTGTGGGCCGCGTGGTCGAGGCCGTAGATGCGGCCGGTGGCAAGCTCCTCATTTGCGCCGACCACGGCAACTGCGAAAAAATGGCCAACGCCGACGGCTCGCCATTCACCTCACACACGACCAATCCGGTGCCGGTGATTCTCTTTGGCGATGGGCGCACGCTGCACAGCGGCCGCCTCTCGGATGTGGCACCGACGGTGTTGGCTTTGATGGATTGTGACAAACCGGCAGAAATGACCGGCGACTCATTATTAGACCAGTAAAGGAGACTGTATTATGGCAAAAATTGAAAGCATTGTAGCAAGAGAAATTCTCGACTCCCGCGGCAATCCAACGGTAGAGGTGGACGTCGTCACCGAATTTGGCGACCTCGGCCGTGCCGCTGTGCCATCCGGTGCATCCACCGGCGCCTTCGAAGCCGTCGAATTGCGCGACGGCGACAAATCTCGCTACCTCGGCAAGGGCGTGCAAAAGGCCGTCGCCCATGTCAACGACGAAATCGCCCCACGCCTCATTGGCTGGGATGTGAGCGACCAGGCTGCCATCGACGCTGAGCTGATTCGTCTCGACGGCACTGAAAACAAGGCCAAGTTTGGCGCCAATGCCATCCTCGGCGTCTCTCTGGCGTGTGCCAAGGCTGCAGCGCTCGATGCTGGGCTGCCGCTCTATCGCTACATCGGCGGTGCCAATGCCAAGGTATTGCCAGCGCCAATGATGAATATTTTGAACGGCGGTAAGCATGCCGACAACAATGTGGACATCCAGGAATTCATGGTCATGCCACTGGGCGCAAAATCCTTCAAGGAAGCGCTGCGCATGGGCACCGAAGTCTTCCATTCGCTGAAAGCCGTGCTCAAGGCCAAGGGCTACAACACCGCTGTCGGTGACGAAGGCGGCTTTGCACCAAACCTCAAATCTAACGAAGAAGCCTTCCAGGTCATTGTCGAAGCCATCGAAAAGGCAGGCTTTGTCCCTGGCGAAGACGTTTATCTCGCCATCGACGTCGCTTCCTCCGAGCTCTACAAGGACGGCATCTATCACCTCGCCGGCGAAGGCGTCGACCGCACTGCCAGCCAGATGGTTGATTTCTACCAGGATATGCTCGACAAATACCCAATCATTTCCATCGAAGACGGCCTCTACGAAGACGACTGGGCTGGCTGGAAGGAAATGACCGAGCGCATCGGCAAGCGTGTGCAGCTCGTTGGCGACGACCTCTTTGTCACCAACACCCGTCGCCTGTCTCGCGGCATCAACGGCTCTGTTGCTAACAGCATCCTCATCAAGGTCAACCAGATCGGTACCCTCACCGAAACCCTCGAAGCCATCGAAATGGCCAAGGAAGCCGGTTACACCGCCGTCGTTTCTCACCGCTCCGGTGAAACCGAAGACGTCACCATCGCCGACATTGCCGTCGCTACCAACGCCGGTCAGATCAAAACCGGAGCGCCATCCCGCACCGACCGTGTGGCAAAATACAACCAGCTCCTGCGTATCGAAGAGGAGCTGGGCGCACGCGCCATTTATCGCGGCCGCGAAAGCTTCTACAATCTAAAATAAGCCTTGCGTTACCAGCCGCTATATGATAATATTTTTAAGTGGCGGGTAAGAACTCAGCCTATTTTCGGATGAAGGAGGATATTGTATGTTGCATACTGTTTTGCAGGTTCTGCAAATTCTCTGCTGCCTTGGCGTCATTGCTACAGTTTTACTGCAGTCCGGACGTAGCGCTGGTTTGTCTGGCTCCATCAGTGGCGGTGCAGAAACCTTCCTCGGCAAAAAGGGACTCGACGATCAGTTGGCAAAGGCTTCCGCAGTGTTTGCGCTTCTGTTCATGGTATTGTCCTTTGTGCTGACCATGTTAATTGGCTAAGCGTTTACAACGATGCACCTTTGTGGTGCATCGTTTTTTTATGGATAGAAAGGACCACGCAATGTATATCAACGAAAGCTTTCTCAATTTTATGTTCTCGGGCCAGATGCATTACCAGGGCGCCGTCGAAAACCATTTTGTCGTCAAGGAGCCGGCCGGCGTCCTCGTCGTGACCAAGGGTCGCCTGGCCATGGCCGATCCTTACGCCATCAACTACGGCGTGGCAGTATCGGAAGAAATAGCCGACGGCAAGTATCCCGTCTCGACCTTCACCGCCCACGTCGAGCCGCATGACGAGGTCAAGGTGGCAGGCTTTTTGCTGCAATTTGACGAGGAGGCGGTGCCGGATGAGTGGAAAATGTGCCTGCCAAATTTTGTCAACGACCGGGAAATTCCCGACGAGGGCTATTATGGCGTGCCGACCGAAAGCGGCAATCTCACCGTCTGCGCCGAGCAAACCATTGGCTGGCTTTTGAGCCACGCCGAAGAATCGGCCAAGGTCCTCGAGGACATTGAGTCGCAAATCAGCGAGAGCTATTTTTCCAACGGCGGCGTGTCCAACGCCATCCTGCCGGGGCTTGAGGTCAATCTGATCACCATGGTCGGCGGCTCGCCAGCCGAAGGCTATCCGGCATATTGGGGCTACAAGGATGGTAAGGTTTGCTGCATGGCCATCGATTTTCTTGTGGTGGATTGAGGATTAGCCCTTGACTGTGGGGCGCGTTCTCTGTAATATATATTAGGGCACCCTTTGAACAAGGGGTTTTCTGTGTTTATACGTCCCTATTCCTTTGAATAGGGATTTTTTTGTTATGAAAAATCAAGGAGGAGAATAATGACAAAATACATCTTTGTAACCGGCGGCGTTGTTTCATCAATCGGCAAGGGGATTGTTGCGGCATCACTGGGGAGACTGTTGAAAAACAAAGGCTACAAGATTACCATCCAAAAATTCGACCCATACATCAATGTGGACCCAGGCACCATGAGCCCATATCAGCATGGGGAGGTTTTTGTCACCGAGGACGGCACCGAAACCGATTTGGATCTGGGTCATTATGAACGTTTTATTGATATCAATCTGAATAAATACTCCAACGTCACCACCGGCAAGGTCTATTCCGAAGTCATCCGCAAGGAACGCCGCGGCGATTATCTCGGCGCCACCGTGCAGGTCATTCCACACATCACCGACATGCTCAAGGAAAAAATTCGCCGCGCCGGTGAAACCTCTGACGCTGAAATTGTCATCACCGAGGTCGGCGGCACCGTTGGTGACATCGAATCGACGCCATTCATCGAAGCCATTCGCCAGATGAAGAGCGCCGCTGGTGCCGACAATGTGCTCTACATCCACACCACCTTGATTCCATACCTGCACGCCGCCAGCGAAATGAAAACCAAGCCAACCCAGCACAGCGTCAAGGAATTGCGCGGCATGGGCATTCAGCCGGATATTCTCGTTGTCCGCACCGAAAAGGCCATGAGCCAGAGCATGCGCGATAAGCTCGCCTTGTTCTGCGACGTTGAGCCGGATGCCATCATCGAATCCCGCGACGCCGATGTGCTCTATCAGGTGCCGCTGAACCTCCAGGCCCAGGGCATCGACAGCATCGTCTGTCGCAAGCTCAAGCTTGAGGACCGTCACGCCGATATGAGCGAATGGTCGGCGCTGGTGGATCGTATCTCTGCCATCAACAAAACCGTGCGCATCGCCCTCGTCGGCAAATACGTCCAGCTCCACGACGCCTATCTCTCTGTCGTCGAATCCCTGAGCCACGCCGGTTTCTATCACGACGTCGAAATCAAAATCGACTGGATCGACGCCGAAAAGGTTACGCCGGAAAACGCCACAGAGCTTCTTGCCGACGCCGACGGCATTCTCGTGCCTGGCGGCTTTGGCGAGCGCGGCATCGAGGGCAAGATCACAGCCATCCAATACGCCCGCGAAAACAACGTGCCATTCATGGGTATCTGCCTCGGCATGCAAATGGCCGCCATCGAATTTGCGCGCCACGTCCTCAACTGGGACGATGCCAACTCGGCAGAATTTGACAAGCAGACGCCACACAACATCATTGACCTCATGCTCGACCAGCAGGACGTAGAAGACATGGGCGGCACCCAGCGCTTGGGCCAATACCCTTGCCGCCTCGTGCCAGGCACCCTGGCTCACGAGCTCTACGGCTGCGAAGAAGTGGCTGAACGCCATCGCCATCGCTACGAATTCAACAACGACTTCCGCGAAATCTTCACCAACCACGGCATGGTCTTCTCCGGCCTTTCGCCAGACGGCCGCCTCGTCGAAATCATCGAGCTGCCAAACCACCCATTCTTCATCGCCAGCCAGTTCCATCCGGAATTCGTCTCCCGCCCAAATCGCCCACAAAGCATCTTCAAAGGCTTCATCGGCGCCGCAAAAACCTACAGCGAAGAAAAATAATCCCACGAACACAAAGCCATCACCGAGAAAACGGTGGTGGCTTTTTTGCTGCTTGGTTGCCACAAGGCTCTTTTCGTACACTGGCGATTGGCGTACAATGGGAAAGAGCAAAGGAGGGGTTGCGATGCAATCGGTGAATACGTTGTCGCTGGTGCAGGGGTATTGGCGGGCGTTTCTTGGTGCGGGAGATACGTGTATTGATGCGACGGCGGGCAATGGCCACGATGCGGTGGCGCTGTGTGAGATTGTGGGGCCGGAAGGGCGCGTGATCGCCTTTGACGTGCAGCCGCTGGCGGTGGCGCGGACGCGGGCGCGGCTTCTCGATGCGCAGCTGCAGGCGGAGGTGATTTGCGCGAGCCACACGGAGATGGCAGACTATGCAGCGCCGGAATCGGTGGCGGGGATTGTCTTTAACCTGGGCTATTTGCCAGGCGGTGATCACGGGTTGGCGACACAGCCGCAGACGACCTGCGTGGCGATTGACGTGGGGCTCGCTTTGCTCAAGCCTGGCGGCATGATGACGCTGTGCATTTACCACGGCGGCGACACAGGCTTTGCCGAGCGGGACGCGGTGCTCGCCCATTTGCGCACGCTGGATCACAGACGCTACACGGTCATCGTCAGCGATTTTTACAATCGGCCCAATCACCCGCCGCTGGCGGTGCTCATCATCAAGGAAAAGATTTGAGATAGATCATCGAACAACACGTAAAAGTTTGTCCGCAGATGGTGTACGCTTTTATTGTGCTGGGCACCTGAAGGCATGACAAAACCACCAGCGATGCTGGTTGTAGGAAAAAATACTTTAGAGAAAGAAATAAAACCTCCTGTGATAATCTGAAGCTGGTCTGCCAACCACTTACTAAAATCACAGGAGGTTTTTGTTATGGAAAACCATGATGTAGAATGTCTATCAATGAATTTATACCAAGCATCCCTTAAATATCACCTATTTTTATGGCCTGCTTACAAGTCAATTCTAAAAACTCCATATCGTGCGTTACCACAAGTAAAATATGTCCTTTTTCTGCCAGCTTTTTTAATGTCTGGCTAACGACACACATCTGATTGTAGTCAAGCCCGCTGGTCGGTTCATCGAAAATCAAAACCTGTTTTCCAGCCACAATGCCGGTTACAATGGCAAGACGTTGTTTTTGTCCGCCGGAC
>JAUNGU010000030.1:0-20095 GCA_030524315.1 Peptococcaceae bacterium
GTAGAGCATCGCCTTGCCAAGGCGAGGGTCGCGAGTTCGAATCTCGTTTTCCGCTTTGAAAAAATGCGACTTGTTTAGTCGCTTTTTTTATATTATTTTATAGGTGATGACGTTTACAATATGTTAATATTGTTTAGAGAGTAAAAAAGGTCATTCATAGGAGGATTATTTATGAAGGTTGAAAAGAAGCAGCTCGACAAGGTTCAGGTTGAACTGACCATTGAAGTTCCTGAAGAAGATTTCAAAAAAGAGTACGTTGAAAAAGCGTATCGCGATCGCAAGGGCAAAATCAACATCCCTGGCTTCCGCAAGGGTCATGCACCTCGTCAGCTGATTGAACAATATTATGGCAAGGATTTCTTTTATTTTGATGCTGCTGAAATGTGCGTCTTCCCAATGTACGTTGAAGCCATCAAGGAAAACGAAGACATCAAGCCTATCGCTGAACCAAAATTCGACGTGGTGACCTTGGAAGCTGGTAAGCCATTCGTTTTCACTGCTACCGTTGACACCAAGCAGGAAATCACCCTCGGCAACTATGAAGGCATCGAGCTGGAAAAGGTCGACACCACTGTTTCTGATGAAGACATTCAGAAAGAAATCGACCACGCACGCGAAAACACCGCGCTGATCATCGATGTTGAAGACGAAAACGCCACGGTTGAAAACGGCGACATCGTGCTCCTCGATTTCTGCGGCAAGAAGGATGGCGTCGCATTTGAAGGCGGCACCGCCGAAAACTACGAGTTGACCATCGGCTCCAACAGCTTCATCCCCGGTTTTGAAGAAGGCATGATCGGCATGAAGCTCGGCGAAGAAAAGGACCTCAACCTGAGCTTCCCAGAAGAATACCATGCCAAGGATCTGGCTGGTGCAGACGTGGTCTTCACCGTCAAGGTCAATGCCATCAAGCGCAAAGAGCTGGCACCAGTCGATGACGATTTTGCCAAGGACGTCAGCGATTTTGACACCCTCGATGAATACAAGGCCAACCTGCGCGAAGAAATGGAAACCCAGCGCAAGGAAGCGGCTCAGAACCAATACAAGAGCAAGATTGCTGAAAAGGTGACCGCTGATTCCGACGTTGTTGCGCCTCCTTCCATGGTGGAAAAGGAAAGCGAAAACTACCTCAACGAAATGACCTACAACCTTCGTGCTCAGGGCATCGAAATGGAACAATATTATCAGCTGACCCACACCACAGAAGAAGACGTGAAGAAGGAATTCACCGAACGCGCCGAAGCGTCTGTCAAGCAGCAGCTCGTGCTCGCTGAAATCGCAGAACGCGAAAACATTGAAGTCAGCGAAGAAGAATTGGATGCAGAATTTGAAAAGCTCTCCAAGTACTATCAAATGGAAAAGGATCAGCTCAAGCAAATCTTCATGGTTCAAGGCCAGACCGAATCCCTCAAAAACAGCATCAAGTTTGAAAAGGTCATGAACCTGCTTCTGGACAAGGCCGTTATCAAGTAAGATGTTGCGCTGATCAATCAAGAAAGGAGTTTGGAAATGAGCTATTTGGTACCTTACGTCATTGAACAGACGGGTCAAGGCGAACGCTCCTATGACATCTATTCAAGATTATTAAAGGACAGAATTATTTTCCTTGGCGGAGAAATCACCGATGACTCTGCCAATGCAGTGATTGCTCAACTTCTTTTTTTGGAGGCGGACGATCCTAAAAAGGATATCTTTATGTACATCAACAGCCCTGGTGGCTCCGTCACTGCTGGCATGGCGATTTTTGACACCATGCAATACGTCAAGCCGGATGTTTGCACCTTCTGTGTGGGCATGGCTGCCAGCATGGGCGCCTTCCTCTTGGCTGCCGGTGCAAAGGGCAAGCGTTACGCGCTGCCAAACAGCGAAATTATGATTCACCAGCCACTGGGTGGTGCGTCTGGACAGGCGACGGATATTGAAATTCACGCACGACGCATTATTGAAATTAAACACAAAATGAACCGTATTCTTTCTGAAAGAACGGGTCAGGATTTGGAAAAGGTGACCCAGGATACCGAACGCGACCATTTCATGGAAGCGGATGCGGCTCTGGAATATGGGCTGATTGACAAGGTCATCCAGCGTCACTAATAAATTGGGGAGGCTGTGAATGAGTAAAACTGATAATCCGGAGGAACAACTCCATTGCTCCTTTTGCGGCAAAGCGAAAAACGAAGTCAACCGGTTGATTGCTGGCCACGGCGTCTATATTTGCGATGAATGTGTCAAGATCTGCGATGAGATTTTGGCCCAGGAAGCCCTCTTTGAAGAGGAAGAAGATGCGCCAGCCTACGAAACCAATATTCTCAAGCCAGCAGAAATCAAAAAGGTCTTGGATGAATATGTCATCGGTCAGGACGAAGCGAAAAAAGCCTTGTCTGTCGCCGTGTACAATCATTACAAGCGCATCAACACCATCGAAAAAAAGCAGGACGACGATTCTGTCGAGCTGCAAAAAACCAATATCTGTCTCATCGGGCCAACCGGTAGCGGCAAAACCCTGATGGCGCAGACCTTGGCGCGAGTGCTCAACGTGCCCTTTGCCATTGCTGATGCCACCTCGCTGACCGAGGCAGGCTACGTTGGTGAGGACGTGGAAAACATTCTCCTGCGCCTGATTCAGGCGGCGGATTTTGATCTGGATGCAGCCAGCCGCGGCATCATCTACATCGATGAAATCGACAAGATTGCCCGCAAGAGCGACAATCCATCGATCACCCGCGACGTTTCCGGTGAAGGCGTGCAGCAGGCGCTTTTGAAAATCATCGAAGGCACCGTTGCCAACATTCCACCACAGGGCGGCCGTAAGCATCCGCACCAGGAATTTATTCAGCTGGACACGTCCAACGTGCTCTTCATTCTCGGTGGGGCCTTTGATGGCATCGAAAACATCATCGAGCGCCGCACCGGCAAGGGCAGCCTCGGCTTTGTCACCGACGAACCGGCAAAAACCGACGCGTCGGGCAGTGAAATGGCGCCGCTGAAAAAAATCGAGCCGGAGGATCTGTTGAAATTTGGCTTGATCCCAGAATTTATTGGCCGCGTGCCATATCTGGTGACCCTCGAGCAGCTGGATAAGGCGGCCCTCATCCGTGTGCTCGTCGAGCCAAAAAATGCCCTCGTCAAGCAGTACCAGAAGCTCTTGGGCATGGACGATGTAGAGCTCGTCTTTGAAGACGAGGCGCTGGATGCCATCGCTGACGAAGCGCTCAAGCGTAAAACCGGCGCCCGTGGCTTGCGCGCCATTCTCGAAAACGTCATGATGGACATTATGTATGACGTGCCAAGTCGTGACGATGTGGCCAAGGTTCGCATCACCAAGGAAGCGATTCTTGGCGAGCAGCCACCTGCGCTTGAATTAAAATGAGTCACAAAGGACTTTGCAAGGGGTATCTTTGCAAGGTCCTTTTTTGTAAGGGAGATGAAGCAATGAAGGATCAGATACTAGCCGATGACCATTATCCGCTGGTGCCACTGCGGCAGCTGGTGCCGTTTCCAGGATCGAGCATCAGCCTGGATATTGGCCGCGCTCTTTCCAAGCGTGCCGTCGAGGAGGCGCGCGCACGTGCCGATCGGCGCCTGCTCTTGTTGACCCAGAAAGATGCGGACGAAGAGCTGCCAGTGCTGGAAGGACTCTATCCTGTCGGCGTCGTCGCGACGCTGGACAAGGTGGAAAACAACGCGCTCATTGATGGCTACAAAATCAAGGTCAGCATTCTTGGCCGCGTGCGTCTGACAGCTCTTGATGTAGCGCCGGAGGTTCTCCACGGCCGGGCGGAGATTTTAGAGGGGCGCTACACGAGCGCGGCGGCAGAGGAGTTTATGGCGCAGATGAACGAGCAGCTGACAAGCGCCCTCAACAAGCTCAATCGCGTTACCAAAAAGCTCAGCGCCAGCCAGCTCCACGGCATTTACCGCGAGCCCGACGCAGAAAAGCGCGTCGACATGGTTGCCAATATGATGGTGCCAAAAATGGAGACGCGCTACGAGATTCTTTCTGAGCCGTGCATCGACAAGCGTCTGGCGCTGTTGGTGGTGACCCTCAACCAGGAAAATGAGATGATCGAGCTTGAGATGGATCTCAACAACCGCGTCAAGGCGGCCATCGACAAGTCTCAGAAGGAATATTATCTGCGCGAAAAACTCAAGGTCATCTATCAGGAGCTCGGCGAGGGCGAGGACCGCGCCGCAGAATTTGACGAGCTCGCCAAAAAAATCGAAGCCTCACTGATGCCGGAAGCGGTGAAGGAGCGGGCGCGCAAGGAGCTGCGCCGCATGCGCAACTCGAGCCCAATGTCGCCGGAATATGGCAACACCCAAAATTACCTGGAATTCCTCGTGGACCTGCCTTGGGGCAAGTACAAGAAAAACAAAAATGATCTGGCTTACGCGCAAAAAATTCTCGAGCGTGATCACTACGGCCTCGAAAAAATCAAATCGCGCATCCTCGAATTTCTCGCCGTGCAATTCCTCAAGGAAGACAACGTCGGCTCAATTCTCTGCTTTGTCGGTCCACCGGGGATCGGCAAAACGTCGTTGGCCCAATCGATTGCCCGCGCCCTCAACCGCGATTTTGTGCGCGTGGCGCTGGGCGGTGTGCAGGATGTGTCGGAAATTCGCGGCCACCGAAGAACCTACGTCGGTGCCATTCCGGGGCGCTTGATTCAGGGCTTGTCGGATATAGGCAGTGCCAATCCGGTTTTTCTCCTGGATGAAATCGACAAGCTCACCCGCGATTTCAAGGGCGACCCATCGGCGGCACTCCTAGAAGCGCTGGACCCTGAGCAGAACAACACCTTCAGCGATCACTATCTCGAGGTGCCCTTTGATCTCTCCAAGGTGTTTTTCATCACCACCGCCAACGACATCCAGGGCATTCCCGGACCGCTGCGCGATCGTATGGAAATCATCGAGATGACCAGCTACACCGAATACGAGAAGCTGCAAATCGCCAAGAAATATTTGGTCAGCAAGGCCATGGACGCCTGCGGCTTGGAAAAAGGCCAGCTCTCGTTTACCGACGGCGCCCTCAAGGACATTATCAGCCACTACACTCGCGAGGCCGGTGTGCGTGAGCTCGAGCGTAAGATTGAAGCCATCTGCCGCAAGCACGCCAAGGCCGAATTCCTCGGCGAAAAGCACGAGGGGAAGCGCGTGACCAAGACAGACGTCAAGGCCTTCCTCGGCAATCCGCTGGTCGACCATCTGGAGACGGGCAAAAAAGACGAAATCGGCGTCGCCGTCGGCCTGGCCTGGACGCCGGTGGGTGGCGAGATCCTGCAAATTGAAAGCCTCAGCATGCCGGGCAGCGGCAAGCTCTATTTGACCGGTCGTCTCGGCGACGTGATGCGCGAATCGGCGCAGATTTCTCTGAGCTATCTGCGCAGCGTGAGCGACGACATGGGCATTCCGGAAAAGTTCACCGACACCCACGACATTCACATCCACGTGCCATCCGGCGCTGTGCCAAAGGAAGGGCCGTCGGCTGGCGTGACGCTGACGACCTCGCTACTTTCGATGATGATCCAAAAGCCGCTGCGTCAGGACGTGGCCATGACCGGGGAAATCACCTTGCGTGGCAAGGTCTTGGCCGTCGGCGGCATTCGCGAAAAGGTCACAGCGGCCCATCGCGCTGGCAGCAAGGTGGTCGTCATTCCGAAGGATTGTGAAAAGGATCTGGAGGACATTCCGCGCGAGGTGCGCGACGCCCTCGAGATTCACACGGCCAGCCGCATCGAAGAGGTGTGGCGCATCGCTTTTCGAGATGAGGTGGTAAAATGATCATCAAAAACAGCAAATTTCTCATCGGTGCCGTTTCCGACAAGCAGTATCCGACGACGGGCTATCCGGAAATCGCCCTCTGCGGGCGCTCGAATGTGGGCAAGTCGTCGCTCATCAATCGCGTCATCAAGCGCAAAAATCTCGCGCGCACGAGCTCTCAGCCGGGCAAAACCCGCCAGCTGAATTATTATGAGATCGACACAGACGTGCAGCCCTTTTATTTTGTCGACGTGCCGGGCTACGGCTTTGCAAAAGCCAGCCAGAAGGAACGGGAAAAATGGGGCCAGTTCATCGAAAATTATTTTCAGCACCGCGACGCCTGCTGCCTCGTGCTGCAAATGATTGATTTGCGCCACCCACCGACCAAGGATGACATTGCCATGTATCAGTGGCTCATTCATTACGGCCTCAACGTGCAGGTGGTGGCGACCAAGGCCGACAAAATTTCTCGCGGCCAGTACCAAAAGCACGCCAGCGTCATCCGCAAGGGTTTGGGTATGGCGGCAGAGGAAAGCATCATATTATTTTCGGCAGAGACGGGCCTCGGCGCTGACGAGATTCACGCCCTGCTGACGCAAGCGGTGGAATAATTCGCCAGGGACTCAAATTGTGATAAGAGACACTTCGTGATAAAATATCAGGAGTGTCTTTTTTTGTGGGCGCGGGGCCACTTTCCAAGGGGTGGCATCTTTGTTATACTTAAACAGACCGTGCAAGCGGAATTTTTCGGCTGGGAGGAAAACGCGTGATTATTTTGGGCTTGGATCCAGGCACAGCGACGACGGGCTACGGCGTCATCCGTATGAATCATTTCAAAATTAGCGCCATCGCCTACGGCACCATTCTCACCAAGCCGGAGATGGCCATGGAAAATCGCCTCGAGGTGATTTACGAGGACCTGGGGCAGGTGCTGGAGCAGTATCGTCCCGATGAGGTGGCCATCGAAAAATTATTCTTCGGCCGCAATACGACGACGGCCATCACCGTCGGCCAGGCGCGCGGCGTTTTGCTCCTGCGGCTGGCGCAAGCAGGGCTTCCCATTGGCGAATACACGCCGATGCAGGTCAAAAAAGCCCTGGTCGGCTACGGCAGCGCCGAAAAAAAACAGGTGCAATATATGGTACAGAATTTCTTGAATCTCCCGGAAATACCAAAGCCGGATGATGCGGCGGACGCCTTGGCCATCGCCATTTGTCACGCCCACAGCCGCTCGGGATTGATATAAACGGAGGACAACATGCTTGGATATTTGAAAGGCACCGTCATCGATATCGACGGTGCGGTGGTGACGCTCATGGTTGGCGGCATCGGCTTTGAGGTGACAATGCCCACCGATGGCGCCATGCTCTACGACATTGGCGAGGAAACGGCGATTTACACCCAGCTGCAGGTGCGGGAAAATGACCTCAGCCTCTACGGCTTTCGCTCCCAGCTGGAAAAGCGCGTTTTTTTGTTGCTCTTGACGATTTCCGGCGTGGGGCCAAAGAGCGCGATGCAGATGCTCGGTGTCGGCGGGGCTGAGGGGATCATTATGGCGATTCGCCGCGAGGATGAAAAAATGCTCTCGTCCCTCCCCGGCATCGGCAAAAAAACTTCGGCGCGCATCATTCTCGAGCTCAAGGAAAAGGTGGCGACCGCCTTTCCGGAAATCACCGGCAGCGGCGACGTCGTGCAGCAGAAAACGGCAGCGCGAGCAGAGAGCGCCTTCGAAAAGGATCTCACCGACGCCCTCCAGGTGCTGGGCTATCATCCCGGCGAGATCAAGCAGGTGCTCGACGGCACCGATGTGCTTGAGGAAACGGATCTCAACAAGGCTTTGAAAAAGGCCCTGCAATATTTATCAAGGAGTTAAGCCATGCTTGAAGAACGATTGATATCGCCAGGTGAACTCATTGAAGACGCCAAGGTGCAAAAATCCCTGCGTCCCAAGCAATTTGACGATTACATTGGCCAGCAGAGTGTCAAAAACAAATTGAAAATCTACGTTGAAGCGGCGCTGGTGCGCGGCGAAGCGCTGGATCACTGCCTCTTTTACGGGCCGCCGGGGCTGGGCAAGACGACGCTTGCGCAGATTATTGCCAACGAGCTCAGCGTCAATATTCACATCACCTCGGGGCCGAGCATCGAGCGGCCTGGAGATTTGGTGGCACTGCTCACCAACCTCCAGGAAAACGATCTGCTCTTCATCGACGAAATCCATCGCCTCAATCGCAGCGCTGAGGAGGTGCTCTATTCGGCGATGGAGGATTATATGCTGGACATTATCATCGGCAAGGGGCCGAGCGCCCGCAGCCTGCGCATGGATCTGCCGCCATTCACCCTCATTGGTGCGACGACCCGCGCAGGGAGCCTCTCATCGCCTTTGCGGGATCGCTTCGGCATCATCGAGCGCCTGCAATTTTACACGGTCGACGAGCTCGCGGAGATTATCAAAAACAACGCCGCCTTCATGCAGGTGCCCATCGAGGAGGAAGGCGCGCGCCTCATTGCCAGCCGCTCGCGAGGGACGCCGCGTATTGCCAATCGCTTGCTCAATCGCGTGCGCGATTTTGCCCAGGTTGAGGGACAGGGGCTCATTGACGCCGCCATCAGCAATTACGCCCTGGACAAGCTCGAAATCGACACCAGCGGCATGGACACGCTGGACCGCACGCTGCTGTTGACAATCATCGAGCAGTACAAGGGCGGCCCCGTGGGGCTGGATACGCTGGCGGCGAGCATCGGCGAGGAGCGCGTGACCCTCGAGGATGTTTGCGAGCCATTCCTCTTGCAGGAGGGCTTTTTGGCGCGTACGCCGCGGGGGCGCATTGCCACCGACAAGGCCTATGCGCATTTTGGCTTGCGTGCGCCCCAGCATTTGCAGAGCCAGGGCGAGGCGCAGATCGACTTATTTGACAAGGAAGGAGCAGATGCCAATGAAAACGAGTGATTTTGATTACGAGCTGCCAGAGGAATTGATCGCCCAGCACCCGGTGGCCCAGCGCGATCAGTCGCGGCTTTTGGTCATGGACAAAAACACCGGCGCCCTCAGCCACCACGTCTTTAGAGATATTGTGAACTATTTGCACGCCGGTGATGTGCTTGTGCTCAACAAGACCAAGGTCATTCCCGCGCGCATTTTCGGCATCAAGGAAGGCGGCAGCGCAAAAATCGAGGTGCTCCTCCTAAAGCGCGATGAAAATTTGCCAAACACCTGGGAGGTTCTCGTGCATCCCGGCAAGCGCGCCAAGGTGGGCACGACGGTTGTCTTTGGCGACGGGCTTTTGCGCGGCGAGATCATTGCCAACACCAGCGCCGGGCGCAAAATCACCTTCCATTTTGATGGCGTCTTTGAAGAAATCCTCGACAAGCTCGGCACCATGCCCCTGCCGCCGTACATTCACGAGCAGCTCGAGGATCAGAGCCGTTACCAGACCGTCTATGCCAAGGTCGACGGCTCGGCAGCGGCGCCAACGGCAGGGCTCCATTTCACCGAAGCCCTCTTGGACGAGCTGCGCGACAAGGGCGTGGAGATAGAGGAGGTCTTGCTCCATGTGGGGCTAGGCACCTTCAAGCCGGTCGATGAAGAAAACATCGAAGACCACGAAATGCACAGCGAATACTACGACATTTCAGAGGAAACGGCTGCGCGCATCAACCAGGCCAAGGCCGAGGGGCGTCGCATTATTTCTGTGGGCACCACCTCAACCCGCGCTCTAGAAAGCGCCGCTGAGGATGGCAAGCTCGTGGCAGGCAGCGGCTGGACGACGATTTTCATCTACCCGGGGTATCAGTGGCAAATTGTCGATGGGCTGATCACCAATTTCCATCTGCCAAAATCGACGCTGATGATGCTCGTCAGCGCCCTGTCGGACCGTGAAAAAATCCTCCACGCTTACAATGAAGCCGTGAAGGAACGCTATCGCTTCTTTTCCTTTGGCGATGCCATGTTTATCAATCCAGGAGAGAAAAAATGAGTTTTGAATACACCATCGAAAAAGAATGCAGCCACACCGGCGCCCGCGTCGGCAAACTCGAGACGCCCCACGGCGTCATCGAGACGCCAACCTATATGCCCGTCGGCACCCAGGCCGCCGTCAAAACCCTGACGCCGGACGAGGTCAAGGCGGCAAAATCCCAGATCATTCTCGCCAACACCTATCATCTGTATTTGCGTCCGGGCCACGAGCTTATCAAGGAATTGGGCGGCTTGCACCAATTTATGAACTGGGACCGGCCGATTCTCACCGACAGCGGCGGCTTCCAGGTGTTCAGCCTGGGCGATTTGCGCAAAATCAGCGAGGAGGGCGTGACCTTCCGCTCCCATCTCGACGGCTCCAAGCACCTCTTCACGCCGGAATCGGTCATGGGCATCGAGAACGCCCTGGGTGCCGACATCATCATGGCCTTTGACGAGTGCATTCCCCACACCGCCGACCGCACCTACACGAAAAATTCTCTGGAGCGCACAACGCGCTGGCTCGAGCGTTGCATCAAGGCCCATGAGCGTCCGGACGATCAGGCCCTCTTTGGCATTGTCCAGGGCGGGATGTACAAGGATTTGCGCCTGCAGAGCATTCACGAAATCACCCAGTTTGATTTGCCGGGCTACGGTATCGGCGGCTTGAGCGTCGGCGAGGCCAACGACACCATGTATGAACTCCTCGCAGAGACGGTGCCGGAAATGCCGCGGCACAAGCCCCACTATCTCATGGGCGTTGGCAATCCCGATAACCTCGTGCAGGCCGTGGGCTACGGCGTGGACATGTTTGACTGCGTGCAGTCGACGCGCATCGCTCGCCACGGTGCCTTCTGGACAGCAAAGGGGCGGCTCAATATTAAAAATCAGCAGTACAGCAAAGACACCACGCCCCTTGAAGAGGGCTGCCAGTGCTACGCCTGCCAGCATTTTACCAAGGCCTACATTCGCCATCTCTTCAAGGCCGGAGAAATGCTCGCCTACAGGTTGCTTTCGATTCACAATATTTACTACCTCAACCATCTCATGGAGGAATTGCGTCAAGCGATTCGCGAGGATCGCTATGTCGAGTTTCGGCAACAGTTTTTTGATTCTTATAAAATGTAATTTCTTTTTCACTGACGATGTAGTAATATAGATATATTCGGTATTTAAGGAGGGAATGGACAGTGTCATCAATTGGATGGATTATTTACGTTGTGGCCATTTTGGCGTTCTTGTATGTTTTGATGATTAGACCGCAGAAAAAGATACAGAGCCAGCGCAGTCAGATGCTTGCAAATCTCAAGATCAATGACCGCGTGCTAACGGCCGGCGGAATCACTGGCTACATCCGTGAGCTTTCAGACAGCTACGTTTACGTCGAAATCGCAGAAGGTTTGGTCGTCGAAGTGTCAAAGCAGTATGTGGCTCAGGTGTTGCAGGATGAAGAAAACGACGACGCTTATGACGACGCAGATGACGTCGAAGAGGCAGAGGCTGAAACGGCTGACCCAGCAGAGGTTGAGGAAGTGACCGAGGAAGCCGAGGCGCCAGCAGAAGCCGTCGAAGAAGAAAAGGATAAGGCATAAGCCGTCTCTTTTCGACAAACCTTGATTTTTAATGAGCCGCGACCACCTCGCGGCTCATTTTCTCTTGTTATCATTTGCTAATTTGCCTATAATAAAAAATGTCTCATTAAAAAGAAATAGGAGGGATTGTTTCATGCAACGAAGCAGAATAGCTGCAGTGGTTGCCGTGATCCTGGCGATTGCGGTCGCTGTGGTGGCGCTCATTCCTGTTTACCAAAGCCATGCCAACCTTGGCTTGGATTTACAGGGCGGGGTGCTGATTCGTTTGGAAGCGCCCGAGGGTACGAGCAACGAAGATATGCTGGGAGCCATTTCCATCATCAACAATCGTATCAACGGTCTTGGCGTTTCCGAACCGGATGTGCGCCTGGAAGGCTCCAACCGTATTGCCGTTGAGCTGCCAGGGGTCAAGGATCCGGAGGAAGCGGTGCGTACCATTGGTACGACGGCTAAAATGTCATTTGTCAGAGTGGACAACGGAGAGGTCGTTGTCGATGGCTCTCATCTCAAGGATGCGCAGGCCATGACCGACGATCAGGCCACCGATCCAAACCGTCGCTTTGTCGTCAGCATCACCTTTGACGATGAAGGGGCAGAGGCTTTCAAAAAAGCCACCCAGGATCTGGTCAGCAAGTACAGCGAAGGTGATCAGAAGCGCGCCATTGCCATCGTTCTCGATGACAAGGTGATTTCTGCGCCAACGATTCAGTCGGCGATCACCAATGGCCAGGCGCAAATCTCCGGGGGCTTTAGCTCCATGGAGGAAGCGTCCAACCTGGCAGTACAGCTCAACTCTGGCGCGCTGCCAGTGGATCTCAAGATTGTCGAGCAAAACACCGTCGGTGCCCAGCTTGGGCCGGATGCCATCGCTCAGAGCTTGAACGCGGCCATCATCGGCTGCATTATTTTGGCGCTCTTCCTCTTGGCCATCTATCGTGGGCCGGGGCTTGTCGCTGATATTTCTCTGGTGCTCTATGCGCTTCTTTTGGCAGGCGCCTTGATTCTCATTCGCTCGACGATCACGCTTCAGGTCATTGCGGCCTTCCTCCTGTCCATCGGGATGGCGGTCGATGCAAACATCTTGATTTACGAGCGCATTCGTGAAGAGCTGCGCGCAGGCAAGAGTGTGCGCGTGGCCACAGACAGCGGCTTCAAAAAAGCCCTGGCGACGATTCTCGACGCCAACGTGACGACGCTCATTGCCACCTTTGTGCTCATGGCACTTGGCACCGGCTCGGTGCGTGGCTTTGCGATCACGCTGGCCATCGGTATTGTGATCAGCTTGTTTACGGCGATCACCTTTACACGCTTTATTTTGAAAAACCTGGTACTTGGCGGGGTCATCAAAACGCCACGCTTCTATGGTGTAAGGAGGGAGGACTAGAATGGATTTCATTGGAAAAAGAAAATATTCTTACGTTCTTTCCGCTCTTCTCATCATTGTGAGCATCATCTCCATGTGTGTGCAGGGCTTCAACCTGGGGATCGATTTTACCGGCGGTACGGTCATGCAGGTGAAATTTGAAAAATCTCTGAATATCGCCGAGTTGCGTGAGGATCTCAAGACCGCTGGCTATGAGGGCGCGCAGATCCAGGAATTGGATGGTGGCGTCTACCAAATCAAGGCCCAGTACATGGACCAGAATGCCCAGGATAAATTCTCCGAAAAGCTCGAAGCAGAGACGGGAAAGTTTGACATCCAGCAGGCCAACGCGGTTGGGCCATCTGTCGGCCAGGAAATTCTCAACTCTGGCGTTCTGGCGCTGATCATTGCGCTGGTGCTGATGATTGTCTACATCTCCGTGCGTTTTGAATGGCGCTTTGCCATTGCCGGCAACATCGCCCTCTTCCACAATATCATCATCACCTTAGGTGTGTTCTCGCTGTTCCAGCTGGAGCTCAACGCTCAGTTTGTGGCGGCGATTTTGACGATTTTCGGTTACTCCATCAACGACACCCTCGTTGTTTTTGACCGCATCCGTGAACGCATCGGCAATGTCAAGCGCGACGATTTGCTCGGTGTCGTCAACCTCGGGATTGGCTCGGTGGTCAAGCGCTCGGTGTACACTTCTGTGAGTACGCTGATTCCGCTTTTTGCAGTGCTCTTCCTCGGTGGGGCAACGACCAAGCTCTTTGTCTTGGCGATCATCATCGGTATCATCGCCGGGACCTACGCGTCGATTTTTGTCGCGTCGCCACTGTGGTACGACATTTCTATGAAGAGCAAAAAGAAACGCTTCTAAAATTATTTAGCGCAAATTTTTTGTCGCAGGCTAGTAATCGCTGGCCTGCGATTTTTTTATTGGTAAATAGAGGCTGTGGGATTGACGACTTGTCGATGGCTTTGGTATGATTATTTACAAAGCCTGAGATAAAGAGGAGTAAATCGCGAGCGTCAGACAGAGAGTGGGAGCGTGGCTGAAAATCCCATTGGCAGGCAGCGGTTGAAGGTTGCTTTGGAGGCAGGATTTTCCCGGCTCATGCCCGTTAGCGCATGTGGAGGGCCTTCGGGCTGAAAAAAGGTGGTACCGCGATTTTGTCGCCCTTTTATGGGGGTGGCTTTTTTTATTTGGAGGAGATTTGTTCATGTCTATCGAAAACTTGGAAAAACAATACGATTCATCCAAGGTCGAGAACCGTTGGTATGAATTCTGGGAACACAATCATTTATTTGCACCATCCGCTGACCGCTCAAAGCCAGCATTTTCTATTGTCATGCCGCCGCCAAACGTCACCGGCAAGCTGCACATGGGCCACGCGATGGATGAAACCATGCAGGACATTCTCGTGCGTTACAAGCGCCTCAAAGGCTACCGCGTGCTCTGGGTGCCAGGCACCGACCACGCCGGCATCGCCACTCAGGCCAAGGTTGACAACATGCTGCGCGAGCAGGGCATTTCTCGCGAGGACATCGGCCGCGAAAAATTTGTCGACCACTGCTGGGATTGGAAAAAGCAATACGGCGACACCATCACTCGCCAGATTCGCAAGCTCGGCGCGTCCTGCGATTGGGACCGCGAACGCTTCACCATGGACGAGGGCTGCAGCCGTGCCGTGCGCGAAGCCTTTGTCTCCCTCTATGAGCAGGGGCTGATTTATCAGGGCAATTACATTGTCAACTGGTGCCCACATTGCCACACGACGATTTCTGACATCGAAGTCGAGCACGAGGATAACCAGGGTGCCCTCTATTATTTGAACTATCCGCTGGAAGACGGCTCCGGCAAACTCACCATCGCCACTACCCGTCCGGAGACAATGTTTGGTGACACGGCGGTGGCGGTGCATCCTGATGACGAACGCTACAAGGATTTCATCGGCAAAAACGTCATCTTGCCAATCATCAACAAGCCAATTCCTGTCATTGCTGACGAATACGTCGAAATGGAATTCGGGACCGGTGCGGTAAAAATCACCCCATCCCACGATGTCAACGACTTCGAAATGGGCGAGCGCCACAAGCTCCCTCATGTCGTCGTCATGGATGATTATGGCGTCATGAACGAAAACGCCGGCAAATATCAGGGCATGGACCGCTTTGAATGCCGCAAGCAGGTCATCAAGGATCTGGAAGGCACGCCATACTTTGATCACACCGAGGATTACAGCAACTCGGTCGGTCATTGCTACCGCTGCCACACGGTCATCGAACCACGCGTCAGCAAGCAGTGGTTTGTGCGTATGGAACAAATCGCCAAGCCAGCGCTCCAGGCCGTTCTTGACAAGGACATTCAATTTGTGCCGGAGCGCTTTGAAAAGGTCTATATTGGTTGGCTGGAAAACATTCGCGACTGGTGCATTTCCCGTCAGCTCTGGTGGGGCCATCGCATTCCTGTGTGGTATTGCCAGGATTGTGGCGAGGTCATCTGCACCCGCGAGGATCCGACTGTCTGCCCAAGCTGCGGCTCCCATCATCTCAAGCAGGATGAGGACGTGCTGGACACCTGGTTCAGCTCCGGGCTCTGGCCATTTGAGGTCATGGGTTGGCCGGACACCGACAAGGACGATTACAAGGATTTCTATCCAACGGATGTCCTCGTCACCGGGCGCGACATCATCTTCTTCTGGGTCGCTCGCATGATTTTCGATGCTTACAAAATGACCGATCAGCGTCCGTTCAAGGACGTGCTCATTCACGGCCTCGTCCTCGACCAGCACGGTCGTAAAATGAGTAAATCCCTTGGAAACGGCATCGACCCGCTGGAAGAAATCGACAAGTACGGCGCCGATGCGTTGCGTCTCACCCTCGTCACCGGTGTCACTCCAGGCAACGACGTGCGCTATCGTTCCGAAAAAATTGAAGCGGCGCGCAATTTTACCAACAAGCTCTGGAATGCGGCGCGCTTTGTGCTCATGAATCTCGAAGATTTCCAGGGAACCGTCAGCGATAAGCCACCGGTCAGTGAGGACATGGTCGACCAGTGGATCATCACCCGTTTCTACGAGGTGGCAGAAAAAATGTCGGCAGAGCTCGATCACTTTGATTTTGGGGAAGCCGCCAAGACCATCAAGGATTTCATCTGGAACGAATTCTGCGACTGGTACATCGAAATGATCAAGCCACGCCTCTATGGCCGCCTCACGCCGGAAAGCAAGCTGAGCGCCCAGGAAACGGCGGCGTGGATTCTGCGCGAAACGACGGTGCTTTTGCATCCAATCATGCCATTCATCACCGAAGAAATCTGGCAGCATTTGCCACACGACGGCGAATCCATCATCATCAGCCAGTGGCCGGAAAATACCGAGGGCTTGCGCTATGACGAGGCTTACAAGGGCATGGATTTCTTCATGGATCTCGTCAAGGGCATCCGCGCCATGCGCTATGACATGGGCATCCCGACCGGCAAAAAGTCGGCGTTGCAAATCCATTGCCACAACGAGGAACAAAAGGCCGTCGCCAGTGGCTACGAGACCCAGCTCAAGGCCTTGGCCTACGCCGATGAGGTGACGCTCTTGGCAGACATCAGCGCGGCAGAGCGTCAGTCGGTATCGAGCGTCGTGCAAGGTGCCGAAGTGGTACTGCCACTTCGCGGTGTGCTCGATCTCGGTGAAGAGCTGGCGCGTTTGCAAAAGGAAATGGACCGTCTCGCCTCCGAGGTGACCCGCGCCGAAAAGAAGCTCGCCAACCAGGGCTTTGTGGCCAAGGCGCCGGAAGCGGTTGTGCAGGCGGAAAAAGATAAGGTAGAAAGCTACAAGCTCGATTTGGAAGCTGTAAAGAAACGCTACGACATGCTGTCGGAATTGGAAAACGCATAAATTGTGAGGTGACAAAATGTTTGGATTGAGTATGGGCGAAATCGTTGTCATTCTGCTGGTCATCGTGCTGCTTTTTGGGTCGACGAAGCTTGCAGGTCTTGGCAAATCTGCCGGCAAGTCCATCCGTGAATTCAAAGAAGAAATTCACAAGGACGATGAGCCAGCTGCCAAGAAGGAAGATGCAGAAGACGTCGCTGACACTGCTGAAAAAGAAAAAACTGACGAATAAGGGATGAGCCTATGGGATTAAGTATTGGTGAAATCATTGTCATCCTCCTGGTGGCTTTTCTGGTCTTGGGGCCAGACAAGCTGCCGGAGGTGGGCCGTTCATTGGGAAAAACCGTCAACAGCTTCAAGAAAGCCCTGTCAGACAACGACCTCAATCTCAAGGATGAGGTCGAAAGCATCAAGAAGGAAGCAGGCTTGTCGGATATTTCCACCAAGAGCAAGGAAAAAGAAAGCCAATTCAAGAGCGAGCTCGATGATCTCAAAAAGGATTTGATGGGCGCGTCAAAATCGTCTGAGCAAAAAAAGTAGAAGGAGGGAAAACATGTCAGAAGAGAAAAAACTGCCGCTGTCTGAGCATTTTCTAGCGCTGCGACGTGTTTTCCTGATTTCACTCATTGCAGTCTTTGCTGCCTCGATTCTCTGCTACGGCTTTTTGCGCGAGCCGATTATGTCACTTGTCACAGGGCCCATCGCCCAGTATGGCATCCAGCTCAAATTCACGAATGTGGCCGAGGCCTTCATGGCCTACATGAAAATCTCCATCCTCGCTGGCGTGATTCTGGCCAGTCCGATTGTGCTTTGGCAGGTGCTCAAATTTGTCTTGCCGGGGCTCTATCAAAATGAGCGTCGCGTGTTTTTGACGTTGCTTTTCTGGATGGTGCTGCTCTTTGTGCTGGGCGTGTGCTTTGGCTATTTTGTGGTGCTCAAGGTGGCGCTCAAGGCCCTGCTCTTTAATTTCAGTGGCGAGTTTGACCCCTTCATCACCGTGGCAAATTATTTGAGCTTTGTGTGGAAATTTCTCCTGCCCTTTGGCGTGGTCTTTGAAATTCCCCTCCTGGTCTTTTTCCTGACCAAGCTCGAGCTTGTGACGCCAATGACGCTCGTCAAATACCGGCGCTATGTGATTGTGGTGATTGTCATCATCGCCGGCGTTTTCAGCCCGCCGGATGTGGTGAGCCAGGCGCTCTTGGCGCTGCCGATGTATGTGCTCTATGAGGCCAGCATTCTGCTCTCCAAGCGCGTCTATCGCGCCAAGCAAAGAAAAGCCCAACAAACAGACGACGAAGAAAGGTGATTAAATTGATGAGAGACACACTGTATTCATCGGATTTTTTGGATAAAGACGTACTGAACCTGGCTAACGGCGATTTGACAGGAGAAATCGACAACCTCCTCGTTGCCGAAAATCCTCTGCGTGTGGCAGCCCTCGTCGTGGACGACGCAGCCTGCACTTACAGCGCCGTGGCCGATGTGGATCAGGAAATCATTGTCGTTTCAGATTTTGAGACGACTGGCACCGACGACCTGAAAAAACTCCTCGATCGTGCTTGCCTGGACAAGGCCGGGAAAGTCCTCGGTAAAATCGCTGCCTTCTCCTGGAAGAGCGAGGGTGGTACTGTGAGTGAGCTGATCCTCGCCCGCGATGGCGCCCTCTATGGCGTCGATGCTGCACACATTGCCAAAATTGGCAGCGGTGCCGTGGTGCTCAGCGCCAGCGAAGACGTCCTCGAAAAAACCACCTACCAGGGTGCCGATGCGCAAGAAAAATCCAGCGACGACGATACCAAAGCCGTAGAAGACATGCTCCAGTCGATTGTCAAGCGCGTCGGCACGACCCTCTCCGGTGCAAGCCAAATGGTCGGCGAACGCGTCAAAAATATTGACACCGAGGAAATCAACCGTGAGGTCAATCGCTTCACCGAAAAAATCGGCAAAGAGCTCAAGGGCATGATTGAAACCTTCTCTGAACAAAGCAAATCGGCAAAATATGCTACAATGGAATCGGAAATTCTCAGCGTCCTGCGCGATTTGGAAAATTACACCGTCTCTGCGCCAGTGGTCGACAAAAATAACGACCCCATCATCATTCCTGGCCAGCTGATCAACGACACTGTCGCCCGACGCGCCATTGAGAATGATAAGATTGCCAATTTGTACCGCGTGGCGGTGCGCATCACAGATGGAGAAAACAATGAGTGACATTTTTAGATTAGACCAAGCGGCGGAAGGCACCCTCTACGAGGTGGTCTCCATCGATGGCGAGGACATTTCCGAAAACATCGGTGCCTACCAGGGGATGAGCGTCGTCGTCTTGAAAAAAGCATTGCAAAGCATTGTCCAGTTCGGCTATTCGCAAATTGAATTGGAATGGGAGCAGCTCAAAAAAATTCTCGTACAGCCAGTGTGAGGATTGAGAAGGCGGCATCTATTAAGCGTGCTTTTGCGCGATGGTTTTCAATGGAATATGGAAAATTTTGGTTTCTAGCACAGACGTATAAAATGGAGATGTTCCGAAGGGGGCATCTTTATTTTTTTGCAATCGCAAAGGCACGTTGGTGTGCAGGTGTTTATATCCAGGGCGCTGAGGCATCGCCGTGTGCCATTGCTTTGTCGTGGCATTTGGTGGCGAGCGAAAAATTTGGAGCGCATGCATATTTTCGGCGGTGGGCGTGCAGGGAAAAAATCTTGTACGGTCTATTTTTTTGGCTGTCTGCAGCCAGCGAAAAATTCTTGATTTGTTGCGAAAATTTTTTCGTGAGCCCTTGACGTTTCTTGATTTACGTGGTATTCTTTATCCAGAGTTAGCACTCGAACGAAAAGAGTGCTAATAAAGGAGGCAAGAGCATGTTAGATGAAAGAAAAGAAAAAATTCTAGCTGCGATTGTCACAGATTACATCGAAACGGCTGTGCCGGTTGGTTCACGAACCATCTCCAAGAAATACGACATCGGCTTTAGCTCGGCGACGGTGCGCAACGAAATGTCCGACCTGGAGGAAATGGGCTACATTATTCAGCCCCATACTTCCGCAGGACGCGTGCCGACAGACGTCGGTTATCGCTATTATGTCAATCGTCTCATGTACCGGACCAAGAAGCCTTACACCGAAGAGAAAAAGCTCTACCGTTACATCTGCTCTCAGACGAGCATGGATGACGTGCGCATGCGCTACATTCTCAAACGGCTGGCAGAGGTCACGGGCTACACGGCGATGATGGTCACGCCCGAGGCGGAGGTGACCAAGCCGCTCTTGAGCATGTTGGATCTCATTTATCTCATGCCGGGCAGGGGACTGATGGTGGTTGTGACCGACGACGAGCGCGTCGAGCAGCAGCTCATTGATCTGCCGGAGGGCTTTGGTCCCCAGGAGCTCGGCGTCGTCAACAGTGTGCTCAGCCATTATCTCAAAGGGTTGTCTGTGGCGCATTGGCATCGTCCGCTGATTGAATTTTTGGTGGATCAGATGGGCACGGCATCGGGATTCGTTCATGATCTCCTGGATGTGCTCAATGACATTC
>JAUNGU010000030.1:20105-21592 GCA_030524315.1 Peptococcaceae bacterium
AGCCATCGCCAGCAAAAGCAGGTGCTCGTCGAGGGTGCGCTCAATGTACTTTCCTTTGAAGAATTTCAAGACACCAAGCTTCTCAAGACCCTTCTCAAAGCCTTCAGCGATGAGGATGAGGTGGCGGGCTTCTTTAGAGAATTGCCCGAGGAAGGCATTGCCGTGCGCATTGGTGAGGAAAACACCTCGTCAGACATTGACGACTGCGGTATGGTGATTGCCAGCTACGCCGTTGGCAAAAACATTGGTCACCTGGCGCTCATCGGTCCAAAACGCATGGATTACGGCAATTGTGTCGCCATGCTCGAGGCGGCCCTTGGTGGCTTGGAACAATTATTTACCCGCATGGAAAAAAACGAAGCCAGAAAAAATGCTCTCTCGACGGTCGTTGCCCAAAACGGCGACTGGTCGACAGGGACAGAATTGGCGATTTTTCATAAAAAATACTAGAAAAGGAGTGTGTTGTGCATGTCAGAAAATGAACAAAGCAAGGACACCGCAAGCGAAGAGCCAAAGGTGGAAGATCAAGCGCAAACGCCAGAAACCCCGGAAACAGAGGAAAAGGACGGCGCGCCTGCAGCCGATGACGCTTATGAAGCGCTCAACAAGCGTTATCTCAGATTGTTGGCCGACTTTGACAATTTCAAACGTCGCAACGCCAACGAAAAGGATGAGATTTACAAATACGGCGCCATGAATCTGATCAAGGATTTATTACCGATCCTCGACAGCTTCGAGCTGGCCCTCAAAAATACGCCGGAGGATGCCGACGAAAGCGTGCTGGCTTATCAGGACGGTTTCGAAAAGGTTCAGCGTCAGCTCCTAGATGGGCTGGGCAAGGCTGGGCTTGAACGCATCGAGGCTGTGGGCCAGGAATACGATCCACATTTCCACGAGGCCATCATGGTCGTCGACGATGCGGAAAAGCCAGCCAACACCGTCATTGATGAGCTGCGCGCCGGCTACAAATTCAAGGACAAGGTGTTGCGTCCGACGGTTTGTCGGGTCACAGGCAACAAATAATTTTAGACAATCGTTCTTTATATAGGAGGAAAATAGATTATGGGAAAAGTAATTGGTATTGACTTAGGGACAACAAATTCGTGTGTAGCAGTCATGGAAGGTGGCGAAGCCGTCGTCATTCCTAACAGCGAAGGGAACCGTACCACCCCTTCTGTTGTAGGTGTCAACAACAGCGGCGAACGCCTCGTTGGCCAGGTCGCAAAGCGTCAGGCCATCACCAATCCTGACAACACTGTATCTAGCATCAAGCGCCACATGGGCACCGACTATAAGGCCAGCCTCGGTGGCAAGCAGTACAGCCCACAGGAAATTTCGGCAATGATTCTGCAAAAGCTCAAGGCTGACGCAGAAGCCTACATTGGCGAAACCGTCACCCAGGCCGTCATCACCGTGCCTGCATACTTTAGCGACAGCCAGCGTCAGGCCACCAAGGACGCCGGGAAGATCGCTGGGCTCGATGTACT
>JAUNGU010000030.1:21602-21858 GCA_030524315.1 Peptococcaceae bacterium
TCAACGAACCAACCGCCGCAGCCTTGGCTTACGGCGTTGACAAGGACAACACCGACCAGAAGATTCTCGTCTTTGACCTTGGTGGTGGGACCTTCGACGTCTCCCTGATGGAAATTGGCGACGGGATTTTTGAAGTATTGGCGACCAGCGGTAACAACCACCTCGGTGGCGATGACTTCGACAAGAAGATCATCGACTGGGCTGTCGCTGAATTCAAATCTCAGACCGGCATCGACCTGAGCGGTGACAAGACTGC
>JAUNGU010000030.1:21868-24393 GCA_030524315.1 Peptococcaceae bacterium
CTCAGCAGCGTCTGAAGGAAGCAGCAGAAAAAGCCAAGATGGAACTTTCCACTGTTACCAACTCCAACATCAACCTGCCATTTATCACCATGGATGGCAACGGTCAGCCACAGCATTTGGATCTCAACCTGAGCCGTGCAAAATTTGACGAGCTCACCGCAGACCTCGTTGAAAAAACCATGGTGCCTTCTCGTCAGGCCCTCAAGGATGCAGGCCTCTCTACCGGCGACATTGACAAGGTCATCCTCGTCGGTGGTTCAACCCGTATCCCAGCTGTACAGGATGCTGTCAAGAAGCTCACCGGCAAGGAACCATTCAAGGGCATCAACCCAGATGAATGCGTTGCCATCGGTGCAGCCATCCAGGGCGGTGTCTTGGTCGGCGAAGTCAAGGACGTTGTCCTCTTGGACGTTACTCCGCTGTCCCTCGGTATCGAAACCCTCGGTGGTGTCATGACCAAGATCGTTGACCGCAACACCACCATCCCTGTCTCCCGCAGCCAGGTATTTACCACCGCTGCTGACAACCAGACCTCGACGGACATCCACGTGCTCCAGGGCGAACGTGAAATGGCCAAGGACAACAAGACCCTCGGTCGCTTCAGCCTGATGGACATCCCACCAGCCCCACGTGGTGTACCACAAATCGAAGTTACCTTTGACATCGACGCCAACGGCATTGTCAACGTCTCTGCCAAGGACAAGGGCACCGGCAAGAGCCAGCGCATCACCATCCAGTCCAACAGCGGCCTTTCCGATGAAGAAATCGATCGCATGGTCAAGGATGCCGAAATGAACGCCGAAGCTGACAAGAAGATGAAGGAAAAAATCGACACCAAGAACAACGCCGACGCCCTCCTCTTCCAGAGCGAAAAGGTGCTCAAGGATGCTGGCGACGCTGTAGAACAGGCCGACAAGGATGCCATCACCCAGGCCCAGGAAGACCTCAAGAAGGCCATCGAAGCCGATGATACCGAAGACATCAAGGCCAAGAGCGAAGCGCTCACCCAGGCCATCTACAAGGTCAGCGAAAAAATGTATGCCGCCGCAGCTGCGCAGCAGCAACAGGACGGCGCACAAGGGGCCGACGGGGCACAGGGCGCAGGCAGTGACGGAACCTACGACGCCGACTTCAGCGAAGTGGACGACAATAAATAATGGCAGAAAAGCGTGATTACTACGAGGTGCTCGGGGTGGAAAAAAACGCCAGCGATGCGGACATCAAAAAAGCCTTCCGCAAGCTCGCGCGCAAATACCATCCCGATGTCAACCCGGGTGACAAAGACGCAGAAGAAAAGTTCAAGGAAATCAACGAAGCGTACGACGTATTGTCCGATGCCCAGAAGCGTCAGCAATATGACCAATTCGGCCACGATGCGCCAAACTTTGGCGCAGGTGGCGGTTTTGGCGGATTCGGTGGCGCGGGCGCCGCAGACTTTGGCGATTTGGGCGACATCTTCAATATGTTTTTTGGAGGTGGCGCTGGCGCCCAAGCCAACGGGCCACGCCAGGGCAGTGATCTGCGCTACGATTTGACCCTGTCCTTTGAAGATGCCGTCTTTGGGTGCAAAAAAACGATTACCGTCGATCGTTGGGTCACCTGCACCACCTGCGGAGGCACAGGCGCCAAGCCTGGCACATCCCCAGAAACCTGTAGCCGATGCCACGGCACGGGCCGCGTGACGACCATGCAACAGACGCCATTTGGCCGCGTGCAGAGTCAGACCACCTGCCCAGAATGTGGTGGCACCGGCAAAGTCATCCACGACAAATGCACGGATTGTGGCGGCACAGGTCGCAAGCGTGAAAGCAAGGCGCTGGAGGTCAACATTCCGGCAGGCGTCGACAACGGCACCCGTCTGCGCATGGCAGGCGAGGGCGAAGCCGGAGAAAACGGCGGCCCATCCGGCGATCTCTACATCTACATCCGCGTGCGTCCGCATGATATTTTCACCCGCGACGACACGGACATCTACATGGAGCAGCGCGTCAACGTTGCCCAGGCAGCCTTGGGCGATGAAATCGAGGTGCCAACCATCGACGGCCGCATCAAATTCACGATTCCGGCCGGCGTGCAAAACGGTGCCCGCTTCCGCCTCAAGGGCAAGGGCGTCAAGAGCATGCGCAGTTACGCCAAGGGCGATCAGTACGTGACGATTGTCGTCGACGTGCCAAAGAAGCTCACCGACGAACAGCGCAGCCTCTTTGAACAGCTCGGTCAAACCCTCGAACGCTTTGACCACAAAAAAACCACCAGTCGTAGCGATGCCAAGTCCGACAAGAAAAAGGACGACAAAGGCTTCTTCAACAAAATGAAGGACCTCTTCACCGATGACGACGACGAAAAATAATCGAGCGATATTCGCTAAACACAAAAAATGCAGTCCAATCTGGGCTGCATTTTTTGTATAGGAGGTTTGTATTTGATTTTAAGTGACTTTCAGTATGACCAACTGAAAGTTATCGGAGTGTTCATTTTTCTATTAATGCCCCAATATCAATGTTGGTTTTATAATTTTGTCTGAC
>JAUNGU010000031.1 GCA_030524315.1 Peptococcaceae bacterium
GAGAAAACTGTCCAACTAGTTAATATTTTGCAGTTCAGCGAAATGGATCTTTGTAGTATTCTAGGAAATGCATTGGATAATGCCATTGAAGGTTGTTTGAGGGTATCTGATGATGAAAGGTGGATCAATCTTGTTTTGATTCAGCATTGTGAAGAAGATCGACAGTCATCCTTGTACTGTCGGATTGATAACTCTGCCATTGAGCCTACGCAGAACAATCCTCTGACAACATCTAAAATCGATAAGCGCAATCATGGCTTTGGCCTTAGAAGTATCCAGGAGACCCTGCGAAAATACGATAGTATTCCAGTTATTAACTGGAAGGACAATGTATTTTCCTTGGAGTTTATTATCGAGATGCCACTCTTGAAGGGAGGCGTAGATTAAATGGGGCGGTTAGCTCAATGGATGGTGGCTCAGCTTGTAGCTCAGCAGACGGTTCCCGCAGAGGATGCACCAATTTATGTCTATGGATTGGCAGGAATTTTACGCACTATTTTGCACCTAGGGTGTGCCTTGCTTCTTGCGGTGATATTGGGAATTGTTCCAGAAACATTGTGTTTTTATTTGGTATTTATTCCTCTACGCCTGTTTGCAGGTGGCCATCATGCGAAAACCCCAGGTGGCTGTCTGGCTATATCCGTGATGGTTTTTTGCAACCGTTTCCGTAAATACCATATCTCATTGGATTGCTTATGAATCAGAAGAACCTGCAGGCCTAAAAACAGCGTTAAAATGATCGATGGCTCAACGCCAGAAAAGTGTATTATCACTTTTCTGGCGTTTTTTACATAGAACGATGTGTTTCTTCTGCAAAATGGAGCTTTTATTGTAAAAAGGTTTACACTTTCGAGAAATATAAATATAATAAAGTATAAGCTGAGTAAAATCGATTTGCAGCTCGAAAAGCAGGTCGAGTGAGCGAAGAGGAACGTTTTTGAGGGCGGTTGTCGTCAATGAGGGATGTGAAAAAGGAATGATGGTAGAGATTGTCAATGCTATGGGCTGCTTGGTTGAAGCCTTGACCTTGTATTTACTGTTGGATGCGTTCTTTGCGAAGAAATATGATGCGCGCTGGGTGTATGTGACGGGATTTCTGCTCTACGGTGCATTCATCGAGGTGTGCAATCTTGTCGCAATTGGTAACACGGTGGGGATGATTGCTGGGGCTGTTTTGGTGAGCCATCTGTTTGTGGGTACCATGGACAATCGCCTCATTGCTGCTGTGGGATGGTTTGGCATTAGCGCGATTTTGGAGTTGATGATCACCTATTTTGCAAAAACTATGAGCGGCTTGACGCTGGCGCAGATGGCGGCGGATCCAGCCTTGCACATTACAGGGATTATCTGCGCGCAAATCGCTGGCGTGTTGGTTTTTGCAGCGATCTACAGAAAATATAGTGGTACAATTATACAGGGGGGGGGTAAAACACTGGTCAATTATTTTGAGCATTTTCATCATGATGCTGGCCATGATTTATATCATCTTTTGGCTGACGGATCGAATCAACAGCGTCCTATACGATGCCCTCGTTTTCGTTGTGGCGGTGGGTGTGTTTTGTGCATTTTTGGGCACGCTGAAACTCTATGTATCGATGCTCGCCAAGCAGCAGCTCATTGACCGCCAAGCCTATCAGCTCGATACCATGCAAGAATACCAAGCGCGCGACGACGCCCTGCGTCAATTCAAGCATGATTTTGAAAAAAAGATGCTGGTCATCAAGGGCTATGCCGATAGCAATGCGCGTGAAAAGGAGCAAGCACTGCTGAAAGAAATGGCCGCTGACTATGCAAAAATTGTCCCGGAAATAGATACTGGTCATCCGGGCTTGGACGCCCTTTTGAATGCCAAGCTTGCGGAGGCTAGGCGCAAGACAATTCGTGTTGAAAAAAACATCGCGCTTGCAGATTACTTGCCAATCAACGAAATGGACCTATGTAGCATTCTTGGCAATGCCCTAGACAACGCCATCGAGGGCTGCCTGCGTGTGGCTGATGATGAGAGATGGATCGAGATTATTTTGATTCAGCGCATTAAGAAGGGTCAAGCGCAATCCCTGTACTGTCGGATTGATAACGCCGCCATGGCACCGCCGACAGGAAAGCCCCTGCAAACCTCCAAATCGGACAAACGTAACCACGGCTTTGGCATCAGGAGCATCCGAGAGACGCTGAGGAAATATGACAGCGCCCCGCACATCCAATGGGAAGAACGAATCTTCTCGTTGTCATTTGTCATTTGCGAGAAGCTTTCAGCAGATGGCGAGCAACAATAGCAAAATAATATATGCTAGATTTTATGACGCCAGAAAAGTGCACTGTCGCTTTTCTGGCGTTTCTTTTGTGTATATATGGACTTTTCGTCCTGGGATTTGAACGTTTCGTCCCAGAGGGATTGTATTCAGAATTTTATTATGATATATTCCGCTTATAGGGTAGCTACCTGAAGAACATATAAGATTGTTTCTAAACGATGAGAAAAAATCTAAGGAGGAGTTATATGTCGCCGTTAATTATGCTAGCATTTTTACTGGTAGCGGGCTGTATAATTATTCCGATAATAATTTTCATAAATATTGTTGAAAAAATTAAACAGCAAACAGTCCTTTTGGTAGAACTTGAGAAAAGAATAAGTCATTTGGAAAATCTGGAACTGAAGCCATTAAATACAAAGATGGATGCAATTTTAGAAAAAATTAAATGACCAAGAGCCTGTAAAAATGTTGTGCTGACAGTATTTTTACAGGCTTTTCTAGCTATTGCTGACAATTATAGAAAGGAGCTAGAAAAATGAAAGTTCAGGTACAAATTGTTACGGCATTGATGCTGATTGCTTTTGCGAGTGTTGTTCCGACTGCGGAGGCTAAGGATATACAAGAGCTGGCAATGGATGTTAATGGTACAAATGTGGGTACTGAGTTAGCGATGCAGGGAGTTCCCTATATTGACCAGAATGGTCAGTTGATGGTGCCTCTGCGGTTGGCAGATATGTATACTGGCTATGAATCTCACTGGGATGGAAAGAATAATATTCATCTGGTCAATAAAGATGCTAAGATTGATATGGATATTCAAATTGGTAGCAGAGAATATGTAGAAAATGGCAAAACAAAGAATTTTAATTCCGCGCCCTTTATACACTATGATCGTACATATTTGACTGTTCAAGATTTTGAGAAGCTGCATCGCAGTATTCGCTGGGATAAAGCGCAAAACACTGTTTATGTGTATCCTGCTGCTGATTATGATAGTACATATCAAATCAGTGGACAAAATCTCACTCGAGTTACTGATGGCAAAGAAGAAAAAATAAACTTGCCAAAAGATATTTCATTGAGCACTTCAGACGAGATCCAATCGCAAAAAGTGATTGGAAAAACGACCTATCTTGCCATAGCGCCAGATGATGCAACGGAATGGAATGTGTATCGCGATGATGGAAGCACATTATCTTATATTGCGGCCATACCAGCCACAGCCTCGTATTTTGTAAAAGACAATAAATTGTATTACAGCGGGGGAACTCGAGAGGAATACACGAAGCTTTATGTCAAAAATCTCGAAAACGAAAAGAGCGCCGAGTCATACAATTTATTGTATTCTCTGCATTCCTGTGTGATGATGGAAAAAGATGATCAAATTGTTGCGGTTGATCCAGAGGAACAAGATCATTTAATTGAGCCTTTAGATAAATCGGACGTTAGCAAATAGTACATAAAGGGCCAAATGCAGCCATCTACTGATAACCATCAGCGGGTGGCTGTTTTTATGTTATTCGTCCCTATTGGGATGTCGTTCGTCCAGTGGCAACATTTTCTGAATAATCTGTGGTATAATGAATGATATCTTATAAAAGGGAGTGTGAATTCACATGAAGAATTTACGATGGCTGGCGGCAGCTGGTTTGATGGCGCTGGCATTTGCGGCGCCCCAGGCTGGTCAGGCGGCTGATGGTTCGGTGGCGCTGAATGTTAATGGCGCGACGGTAGCAAGCGACGCGAGCAAGGGGCAGGCCTACATCAACGAGAGTGGCCGCACGATGATTCCGCTGCGCGTGGTGGGAGAAAATCTCGATTACACCACCGACTGGACGCCGGATGGCAAGATTCACATCAGCGGCAAGGATGGCAAGGTTGACGTCACCCTGCAGGTGGGCAGCAAGGAGTACACCGCCAATGGCCAGGCAGGTCAATTTGCCACAGCACCCCTCGTGCGCGATGGTCGCACCTATTTGCCAGCCCGCGATTTCACAGAAATCTACGGCAACATCTATTGGGATGGCGACATGCGTACCGTCTTTATCTACAACAAGGATGAGATAAACTATCTGCCATTGAGAAAAAATATCCTGCGCCGAGATGCCACTGGCGCACATATGCTCACCATGCCAGAGGGCTATGAGATGGATTCCGGATATTTTGTCAACTATATGAACGCTTATAAAATCCTCGAGGACAAGGGCTATGTGCTCATTACCTATCATAGCATTGCAACTCCTCTCGAAGGAACGCTGTTCCGTGACGATGGCGACCACATGACTTACGTTGCCAAGGTCAACACCTCCAGTGATTTCACTGTCATGGGTGGCACCCTCTACCACACCATGGGGGTCAATGCAGGTCTGGCCACAAGCCAAATTGTGCCACAGCGTCTCTATGCCACAAGCCTTGATGGCAAGGAAACCACTGTGAACTACACCCTCGACTTTGCGGTGAACGCCTGCAAGCTGACATCGGCGGATGGCAACCTCGTTGCAACCGATAAGGATGGCGTGCAACACGTCGTGGATCTGAGCACGCTGGTGCCGGATGCGGAATAATTGTATCGGAGAATCCCCACAGCCGCTCGCTGATTTTTCGGCGGGCGGTTTTTTTGTGTTGTTCGTCCCTGTTGGGATGTCGTTTGTCCCAATGGGTAGAAATGGCAGGACTTATATGCTACACTGGAATATATAGAAATTTCTTGCGATTAAAAGGAGGCGACGACAATGACGAAGAAGCTGACAAAAATGGTGCTGTTGACCTTTGCCTTGAGCGCGACGATGACGTTGCCGTGTGTGGCTGGGGCGGAGGATAATACCTTTGCCTCGGCAGAAGAAAATGGCAAATATCTCAGCGAAAACAAAATTGACCAATCCTATGACTTGCCGACGGCGGAGGACATCGCAAAAAACGAGGCCCATGACAAAGCCCTGGCAAAAATCGATGCCGCTTATGATGATTATTATGCGGACAGAATCACGATTGATGAGCTTGCAGACATTTCGGATGACTATTATGCCATCATGTATCCGGAGGATCGGGACAACCCGCATTTCTCGCTCAAGACGAATTTGGAGCAGAGGGCGGCTGTCATCGCCTACAAGGCCAAGCTCAAGGGCGAAGCAGTGTCAGAACAGGTGACGCCTGTGGATCTCTGGGTCAACAATGTGGCGGTGGATGCCGATGCGAGTCTGGGCCAGGCCTACATCAACGCCGACAGCCGCACGATGGTGCCGCTGCGCGTGGTGGGCGATGCCCTGGATTATGAGACGACGTGGCTCGGCGAGGGCAAGATCAGCGTCACGGACGATGATCTGGATGTGGCGCTTGAGGTGGGCAGCACGACCTACACGGTTAACGGCGAGGCCCAATCTCTGCGCACGGCGCCAGCGATCCGAGACGGTCGCGTCTATTTACCGGTGCGCGATTTGGGCGAGATTTACGGCACAGTCGTCTGGGAATCGGGCAAGGTGATGATTTTTGAGGACCGTGGCAATGTGCCGTGGTACTACATGTCGGCGAGTGGCAACCTTGTGCGGGTGCAAAACCACACGGTGCTGAGTGTGACCACGCCGGACGTTGGCTGGACGGGCAGCAAGGGCTATGCGGTGGATAATGCGAGCCTTTGGGACGAGCAGGCGTATGTGCGCGTGCAGGATTTTGCCAGCCAGGGCGAGGCGGGTCGTAGCACCCTGTTCCGCGACGATGGCGACCACATGACTCAGGTGATGACGCTGAACTGGTCGACGTCCTACGCCATCAAGGATGGCAAGATTTACCACACCGATGGCACCGAGGCCGGGAGCTGGACGGCAAACATCAAGCCGAATCGCCTGATGGTGACGACGGTGGGCGATCGCCGCGAGGACACGCTCTATTACGACCTCGACTTTGCTGTCAACGCGTGCACGCTAGGCTTTGACAATGATAGTCTCGTTGCCACCGATAAGGACGGCACGCGTCACGTCATTGATCTGAGCAAGCTGACACCGACGCAGCAGTCGTCGCGCATCTCCTGTGGACCTGCGCCGGAATAATGAAAGCTGGCAGCTGTTCGCTGATTTTTCGGCGAGCGGCTGCTTTTTTGTGCTTTTCGTCCCGCGAAAAGGGCATTTCGTCCCAGGAGCCTTTTTTTGGCGGGGATTTGTGCTATACTCGAGGGAGTGGCAGGTCGCAGGTGGGTGTTGTTCGTCCCGTTTGGGATGTCGTTCGTCCAGATGGGCTGATTTTGCAGCTGAGATTTGCTACAATGACTGGAGACGGCGCTGTGGCTTATGATGGCGGCGGTGCCGTTGGTCTGCGCGCCTGTAGGCGGCGTGGTGCTGGCTGTACGCGAGTGGCCAGCGGTTGGCGGCAAAGGAGAAGAAATGAAAAGGCATCGTCAACGCGCCGCCCGACATGCACAGGAGACTGAGGCGCAGAGGAGACATACCGGGCAGCACTGATGCAGCGGGATCAGGCATCGCTGTGGATTCATCGCCTGAGCGCGGCGGGCATACTCGTCCGCCTGCCGCGAGACGGCTGCGTGCGGCGCATCCGGGATTTGAGGGGGTAGGCACCCATCTGGTGACGCGATTGTCGAGAGCGTCGCCAGCGGGGATTCCCAAACGTGCAAACAAAAACCATCGCTAGCTAGAGGGGGGCTCTAGTGGGCGATGGTTTTTGCGTGAGCGCAAAAAAGCGGCAGCCGCGGGGCTGTCGCTTTTGCTATAGAGCGCTCTTAAAAATAAGAGCGCTGTCATTATCGGGTGCGGACGGTGAGGCGGAAGAAAAAGAGCCCCACGAGAAAGAGCAGCGAGATCATGCCGACGCCGGTGTTGATGCTGCCGGTGAGCTGGGAAATCAGGCTGACGAGGGTCGTCCCCATAAAGGAGGCGCCCTTGCCGCAAATGTCCATCAGCCCGAAATATTCGCCAGACTGCTTGGCCGGGATGATTTTGGTGAAATAGGAGCGCGAGAGGGCTTGGATGCCACCCTGGAACATGCCCACAAAAATCGCCAAGAGCCAAAATTGCCACTGGCTCTGGAGAAAAATCGCAAACACGGCAATGCCAAAATAGGCGACGATGCAGACGGTGATGAGCTTGGCCGTGGCAAAGCGCTGGGCCAGGCGGCCAAAAATGATGGCGCAGGGAAAGGCGACGATTTGCGTCACCAGAAGCGCCAAAAGCAGGCCGGTGCTGTCGAGGCCCAAGGCTGCGCCGTAGGCGGTGGCCATGTCGATGATGGTGTAGACGCCGTCAATGTAGAAGAAAAAGGCGATGAGAAAGAGGAAGATTTTCTTTTCGCCGCGGATATTGCGAAAGGTCTGCGCCAATCGCGCAAAGCTGTCGCCGACGACGTGCTTGGGGCGCTCGATAAAGTGGTGCTGGGTATAAGAGCGCAGGAGGGGCACGGTGAAGGCAAGCCACCAGAGGGCCGTGATCCAAAACGCCAGGTGCATGGCTGTGCCAGTGCCGAGGCCGATGGCGCCGCCGCCGAGGACGAGACCCAGCGAGACGACAAAGGGCGCGCAGCTGCCGATGTAGCCCCAGGCGTAGCCATTGGCCGAGACGTAGTCCATGCGCTCGGGGGTGGTGACGTCAGAGAGCATCGAATCGTAAAAAATCAGGCTCGCCGAGTAGCCGATGCGAGCGATGATGAAGACCACGAGAAAGAGCCACCAGCTGTCAAAGAAGCCCAGACTCACACAGCCCACGAGCCCAATGGCGAGAAAAATCACAAAGATCGGCCGCTTGTAGCCGCGGGTGTCGGACAAGGTGCCGCAGATCGGGCCGATGAGGGCGACGGCCAGGGTCGCGATGGAGGCGGCGTAGCCCCAGTAGGCGAGGTAGTCGACGCTCGAGAGCCCGGCGTTTTCGGCAAGGCTGTTGAAATAAATCGGCATGATGGTGGTGATGAGCAGGGTAAAGGCGGAATTGCCAATATCGTAGAAAATCCAGTGCTTTTCCTGCTTGGTGAGGGACAACGAGGACATAGAGCGCTCCTTTGTAGGTGAAAATTTGTTGATAAAACAATGATTCTTTCAATATTTTAGAGCATAGGGCGAGAAATTTCCAGCACAAAGGCATCAAATGCATGAAAAGATTGGGTAAAATCTTCAGGCGTTGAACACGTAGCGGTCCAGCCGCTCGAAGGCTTCGACGACGAGGCTGTGAGGCAGCGCCAGATTCATGCGAATGTGGCAGTCGCCGTGGAATTTGCGCCCGTCCTGCCAGAGCACGCCGACCTCGATGCCGCGCGCCAGGAGCTCGGCGATGGTGGTGCCATGGGCGGCGCACCACCGGCTGCAATCCAAAAAGAGCATGTAGGTGCCCTCGGGTTTGGTGACGCGGACGCCGTCAAAATGCGCATCGATAAAATCGCAGGCGTCGTCAATATTGGCTGCCAGCACCTGGCGCAGCTCGTCGACCCAGCGGGCGCCGTCGTCGCTATAGGCGGCGATGAGGGCGTGCATCGAGAGGACGTTCATATTATTGTAGCAGCTGTTGGCGCCTTCGCGGCGGACGCGGTCGGCAAGCCATGGGTTGTAGATGAGGTGGTAGCTGCCGATGAGACCGGCGAGGTTGAAGGTCTTGCTCGGCGCGTAGAAGGCGACGGTGCGGTGGCGCGCGTCGTCGCTGACGCTCTGGGTGGGAATGTGCTGCTGCCCGGGACGGGTGAGGTCAGACCAGATTTCGTCGGAGATGACGTAGACGTCGTATTTTTTGAAGAGGGCCATGGCTTTTTCGAGCTCCCAGCGTTCCCAGACGCGGCCGCAAGGATTGTGGGGCGAGCAGAGGAGGGCGGTGTGAATGTGGCCGTCGCGGAGCTTGGCTTCCATGTCGTCGTAATCCATGCGCCAGATGCCGTCAGCGTCTTGGACCAGCGGGCTCAGCACGAGCTCATAGCCGTTGTCGCCGAGGGCGTGGGTGAAGCCGATGTAGGTCGGCGAGTGCACGAGGATTTTGTCGCCACGGCTGCACAGGGCTGCCGCCGCGCTGGCGACGCCGCCGAGGACGCCGTTTTCGTAGCCGATGCACTCGCGCGTGAGACCCGTGACGCCGTTGCGCCTTTCCTGCCAGCGGATGATGGCGTCATAATAGGCGTCGCTTGTGAGAAAATAGCCGTAGGCGGGATGCTCGGCGCGGCGGATGATGGCCTCGGGAATCGTCGGCACCGTGGCAAAATTCATATCGGCGACCCACATGGGAATCGGCGAGAAGCCATCGCGAATTTTTTCGACGGCGACGCCCAGGGCGCCACTCGGCACAATCTTGTCGACATCCAGGGCGAGGGCGTCTTTGCCCTGGCGATCCATCAGGGTGGTAAAATCGTAGGTCATGGGAAAGCTCCTTTCAAGAATCTCAGTGGAAAATATTGAATACTTTCATACTACCATGACGGAGAAAGACTTTCAATTTTTCGTGGAGATGGTAGAATAGTCATGCCATCTAAATAAGATTGGCCAACGCACATAATTTTTTTGAAAAACCCTTGACAACACACAAAAATAAATTTAGAATAATTCTAAAAGGAGCTGGACATCAATGAGTAGATATGCGAAAATGATTTTAGAGATGATCAACGACTCTCGCCAACATTTAACGGCTGAGCAGATTTTTCTGGCACTGAAAAAAAGCCAGCCTAAAATCGTTTTGGCGACGGTGTACAATAATCTCAATGCCCTGAGCAAGGCTGGCCTGATCCGAAAAATCACTATGGAGGGTTCACCGGACCGCTACGATCGCATCGAGCGCCACGATCATCTCGTGTGCAGACGCTGCGGCAAGCTCTCGGATATGACCTTCGAGGATTTGACCAAGGAGCTGGAAAAGCAACTGGGGGCGGGGATTGTCTCCTATGATCTGCGGGTGTACTACGTATGCCCGGAATGCCGCGCCAAAGAGGCTGCGGAACACAAAGAAAAAGACGCAATGTGAAGGACGGTTGGCGTATTGCGAGCGCCGCTGTCCAGGATTAGAGAAGGAGGATTTATCATGGCAAAATGGAAATGTCAGGTATGTGGCTATGTGTACGAAGGGGAAGAATTGCCAGCAGATTTTACCTGCCCAGTGTGCAAGGCCCCAGCAAGCAAGTTTGAAAAAATCGAGGTTGGTGCCAACCCTTACGCCGGCACCCAGACCGAAAAGAATCTCGAAGCAGCATTTTCCGGGGAATCCCAGGCCCGCAACAAATACACCTATTTTGCATCGGTGGCCAAAAAGGAAGGCTTTGAACAGATCTCTGCCCTCTTCCTGAAGACGGCCGACAACGAACGCGCCCATGCAAAAATGTGGTTCAAGGAATTGAACGGCATTGGCAACACCGCCGAAAACCTTTTGGCTGCTGCCGAAGGCGAAAACTACGAATGGACCGACATGTACGAAGGCTTTGCCAAGACTGCTGAGGAAGAAGGCTTCCCAGAGCTGGCCAAAAAATTCCGCATGGTCGGCGAGGTTGAAAAGCACCACGAAGAACGCTATCGCGCCCTGCTCAAGAACGTCGAAACCAAGGAAGTTTTCGAAAAGGGCAGCGTCAAGCTGTGGGAATGCCGCAACTGTGGCCATCTCGTTTTGGGTACCAAGGCACCGGATGTTTGCCCAGTGTGCGCTCATCCACAGAGCTTCTTTGAAGTTCACGCCGAAAATTATTAATCTCGAGGTTTTGACCGCGCATCTCTCAGGAGGTGCGCGGTTTTTTTTGTGCAGGGGCGCGCGGCCTGTGGTACAATGATATTAACAAAAAAATAGAAAGAAGGTCCTTACTATGAATCAGGAACTATTGCAATTTGTCAAGGACAAGACCCAGGCCCTCATCGACGCGCCATCCTGCAGCGCCGAAGCAAAGGCCGCCGCAGAGGCTTGGCTGGCTGCCGTCGGCACCGCTGACGAAGCTGCCGAAACCAAGAAATACCTTGCCGAGCTCGAGGCCGACATTGTCACCGCCGACGCGCTGGCAGCCCTGGCCGATTCGGACATGGGCAAGAAGATTTTTGGCGACGCCGCCCCTGGTGTTGCTGCCCACGCCAGAGACATCAAGGCCGCCGGTGCCCAGTATTGTGACTGCCCAGCCTGCGCCGCCTGCGAAGCCATCCTTGCCAAGAAGGATGAGATCCTCGCCTAAATTTGCACAGCAAAAAAGCCAATCTCGCGAAAATCGAGATTGGCTTTTTTCATGCTCAGCGGCGGCCGTCGGCGGCGACGGTGACGCAGCTATTGATGATGACCTCTTCGGTGAAGGCGTCAATGTCGAGGCCGCCGGTGCTCTTGCTTTTGACATCGCAGTCGACGAGGTAGAGATAGAGTCGGCTGAGGGTGTCGGTGGAGAGGCGGCGCGATTGGCCGATGAGCTTTTTGACGTAGTATTCGTGGCGCTTGATTTCGCCTTTGATGGCGGTCGGCCCCATGCCTTCGGCAACCATCGATTGGATCTCGAGGAGGCGACGCGCCGTTTCCAGCAGCTGGTGGAGAATTTGCGGTGACTTGCCGCCGAGGGCGAGACAGTCGCGATAGGCCGACAGGGCTAGGGCCGTTTTGCCAGCCATGACGGCGTCGGTGAGGTTGAAAATCGTCTGCGACGGCGTCGGCATGACGATGGCGGCGACGTCGGCCTCTTCGATGATGTTGGTCGGCGCGTTCTGGAGGTAGAGATCGAGCTTTTCGAGCTCGCCGGCGAGTAGCAAGGTGTCGTCACCGGGGGTAAGGGTTTCCATGAGGGCCAGAGCTTGGGGCGAAAAGACGCGCCCCATCTTCTTGGCCTCGGCGCGTAGCCAGGCGGCGATTTCTCGACCCTTGGGCTGGCTGTAGGGACTCGCCCCGGTGGCGGCGATGACCTTTTTGAGAAAGCCGCTCGGCGCCTGATCAGTGCTGTAGCGAAAGATCAGGAGGGACTCGGGATTGGGCGCGGCGCAAAAATCCAGTAGCGCCGCCTCTTCCTCGGCGGTGATGAGGCCCTTCTTTTTGGCACCGGCGTCAAAAAATCGTGGCTCGCGCACCTGGATGACGCGACGCTCGGCCATGAAGGGCTGGCTGCGGGCCATGACGAGGATTTGCGACAGGCGCGTCTCCTCGCCGTCAATTTGCTCCAGATTGAAAGGGCGGGTGCCCTCATCTGGGAGCACCCGCTCAATCATTTTCTCGATGTCGTTGTCCATGCGATAAACATCTGTGCCGTAGTAGAGGGCGACGCCCTTTGGCAGGCTCATCGCTTATCGCCGCCTTGATGCTTTTCTTTGAGGCGCGCTTCCAGGCCCTGGCGACCGCTCGAGGATCCGCTCGATGGACGCTTGTGGCTGGTTTTGCTTGGCGCCGCTGGCGATTTTTTTTGTGGCTGGGTCTTGCTTGGCGCTGGCTTGCTGTGGCTTGGTGCCTTGGCGTGGGATGTGGATGTGCGCTTGCTTGTGGACGCTTTGCTGGTTGTCGCATGGCTGCTGTGGCGTTTGGCACCCAGGAGACGGCGCACGTTTCTGTAGATAATAAAGAGGGTTGCCACATAGATGATGATAAAGAGAATCACCAAAAGGATCGTCCAGTTGAAGCCTTCCTTGGCGCTGTCCTTGGCCGTCAGCGGCACCTCGTCGACGACCTCGTCGCCGTTGTAGATGCGGATGGTGCCGACCTCATCGCCCTTGTTTACCGGCAGATCCTTGTTGAGGACCACGCGGGTGCTGTAGTTGCTGCTGTTGTCGGTGGAGGTGGTCACGGCATAATCCTTGGAGGCGGCGACGCGCACCGACTTGTCATCGCCAAAATTCATGGTGGCGACGGTGGCGCCCTTGGTGACCAAATTGCTCACGGTTGTATTTTCCAGGCCCATGTTGATGCAGTCCTGCATTTGCAAATAGGCGTTGCTTTCGTTTTCACAGCCGAGCATGACGCCAACAACGGTGCGCTTGCTCTTGCTGACGCTGGCAGCCAAATTGATGGGATCATCAGGATTGAGCTTGATGCCAATGGCTTGGGACTCTACGTCCTGCATGCCGTTGACATTACTCACCGTGTCCTGATTCATTTCGCTGTCCCAATCCAGCGTTGGCTGAATTGCCAGCTCCACATATTTTGGCAGGCTGGACGCGTGGGCAGCGAGAATCGCCATGTCGCGCGCGGTGGTCGTCTGGCCATCGTCCGAGCCGTAGCAGGAGGTGAAGGTCGTGTCCTTCATGCCCAGCTCCTTGGCGCGGGTGTTCATTTCCTCAACAAAGGCCGACTGAGAACCGGCGATGTGATCGGCAGCAGCGATGGCGGCGTCGTTGGCGTTGTAGATGACGATGCCCTCAAGGAGGCTGCTGAGGTTGATTTTTTCACCCTTGCGCAGATAGAGGCGGTTGCCATCGTTTGCTGCCTCTGGAATTTCCGGCACCGTCACCGAATCGCTGAGATTGCCTTCCTCGATGATCAGGACCGCCGTCATAATTTGCACGAGGCTGCCGGGGTCCTTGGCCTTGTCATATTCATTGCCGAAGAGCACCTGATTGGTGTCGCCATCGATGATCGCGTAGCTTTCGGCATCCACAGACGGCAGATCATCGGTAAATACATCCGCGTAGCTGACAGTTGGCAAGAGGCTGAGCACGAGCAATGCCATGAGCCACACAGACAGAATTTTTTTCTTCATAAACCTATTCACTCCTTGGGCCGCTTAATTGAAGCGTAATAAAAAACCGTAATTACAAATATTATATACAAAAATTCGTTCAGTGACTAGAGTATAAGTGATATTCATGCGCCCATTCGAAAAATTTATCGACGCGCGCGAGAAAATTTTTGGTCGGCGCAAAATTTTTCTTGCAAAATTCGCCGAAACTCGTTATCATATAAAAAGACATCTGGGGGTATGGCGCAGTTGGGAGCGCGTCTGAATGGCATTCAGAAGGTCAGGGGTTCGAATCCCCTTATCTCCATCCGGATTATCCGATATTGACAAAAAGCCGCTCGCTCGAGCGGTTTTTTTGTGTTATGCCCATGACAATGAGATCTTTCTTGTTGTCATGGGCTTTTTTGGTGCGGAAAATTTTTGGCTGGTGGCGAGGGGCGAAAAATTTTACAAAAATTTACGAAAAATTCTATATTTTTTCTTGCTGGATAAATGTCAGAGCGGGTATAATTAGAATAAATTAACGATGGGAGGGGCGGACCATGGGGCTTGTGACGCGAGGATTGGTGGCGTGGCTGGAGAAAAATTTGCAGCGGCCGTTGAGTGATTGGCAGGCGGCGACCCACTTGGGCGATTGGCTTCTGAGCCAGGGTGTTGCGCTGGATGTGGCGGCGCCGATGCTGGAGGCTTATTTTGGCCTGCCCTACGCGCCCTTGGTTGAGGGGACGCTGGTAGAGCGGCTGGATGCGGAAAACAATTGGATGATTTACGAAGCGGCGGGTAGCAGCGCGCTCTTTTGCACGCGCCTGCCGACGGATGACGAGCGGACGCAGGTGCAGTTGGACCAGCGGCCGCTTTTTTTGACGGATGCGCTGGCAGTGCAAACGGCGCTTTTGCAGACGGTGGCGCCCCAGGAAGCGAGGACGACGCCAGCGGCGACGGCTGTCTACACAGTGGAGGGATTTTTGGCGGCGGGGGCGCAGCATATTGATGGGACGATTGGCCGGATTTTGGCCGATGCGGTGGCGCAGGGGGCGACAGACGTGCATCTGTATCACGAGGGCGCGGATTTTATGGTGGCTTTCCGCGTGGGTGGTAGGCTCGCGCCCTATGCGATGCTTGCGCCAGCGGTGGCCGAAAGCCTCATCAATAAGCTCAAGCTCCTCGCCGAGATGGACATTGCCGAGCGTCGCCTGCCCCAGGATGGGCACCTTGCCCTGGGCTGCGGGACGGCGCGATACCATTTGCGTCTGAGCACGCTGCCTCTGCACAGTGGCGAAAAGCTCGTCATGCGTATTCTGCCGGAGGCCCAGCGCTTTGCGGATTTTTCTGAACTGGGGCTTGAGGCGACGCAGATCGAGACGATGCACCGGCTGCTGGCGCGGCAGGAGGGGCTCGTGCTCATCACCGGACCGACGAATTCGGGCAAGACGACGACCCTCTACGCTTGCCTGCGGGCGCTGGCGGCAGCGGGCGCGCTGGTCTACACCATCGAGGATCCCATCGAGGCCTTCATCCCGGGCGTGCAGCAGATGCAGGTGAACGCGCGCGGCGACTTCGATTTTGCGGCGGGGCTCAGGGGCATGCTGCGCAGCGACCCGGATGTGATGGTGGTGGGGGAGCTGCGCGACCGCGAGACGGTGGACATTGCCGTGCGCACGGCCTTGAGCGGACGCCTGGTTTTGGCGACGCTACATGCAGGCGACGCCCATCAGGCGGTGAACCGCTTGCGGGATCTGGGCGTGAGCGATCTCTTGATCAGCGCGGTGCTGCGAGCGGTGGTCAACCAGCGCCTACTTGCGCGCGTCTGTCCCCGTTGCGGGGGCACGGGACTGATGGACGGCCGTTGCTGCGCGTCTTGCATGGGCGCAGGCACGCTGGGGCGCACGGGCCTTGCAGAAATCTGGGAGCTCGGTGATGCCGACCGGCTGGCGATTGAAGCTGGCACGAGCGCGACGCGGCTTCGAGAAGCGGCGCTGGCGCGTGGCTTTGTGCCGCGGCGCGAGGCATGAATTGGTAAAGGAGGCGCAGACGATGGCGAGGTTTATCTATCATTATATTGACACCCGGGGGCGCAATCGCCTGGCCTTCGCTGAGGCAGCGAGCGCCTCGGCGTGTTTGCGCCAGCTGCAGGCGGTGGGTGTCTGTCCGGTGTTTGTCTATGGCTTGCAGCTGCCGTTCTTTGCCAGGCGCAAGCTCGGCAAGCGCACCCTGGCGATGCTCTTTCGTCAGCTGGCGCAGGCTTTAGCAAGTGGCGTGTCCCTTCTGGAGGCGCTGCACTTTATTCGCCAGGAGCAGCACGGCGAGGGCGTGCGCCGATTTTTGCAGGGCCTCGAGGGTGGCGTCTTGTCGGGGCGCGCCCTGTCCGAAGCCCTTGGCGCCACCGAGAAAGTCGATGGGATGCTCTGCCAGTGGATCGCCATCGGCGAGCAGCGCGGCGAGCTGGCAGCGGTCCTCGACGAGGTGGCAGCGTATTTGGAGCGCCAGGAAAAGCTCGCCAAGCGCACCCAGCAGCAGCTCATCTATCCTTTGGTGGTGCTCTTGTCGGTGTTTGCCGTGGGTGGCTTTTTGACGTTGGTGGTCATGCCGATTCTGGCCGAGCAATTTTTTGCGAGCCAGGCGGACATGCCGTGGCTCATGCGCTTCTTTTTGTGGTGGCACGACGCGCTCGCCGCCGGCGGCATCTGGCTGCTGCTTCTGCTCATCATAGCGGTAGCGCTGTCGGTGTTTGGTGTGCGACGTGCCTCTGACGATTCGCCCGGGCGTCGCCTTCTGCGCCGGGCGGTGCTGCGCACGCGGTTTTTGCGCAGGCTCGTGGTGCTGCGGACTTACGTCCCCTTTGCGCGGCTCTCGGGGCAACTGCTACACGCGGGCGTCGGCGCCAGTGAGGTGTTTGCGGAGATGCGGCGCTATTTTAGGCGCTCCCTCTTTGCCGAGGACGTGGCAGCGCTCGAGCAGGCCATTGCCCGAGGCGTGCCGCTGACGACGGCCATGGGGGCGCTGCCCTTTGTCCCGGCGCTGGCGGGGCAGATGCTCGCTGGCGGCGAGCGCTACGGGCATTTGGCAGAGAGCCTCCTCGAATCGGCGGATTACTACGAGGCGCGGCTCATGGATGAGCTGGCGCTGTGGCTGCGCTTTGCCGAGCCAGCGGCGATTGTGCTCTTGGGCGTGCTCGTCTTGGTGCTGGCAATGGGCTTGTTTTTGCCGATTTTGGATTCCTATCAGGTCTTGCTGTCACAGTGAGGAGGGGGCGCAATGAAAAAACGAGCAAAGGGCTTCACGCTGCTTGAGCTCATTGTAGTGCTCCTGATTGTGGGCATCATGGGCGCCCTCATCAGCGTCAAGGCCTCACCAAACATCACCCAGGCGCAGACGCTGCGCATCGACAGCGATCTGGAGATTCTCCTGGTGGCCTGTGAGCAGGCGAGCATGGCGGGCGAGACCATCGATACCCAGGCGGCGCTCGTACGCGCGGGATTTTTGCAGGAGGCGCTGGAAAGCCCCGTTCACGGCTATGAATATGCGGTCGAGGCGGCGCCGGGCGAGGCACGGGCGGCCCTCAAGAAAGGCGATGAGGTCTATGAAAAAGGGGATTACCTGGCGGAGAAAATATCTACGCGCCTTTACCTTCGTTGAGCTGGTGGTGGTGCTGGCAATTATCGGGCTCGTGCTTGTCGCCGTCGTGCCTCGCATCACCGCGAGCCAGGACCGCCGTATCCTCGAGGAGCAGACGCGGCTGGTGGAGAGCGAGCTGATCTGGCTACGTAGCGAGGCCAGACGCTCTGGTTTGGGCGCGGCCTTCATCCGCGAGGATGCGCGCAGCTACAAGCTCCAGATAGGTGTGACAGGCGGCTACGACAGCGAGACGCGCACGCTTGTCAGCGACCGCGTACAGCTCTCGATCAATACCGGCAACCGCCGCATCATCTTTCACACCAACGGCACCGTCTACGAAAAGGGCACCATCACCCTCAAATGCGGCAATCAGGGACGGACGCTGGTGATTAACAACATGGGACAGATTCGCGTGGGGGTGGCCAATGGATAAAAAAATGCGGGCGATGACCCTGGTCGAGCTGGTCATTTGCATGGCGATTCTCGCTCTCTGCCTCGTGGCCATGGTGCGCGGACTGGGCCATTGGCAGACGATGGAGCGGCGCGGTGATAACGACAGCGCCCTGACGAGCGCCATCGAAGCCAAGCTCATCGCCTTGGAAGATGCAGAGCCACAGGAAGAATCGGGCACCCTCATAGACGGCTGGCGCTATGCGGCGCGCATTGAGGACGGGCGCTACGTGCTGGAGGTGCGCGAGGAAGGCCGCGAGACGACCTACGACTTTCTCATCAGGGAGGAACCCACATGAAACGACAGCGCGCCTTTACCCTTCTTGAGCTGATCTGTGTGCTGGTGACGACGGGCATTCTCTTGACCCTCCTCTCCCACAGCCTTGTGAATGGCTTGGGCTGGCTGCAGGCGGGAGCCCAGGAGCGGATCCTCGCCGACCAGCTCGAGCAAGCCCTGGACACCATGGAGCAGGACATTCGCCAGGCCAAGGACATTGATGTAGATTATTGGGAGCGGCAGAATGCATTGGGACAAACGTCGACGTCTACTCTAAGACTCATTATGTCAAACACCGTCCAGGAAGGATTGTTGATTTATCGAACGGAAAACAGTAATTCAACAATTGTGAATGAAAATCCTACAGAGCGTCCAAAAACACCGAAGACGTTGTATCGTACTTTAACAGACAGTAGTCACAGTGGTGCAAGTCAGCCTGTATGTATTTATCTTAATTCAGATTGGGACACGCCAAAAGGCATGCAGATACATTATTACAATCGCGCGGGTGCGCCGTGCAGCTTAGAGGAACCTGTTTATAGCGTGCGCGTGGTGCTCAGTGGGACAACCAAGCAGGGCGCGGTCGTGAGCCGCGAGCGCAGGGTGCCGCTGGCAATGAAGCAAGAATAGGAGGTGCGAGATGGCGCAGATGGTTTGCTTTATAGATGAAGGAAAGGGGCGTTCTGAGGGCGCAAGCGTGACAATCATCGCCTATGAGGCGGGCGAGAAGCGCTGGGAGGAGGCTTGTCCGCGGGCTGGGCTGCGCGATTGGCTGCGCACGGCGACAGCCAGCGGACGCCTTGCGGCAGAGGCTGAGCGTTACTGGGTGCTCCCAGAGACGCAGCTATGGCGCACCTTGCTGGCGTCGGACAAGGGCCAGCGCTGGCAGCGACGCGGCATCGCCAAGAGCCAGCTCGCCCTCTTGGCAGACGGGCCGGTGGCGCTCTTGTCGTTTGCGTCGCCGGAAAATGGCGTCGCCACGGCGGTGGGTGTGGCACCAGCGACCCTCTCGGCGTTGCAGAATTTGCTTGGCGCAGAGGCGCGGCGCTTTCGCCTGATCGGCGCCGGTGACCTGCGCCTGACCCAGGGCGCTGCGGTGACTGGCTATGTCACCCTGCGCGAGGGCCTGGCAAACGTCGTCTTCGCCGTCAAGGATGGACGGATTCTGGCCAGCGCCCACGGCCAGCACACGGCAACTGAGACCTTGCGCAGACAGCTGCTGTTGCGCACGCCGGATTTGGCCGAGCGGATCGGAAGCGATGCCGTGATATCCTTGCAGCCTGATGCGAATGCGGTGCCGTCGGCGGCGCGTTTGCAAGCATGCGCCCTGCCGCTGTCGGCGCCAGTGGGCCGCAGCATCAGCAAGGGCATGCTGGCCTTGCTCGTTGTGGCGGTGGTGCTCCCGGGGTGCTTGCTCGCCACGGGCTGGTCGCCGCACACCGCCGAGGAGACGCCGGTGGCGGCTGAGGGCGCGACGCAAGTGCCAGCACCGACGGTGGCGCGCAGCGATTACGGTAGCCTCATCGACGCGGCCTACGCTGCCAAGACGTCGCGACTCACCCTCCTGAGTCACGATGCCGCAGATGGTGCGCTGGCCATCAGCGGTCGCTGTCAGGAACCGCTGGACCTGGCCGCCTATATGAAGGCCCTCGCCGAGGCCAAGCCTGCCCTCCATCCCCTGCTCTTGGATTTGACCGAGCAGCAGGAGGAGGACAAGACCCACTACACCTTCACGGTGCAAATTTCTCTCAAGGAGGCGACGGACCATGCAGATTCGTAAGGGCTATCTTGTGGTGCTCGTGCTCGCCGTGGGGCTCCTCCTTTGGAGCGAGGTCCTGTCGCCGCGCGAGCCAACAAGCGAGGATTCAGCGCCTGCCGCTGTGGAGAAGATCGCACCCGAAGAAGCACCGTGGCAGAGCGCCGAGGCGGTGTATGAATGCGCCATGAAGGCCGAGGAGCTGTCGTTGTCCCTCACCTCGATGGATTTGGCAGCCGACGTCATGGAAGGGCGATTGGTGGTCAGCGGCAAACGCGAGGCCCTGCAAAAATTTTACAGCTGGCTAGAAAGCGATGGCCGCTTTCGCGCCATCGATGGCGTCAGCATGGAAACCGAGGATGAGGATGAGAGCCGATTGCACGTGAGCTACCGGCTCTAGCGAAAGGAGGGGGCGTCATGAGACACCGTGGCAATATGCTCGTGCTGACCCTCGTCGTCTGCGGCCTGTTGGCGCTGCTTTTGTCCATTGGCGTGGAAATCCTCGGCATCCAGACAGCCGTCCAGAAAAATCGCCTGGCTGTGCTGCAAATGGAGCAGCTGCACCGCACCGCCGTGCAAAAATCCCTCGACGTGCTCAACGCTGGCGAGGCGGCAGAAGACATTGCCCCCACTGGCAACCTCGTCTATGCCGATGAGCCCCTCCCGGGCCAACGCCGCGAGGTCACCAGCGAGGGCCGTCCCGGCCGATTGCTCACGCTGCAAATCGTCTCACGCTTGGACAATGGCGCGCGGACCCATCACATCCAGTGCCTGATTTTGGAGGACGCCGCGCGGCTGGCACCGGCGGATGAAAGCTGGGCAGTCTTTTATGGCGGCACGCGAGAGGTCACAAGCCGTTGGCTCGCCCAGCACGCAGGCGACAACGCCCTCGTCGTCAGCCGCAACACGAGTGTGAAAATTGGCAGCAGCGCCGCGCCGACGGCCGCGCCCAAGAGCCTCTATGTGACGGCTCAGTACTACGAGCCTGTGCAGACGATTTTACAAACAGATCTGGATCTTTCGGGCGACGCAATTTTTTGCGGCGATCTCTCACTAAGGGGGAATTTGAGTTGCAAAACCGCCTGGATTGATGGTACACTGACTCTCAGTGAGGACGCAGAATTACACGCCGATGCCGTCTATCTCGGCGAGGATGTGGGCGCGGAGACGCTGGCGAAAATCGACGCCACCATCTACATGCCCCATCCGCCCGAGGGCGAGGAATACGAGGATATTCATCCTCTGCCTGAGCGCGAGCGCGCAGACGGCGAGCGGTTTTTTCTGCTCCAACAGCTGGACTAAGATTAAAGGAGGCAGTGTATTGATGCAATACGAAGCAAGACTCAAACGTTTTCAAGCGTGGCTTGGCGAACAGGGCGATGCTTTTGATGCGGTGCTCATTTCTGATCGCTCCAACATCCGTTATCTGAGCGGTTTTACCGGCACCTTTGCCTATCTTGTGATCAGCAAGGACAAGGCTTATTTGCTCACCGATTCGCGCTATACCATTCAGGCACGACAACAAAGTGTTCATTTTTCCCACATTAAGCTGGAACGGTACATGCCCCCGACCAGCATTGCCAAGCTTTGCGAAAGTGAAAATTGGCCGGTGCTGGCTTTTGAGCGCAAGGATTTGTCCTTCGATTTTTATGACAAGCTCAAATCCTGCTTTGGCCGCGTCAATTTGATTCCTCTCGACAGCGCCGTCGAGCAATTTCGCGCCGTCAAGGATGAGGATGAAATTGCCCTGATCCGCCGCGCAGAGCACATTGGCGATGAAGCCTTTAAGCACGTGCTTTCCATCATCCAGCCGGGCATGACTGAAAAGGAAGTGGCCTTTGAGCTCGAGCTTGCCATGCGCAAGCAGGGCGCCAGCGGCTTGAGCTTTGACACGATTGTCGCCTCCGGTGTGCGCTCGGCGCTGCCTCACGGCGTGGCCTCTGACAAAAAAATCGAGAAGGGCGACCTCGTCGTCTTCGATTTTGGCTGCGTCTACGAGGGCTATTGCTCGGATATGACGCGCACCATCGGCATCGGCAGCCTGAGCGACGCCCAGAAGGACCTCTACGCGCTGGTGCTCAAGGCCCAGACCTCGGCACTGAAGGCCGCCAAGGCAGGCGTCGTCGGCGAAAAAATGCAGGATCTCGTGCAGGCGATTTTTGACAAGGCGGGCTTTGGCAGCTATTTTGGCCATGGGCTGGGACACAGCGTCGGCTTGGACATTCACGAGGAGCCACGCTTTTCGCGCAACGTCAAAGAAAAAATCCCCGCCGGTACCGTCATCAGCGTCGAGCCGGGGCTCTATGTGCCGGGCATTGGCGGCGTGCGCATCGAGGATTTGATTGTGCTGCGCGACGGTGGCCACGAGAATCTCGCCACCTCGCCAAAGGAATTACTCATTGTCTGACTAATTGCAGAAATATTGATATTGCTCGCAACCTACGGTATAATAAATTAGATGTTTAATATTTAGGAGGAGTTTAGCGCATGATTTCATCAAACGATTTCAGACCGGGCGTGACCATCGAATACAATGGCGCCCCATGTCAGGTACTCGAATTTCAGCACGTCAAGCCAGGGAAGGGCGCAGCCTTTGTCCGCACCAAATTGAAAAACCTCAAGACCGGTGCGACCACTGAATTGACCTTCCGCGGCGGCGAAAAGCTGCCAAAGGCCACCATCGACCGCAGCATGATGCAGTATCTCTATTTCGATGGGGAATACTATGTATTCATGGACAACAACACCTATGAACAGGTGAGCCTGAGCGTTGATCAGCTGGCTGGCGGCGAAAAGTTCCTGAAGGAAAACATGGATTGCCAGATCAACAGCTACGGCGGCGACATTCTTGGCGTTGAATTGCCAAACACCGTTGAGCTGACCGTCACCGAAACCGAGCCAGGGATCAAGGGTGACACCCAGTCTGGCGGCACCAAGCCTGCCACCATGGAAACAGGTGTCGTTGTCAACGTGCCATTTTTTGTCAACACTGGCGACGTGCTTCGTATCGACACACGTACCGGTCAGTACATTGAAAGAGCGTAAAGACTGAAAAAGTCGGCCGAAAGGGGTTACGAAACATGGATTTATCACAACACGCAGCGTATTTGAGAGGATTGGCAGAAGGCAAGAAGCTGACGGAAGACGAGCTCAAGGGCGATTTTGTCAAGGCCCTCTTGGATTGCATCAACGACATGGCAGAGGAAATCGAAACCCTCGAGGATTATCTCCACGAGCTGACCGAATATGCCGAAGCCATTGATGAAGATCTGGGTGACGTCGAAGATTTCGTTTTTGATGAATACGACGACGATGTCGATTTTTGTGATTGCGGTTGTGACCACGACCATGATCACGACCACGAAGGCATCTTTGTCGAAACCGAATGCCCAGCTTGCGGTGAAACCATCGGTTATTATGAGGGCATCTACGATGATGACGAGCCTGTAGAAGTGCTCTGCCCAAATTGCGACACGGTTGTGGCTGTCATTGGCGGCGATGA
>JAUNGU010000032.1 GCA_030524315.1 Peptococcaceae bacterium
CGTCTGTGATATAATGGAAGCAAATCCATCCACGACAACGAGGTGATCCCATGACTGACGATCCAAAACGCAAGCTCACACCCCAGGAGCAAATCGACCATCTCAAAGCCAAAGGCGTCCAGTTTAACATCATGACCGAGCCCGACGCCCTCGCCTACCTCGCCGCCAACAGCAATTATTTCAAGCTCGCCGCCTATCGCAAGAATTACCAAAAACACCCCGGCGGCATCAACGAAGGCAAATACGTCCACCTCGAATTTGCCTACCTCGTCGACCTCGCATCCATCGACCGCGCCCTGCGCTACACCCTCGTCCAGCTCGCCATGGACATCGAGCACCACGTCCGCCTAGAGATCCTGCATCTCGTCGACGAAAGCGACGACGACGGCTACGACGTGGTCGAGGATTTCATCGCATCATTGGACAATGCGCAAGCAAAACAATTCAAGAACGAGATTAATCGCAACAGGAACAGTATCTACAGTGGTGGTCTTGTCAAAAAGTACAAAGACAATCTGCCAATTTGGGTATTGGTAGAACTAATTTCCTTTGGCAATTTGATCAGATTGTATAAATTTTGTGGTGAAAGGTATCATATACGAGAGTCAAAGTACATCTTTTATGAACTCCTTCATAGCAAAGAAGTGAGAAACGCTTCAGCACATAATATTTGCATCTTGAATGATCTCAAAGAGGATTCCTCGGTTCATCGCATACAGAATAAAAATGTGATTAACAGCTTATCCGAGATTCCTGATTTATCCAAAAACTTTCGACATGCGAGAATGCGCAATGCAAGAGTAAATGAACTTGTAACTCTTCTTCATCTACACAAAATGATGGTGAAAAGTACAAATATGAATCAGAGAGCATCGAGACAATTGAAAGCTCTTGTCAACAGGTTTTATCAACATGAAGAATATTATATGGATAATACACAAATTATAAACACATTCAAATTTCTAAAAATAGTCATTGACAATTGGTTCAAAACCATATAAGCTATATATAGCACAAAAAACCAATGGTTTTTGCGGGATGGGATTGCGAGAGTGATCTTTTTCCCGATTTTTTTTTGCCCTTTTTCAGCGAGCTACCGTCATTGACAGTTGGTTTCCAATCAAGTAAAATTAAGGTACACAGCAAAAACTGAAATGTTTTTTCGAGGCGGGATTGCGAGAGTGATCTTTGCCCCGATTTTTTTTGCGTTTTTTCAGCGAGCTGCCGTCATTGACAATTGGTTTCCTATCGTATAGAATAAATGAAGGAGTAACAGTTTTTTCTGAATGGGATTGGGCAACCGATCTTCGTTCGACCTTTTTAGATACCGCCCTTCGGGGCGGTTATTTTTTTGCCCACCCCGTCGCCCCATCGGGCGACGCGCGCGCCACCTCCCTGCCATCCGCACCACTCGCGCCTCACCAGACGCCGCACGCCGCCCTATCGGGGCGGCTTTTTCTGTGGTATAATGACACCACATCGACCCGTTTCCTTCTATATAATAGCGCCCCCGCGCGCCACCAATCCATCCACCGAAAGGAGTCCTACTCATGAAATTCGCTCGCGTAGCCACCGACGGCCAGATCTACTACGGCATCGTAGAGGGCGACACCATCCAGCTCATTGATGGCGATCCCTTTGGCGATCTCCACCTCTCCCGCACCAGCCTGCCCCTGGCCGATTGCCAGCTCCTCGCCCCCGTGCGCCCGCGGCACGTCTACGCCGTCGGCCTCAACTACCACGCCCACATCGATGAGTTCAAGCACATCGACCCCACCCGCGCCGCCACCGAGGCACCCATCACCTTTCTCTGCGCCGAGACAGCCATCTGCGGCCCGTCGGACGATATCATCCTCGACAGCCGCACTGATGAAATCCACTACGAAGGCGAGCTCGTCGCCATCATCGGCAAGACCTGCCGCAGCGTCAGCGCCGCAGACGCCCTGAACTACGTCCTCGGCTACACCATCGGCAACGACGTCTCCAACCGCACCCAGCAGCGCGCCGACAAACAATGGCTCCGCGCCAAATCCCACCCCACCTACAAACCCCTCGGCCCCATCATTGCCACAGACATCCCCGACCCCCAGCAGCTGCACGTCACCACCACAGTAAACGGCGAGCTCCGCCAACAGGGCAACACCAGCCAGATGATCTTCCCCGTCGCCAGCCTCATCGCTCACATCTCTAGCTTCACCACCCTCCAGCCCGGCGACGTCATCTACACCGGCACCCCCGCAGGCGTCGGCCCCCTCCACGCAGGCGACACCGTCAGCATCACCATCGAAGGCATCGGCACCCTCACCAACACCGCCAAATATATAGAAGGAAAAGAATAACAAAATAACGTCAATTGCCCATCCCGCGCGGTATTGCCCTTGAAAAGGACGCAAACTTATTGTATACTGAATGAGCAATCAGCCATGGCGCGCCCTGCGCCCGCTGAGCGCAACCGCCGCCGCCCTCGACAAGCAGCGGCGAGAAACCAAGTGTATGATCCATAGCCAAATCATCGAAAGGAGGAGTTAGGCCACAGCATAACTCAAGCCCGGCGCGATCGACAACGCCGGCAGCACCGCAAATGATGCGGTTGTGGATGCAGTGACCGTGAGAGGCGAGTCTCACATGTCACACCCTGAGCTGGGCAGCCAAACCCCAGCGCCGGACAGCGAACCGGCAAATTTTCGCAAACAAAATATGGGAGGGAATCTAATTGAATAAGATCTCTAAGAAGATTGTAGCGCTGATCACCATGGCAATGTTCGTATTGACCCTGGTTCCAGCTGCTGCTTTCGCGGCAGAACCTGCAAAGTGGGATACATCTTACTTCACTGCAGTTGCTGACGGCAAAGAAGTCAAAGAAGCTGATGTAGATGTATGGACTACTGGCGATATCACCGATGCTCACAAAGTAACTACTAAAATTGTAGAACTTGATGGTAGTGAACAACCAGCTATTCCAGATAGTTTGAAAGATGTGAAAGTTTGGGCTGTAGATGCAAATAATAATATTTCCAGTGCTTTGAAACTGAATAGTAATCAAGCTGCTGTAGATAATGATACAAATGTCTATACCCTTACTGCAGCTTCTGCTACCACTGATTTGTATTTCACTCGTGCTGGTGAATACACTGTATATGCAGGTCAAACTGCTCCTACCAGTACCAATGCTGCTGTAAACGTTCTTGGTAGCGTTAAGGTTACCGTAGAAGGTAACACCACTATCAATAATGTTGACCTTCAAGAAGGTACTAACCCAGTAAAGAATGTGAAGAGAAATGGCACTGCCGTTTTCACTTCTTCTGTAAGCCGTGCAAACGGTGTTGCTGAAGCAACGATTGCTTTGACTGCTAAAAATAGCGATAACGATGTTCTGAGAAACAAGACTTTTGCTGTTTCTTCTACCAGCAGCAATGTTGTTCTTTCTGATAGTGAAGTAACTACCGATAGAACTGGTAAGGCAGACTTCACCTACAAACTCAAAAAGACTGGGACCTATACCATCACTCTGAAGAGCGATGATATCACTGTTAAGGTTCAAGTAAGTAAAGATGCTGAGGATGCAGATGCACAAACCATTAACACCACTGTTAATGACAAAGCAGTTCTTGCTGCAGGCGTGCTTCCATACGGTGATAAGACCACCAATAAAGGTAGCTTGAAGAATGCTGTTCAGTTCGAAATCAAAGATACCAAGGGTAATGTAATGTCCAAGGATCTTACTGGCGTAGAACCAGCTGCTACCCTTGCTGGTGTAGATGGTGAAGCTCATGATGCTTATCTGAGTGTTGATTCCAAGCCAAAAAAATCTAACTTGAAGGCTGAAGACTTGACTCTGTTTTATGATCCAGTTGCTCAAGTTTACACCCTCCAGCTGAAGGATGGTTCTGAAAACAAACTCGTTGAAGGTGAATATGCTGTAACTGTTTCCCTTCTGAGCGGTGAAAATGCAACTGCAAACTTCACTGTTGCTGAACCAGGGGATCCTGTAGGCCTTGAACTCGAAGTAACCCAGAATGATTCTGATGTCGACGATCAAGTAGTAGCAGGTAGCGATGCTGTAGATGTTGTTGCTAAATATGTAGACGAAAATGGTGTTACTTTCGCTGCTGATACCACAGATCTGCAACTCGGCGTTGATGGTAAGGCTGCTACCGTTACTAAGAATGCAGATGGTGAATTGATCTTTACCGTTGCTGCCGGTGATAGTACTGATAGTGAAAAATATATCGGTTCTACCATCACTGTAAAAGTCTATGATGGCAACCTTAAGAAGTATGTTGAAAAAGAACTGACTGTAGTTCAGAGTGAAGATGTTGCTTACACCCTCGCTTTCAACAAAGAAGCTGGTGAAGTTAACAACAGCAACGATGTAAAGGTATCTGTTGTTGATGAAAACGGCGATGTGCAGACCAGCGTAACTAGCGCTACCGCTTATGCTTATGTTGCAGACCAGAGCGATGCAGATGCTAACGTAACTGTAAGCACTGGTGAAACTGTAACCAATGGTGTTGCTACCCTGACTCTGTCCTCTGACAAGGAAACCACTGCTGACATCGTTGTAGCTGTTAAGCATGGTAACAATATCTATGCTAAGACCCTGAAGTACACCTTCGGCGAAGAAGCTGTTGAAGCTGACAAGTCTGTTGTTATGACCATCGGTTCTTCCGACATGGTAGTTAACAATGAAGTTGTTAAGGGCGACGCTGCTCCTTATGTCAAGAACAGCCGCACCTATGTACCAATCCGCTCCCTGACCGAAGCTTTTGGTGCTAAGGTAGACTGGAACGGCACCGACAGAACTGTCACCGTTACCCTCGGCAACAAGGTTGTCGTAATGACCGTTGACAAGACCGACTACACTGTAGACGGCGCTGACAAGACCATGGACGTTGCTCCAGAAATCGTTAGCGATCGTACCTACGTACCAGTTCGTTTCGTTGGTGAAGCCCTCGGCTTCAACGTAACCGCTCTCTATGACCAGGCTACCGGTACCACCGCTAGCGTTGTCTTCCAGAAATAATTGAGGCAACTCAAGCATTTCTGAGAGTCGGCTAACAAAACCGAACACTCACAAACGCACCCCACCCGGGGTGCGTTTTTTATTGCAACCCGCAGGCTCGCGCACACAAAAAGCACAGCCCGCAGAGGCTGTGCTTGTCTATTCACTTGTGTGCATATAGATCCTATGCTATAATAACCATGTTGCAGCTTCTTCCAAGCTGTGATTCACATCACAACAAGGAAGGAGGTGAGAGAGATGTTGTCACAATCCTTTATTTCTTTTGTCCTCGGCGTCGCGACAACCGTCATTGCTGATCTCATCAGTGCATGGCTGCGCACTGCGCTAGACGACAAAAAGGACAGCTAAAAGCTGCAACCAAAAAGCCCCAGAAACCGATGCTTGCCGGCAGGTTCTGGGGCCTCTTTTTGTGTTGTGAGAAAGATATCCACAACCCTTTATTCTTTGTCAACAACATTGTATCATATGTATGTACATATAGCAAACAAAAAATAACCGCCCCTCCGGAAAAGTGTGCGGTTATTTTCGACCAAATGCTATGAGGGCCAGCCCAGACATTTACCAGGTAGCACCTATTATCTATATTCATTTTACCAAAGTCCAACCAATAATTCAAGACATACAAAGCCAAGCCTTCCAAAATCATCCCGTGATCTTGCTAGGTACAGCAAAAATATGTTACACTATCCCCAGCGAGGCAGAGACCTCTCGCCGTTTGCCTGCTACCGGGTATGCAGAATATAAATCGCCCGGCATTCAAGTTTGCCCGCTACTGGTCATGCGGAATACAAATAGACCAGCAATGAGCGTCTCAACCAACAAGCGTCGCCCTGACACCCAGCGCGACGCTTGTTTTATTGACAAAGGATCGCGAGGGAAAAGAAAGTAATCCCGAACGAACTGCAACAAAAAACCCGCGTTACCTTGGCCGGACTGCTCCCAGTCAAGTAGAGAACTTAAATAACAAAAATCTTTTTGCAGGAATCTTCCTTAGATGAAGGTTCCTGCTTTTCTTTGCGCATATTTCATTGGTGGCAGATTGTCCAGCTTTTTCTGTCGCCTTCTGTAATTGTAGAAATGAATGTATTTCTCAACAGCTTGGACGAGGCTTTCATAATCATCAAAGGTGTGTAGATAATACATTTCTGTCTTCAGGTTGCTCCAGAACCCTTCCGTGGGTCCATTGTCAATGCATTTGCCTGCTCTGGACATGCTTTGTATCATGCCTTGTTTTTGTAGCTTTGCCTGAAATGCTTTGCTGGTGTATTGGAAACCGCGATCACTGTGAAATAGTGGTCGGGCGTCAGGATGCTGTTCAATGGCTTTGTCGAGGGTTGAAATACGCTCAGTCTCGCCTCCTTTCGATTTCCTTCAATTTTTTTCTAATATCGTCCTTTAAACTGCAGGCTTCTATTTTCTGCATCTAGAATGCGGATTCTTGCTTTCAGACGGTCAACCTCTATCATCTCTGCTTCAGGCTTTGCTTTGCCGCGACGGTCTACAAGACCGTCCACACCTTTGGCTTCATATTTGCGCACCCAGCTATAAATCTGCTGGTAACTAACGCCATACTTGGCAATGGTTGCGCCGTAGTCCTTATCATGTTCAAGACAGTAGGCCACTATTTCAATGCGTTATTCCAGGGTTGTTGTTCTAGCTTTGGTCATATTGATCTCACTCCTATGGCTATTACGCGACCGAAAATCATTATGACCATTATACTGTTTAATCCAGCTGCGTAACACACTGTCATCGCTAATATTAAATTTGACGCAGATCTCTCTCAAACTACCCTCACCGTGAAGATAGGCCTCTACAGTCTGACATTTAAGCTCCAGTGAGTAATGCATGTTGGTTACCAAAGGACGTATTCCCTCTGCGCCATAAGCGCGGTAATGTGCAACATATCTTCTTAATGTTGTTTGTTCAATGCCATACTCTGTGGCGATGGATTTGTACGAACCTTCTCCATTGAGATAAGCCATGACAGTTGCAAGGCGCTCTTGCCATGTTAATTTACCTTTTCGTCCCATAATAAAACTCCCCATATCGTAGTCTCGATTTTTGTTATTTCGAGTATCTACTCTCTGAGGGCATGCTAAATTGAGACGACGGTTTATTTTGCTATTGAGCCGTTTCCAGGGCGCTGTAGACGCGTGATGAGAGCTCGGCGATGGCGCCGGATGCAGAGGCGTCGGCGTTTTCAACCATGACGCAGAGGATGTAGTCACGATCCGGGCCGCTAATGATGGCGACGTCGTGCTGGACTTTGTCGTTTTCGCCGGTTTTGTTGGCGCAGAGGGTGCCCTCGGGGAGCCCCGCCGGGATTTTGTCGCGCCAGCTTTGGGCAGCGAGGAGGGCGCGCATTGCCGCAGACGCCTCGGCAGAGACGCAGCGGCTGTCAGCAATCGCCGCAAGGAGCGCGCCGCAGTCGGCAACGCTCGTCTGGTTGACATCGTTAGAGATGCCGGTGATCTTTGTCTCCGACGGCAGGAGGGAGTGGTTGACGACCGTCTCGGCATAGGGCAGATAGGCATTAATGGCGCGCGCCCCCTCCTTGAAATCCCGCGACGGGCTGTGCATGCGCACCAGGGTGTTGAAGGCTTCGTTGTCCGAGTCGCTCACCATCGCCGCAAGGAGCATGTCCAGCCGCGCCGCGCTCGCTTGGGCATCGCCTGTGTAGGCGCTGTCGTAGCGGATTAGCTCGTCACGGTGGGCGTAGGCGCTCTCCATGACAAAGAGCTTGATCAGACTCGCCGCCTCCATCGGCTGATCGTAGCGGTTGAGCGCCTCGCCCGTCGCCAGATCCCGCACATACACGCTCCAGACCTCGCCCTGCTGGCTGAGAAAATCATCCACCACCGCCGCCAGCGCGTCTATCCGCGACGCCGGTGCCGCGGGCGCTTCGGCCGCCTCTTTCGCAGATGCGTCCTTCCCAGCTGTCGCATCCTCGTCCGCAGCAGATGACGCTTCTTTCACCGACGACGCATCCTTCTCTGCCGCCGCCTTCTCGGCAGCGGCCCTTTTCTGCGCAGCATCCGCATCATCCGCCCCCATCCGCTGACGCACTGCACCAAAGCCCTCCTCGACCAACTCAAAAGGCAGCAGATCCCTCGTCTCCTCGGGACCCATGGCATACATCGCGCCCAACGTCCCCGCACAAACCACCACAACAAAAGCCAATACCCGCTTCATCATCCGTCCCCCCTTTGAGTGTAGAAATATTCTCGCGTTTCTACCATTATATCACGCCAGATTATCCCCCGCAGAACCGTTCGTCCTGCTAAAACGGCTTTTCGTCCTAGAAGGGCGCAAAAAAACCACCGCCTCGCGTGAGACGGTGGATGGAAGGGTTGTTTTAGAATTGGTCGTCGGTGACGCAGGCGTCCATTTTGCCTTCGTAGCCCCAGGTGCCTTCGATGGAGACGACGTTGTCGATGTGGGCATCGGCGGCGCCAGGCACGCGGAACTGGTAGTTGTTGAGGCGCGCGACAGGCACTTCCTCAGGCTTTTCAACCTGTGGCACGTAATCGTATGGATAACGGTAGGCGCGATAGATGCGTGGAGAATCCATTTCGAATGGGGAGATGAATTCCCAAACGGTTTCCTTTTCTGGCGTCACTTCAAAGAGGCGGCAGCCGCAGCCTTCGGTGATCAGGGTGTTGCCGTTTGGCAGACGCTGGGCAGAGCTGATCAGCGGGCTGTAGAACTGGCTCTTGGCGACGATGGAGGACATGCTCAGCCAGTGAGCGGCGGTAAATTCCCAGACCACCTTGAGGGTCACTGGATCAATTTCGAGGATTCTCGAGTGGTCGCGCAGATCGGCCTTGGTGCCATCCTTGGTGGTGCGGCCCGGATAGCCGTAGCCGGCCCAACCGCCGTTGTCAAAGATGAGGATGTTGCCTTCGCCAGGCAGCCCCTTTGGAATCATGTGGCAGTGGTGCTGACCGATGATCTGGCGGATGGCGCGCAGCTCCTTGGTCTTGGTGAAGTCTGGCCCGATTTGCCAAACGATTTTGCCGGTTTTCTTGTCGGTGATGCCCATGATGTTGGATTCGCGCGCATCCCAGATGATGTTGTCCGGATGGAAGCGTTCGTCGCCGGCATCGTACCACTTGTTAGGGCCGAGGACGCTCATGGAGTTGATGTGCATCCAGTCGCACTGGCCGTCGCCGTTGGTGTGGTAGTTTGGATTGCGGAAGAGGATGGCTTTTTCCTGCTCGGAGAAATCCAATTCTCTGAAATGCTCGTTAATGTTCCACTTCCAGACAATGTTGCCTTCCCAGTCGATTTCGATGAAGCAGTCGTCTAGGAGGCGCTTGTCAGAAATGCGCTTGTTGTAGAGGTCCTCGTGGCAAAGAATCAGGGTGTTGCCGCTGTCGGTTTTGCATTCCATGCCCGGCACATAGTAGCCGACAGGATTGCCTTCGCGCTGATAATCGTGGTGCTGACGGGCGAGCCAATATTTTTTGTCGCCATCCTGGCATTCTTCCTTCTTGTTAAAGGACCAGACCACCTTGCCGTCCCAGTCCACCTGGGTCAGGTCGGACATGTCCTGATAGCCGTATTCTGCATCGCGACGGCCGAGGCTGCCGAGGCAGTAGCCACCCTTGAGCAATTTATTTGGAAAGCCCTGAAAATCCTTCCACACCTTGACGACGTTGCCATTCATGTCGATGAGAATGGCGCCGATGCCAGAGGCTGGCAAGAGGGTGTAGCCGCTCCAGGCTTTTTCTGGATCATAGATGGTGGTTCCTGTAGGATAAACGCTTGGTGTTCCCATGATGATTTCCTCCTAAAAATTTCAATCGAAAGAATAAAATAATCTGATGAGGTGAGTATAGCACGGCTGACGTCGAAAAAATGATAGCCTATGTTAATCAATGAAAATATTTTGACTATTTTTAGTGGTACTCCAGATGGTCGCCGTTGGCGTAATCCTCCAGCCGCGCGACGTCAATCACCGTGAGCGTATTGCCAGTGCGAGCGAGGATGCCCTCCTCCTTGAGGGATTTGATGATGCGCGCCACCGTCACCCGATGCACGCCCAAAAATCCTGCGAGCTCGACATTTTTGACGCCGACCTGGCGCGTGGTATTATCCGCGTTTGGCGTCGAATATTCCAGCAGAAATTGGCAGAGGCGATTGGCCACGCCCTGCTCCTGGTGGGATTGGTAGGTGCGCAGGAGACGCGTGTATTCGTCGACCATGGCATCGAGGAGGCGATTGGCGAGCAGCGCGTCGCCCTCAATGTATTGGAAGAAGGCCGCTCTGGGAATGAGGTAGCCCTCGCAATCGGTCATCGCTACAAAATCCGTCGTCGACGGCCGCCCCTGGTGGCTGCGCGAGGAATCGCCGCCGTATAGGGAAAAGACGCCGATCAGGCATTTTGCCATTTCCTCGCTGGCGCTTTTGACGCTGTAGATGACCTCCTCGCCCTTGACGGTGGTCATGATGCGATAAAAATAGCCGCTCGTCAGATAAAAAATGTGATCCGCAGTCTCGCCCTGCTTGATAAAAATGGTGCCCTTCTTCATTTTGGTGAAACGCACACCTGGCATCTCAATAAGTTTCATCGTCTCTCCTCCCGATGTGTTTGAAAAAAAGAATGCAAATTTGTGACGCTTTAATATTCATAGTAACATATGTTAATGAAAAAAATCGACAAAACGCATAAAATTAATTTATTCTTTTTCGTCAGACAATTTGAACAATGAGGTGAAAAAAATGAGTACTGAAGCGAAAAAAGTTGCGAAAACCAGCCCAATGTATTGGGTCCATGCCATCATCGGCCTGGCATTTATGATCGGCTTCCCACAGCTGGGGCCATTTGAGCCCATCACAGAAACAGGCATGTGGGTGGCTGGGATTCTCATTGGGATGGTCTATCTCTGGTCGACCCTCGACAGCATTTGGCCAAGTATTTTGGGCTTGGTCTTGTTCAGCCTGTATTCGGGCTTCCTTGGTGAAGAGGTCACCGGCTATGCCGCCCTCAAGGCCGTCTTTCTCAATGCCATCGGCAGCGACACGGTCATCACCGTCATGCTCGGGATGGTGCTCTTTGGTGCCGTCGAGCACGTGGGCTGTACAAAATATCTGGCCAGGTTTTTCCTGACCCGCAAAATCATCACCGGACGCCCATACGTCTTTCTCTTTATCGTCTTTTTCTGCTCTTATTTTATTTCCGGCTTTACGATTGCCATTGCCTCGCTCTTGATTCTCTGGCCGCTGATGTTTGAATCGATGGCCGAATTTGGCATTGCGCGCAAGGACAAAATTTATTGGGCGTCGATTTTTGGCATCTATCTGGCAGCCACCCTCGGCCAGCCAATGTTCCCCTTCAAGGGTGCAGCGCTGGTTGTCACCGGGGCCTTCACCAATGCCACCTCGATTGCCGTCAATTATCCGGCCTACATTGCCCTCAACGTCATCATGTCGACGCTTTTGCTCGTGCTCTTTGTGTTGTTCGTGAAATTTGTGCTGCGTCCAGACGTCAGCAAAATGAAAAACGTCAGCCCAGAGCAGTTCAACAAGGAACCATTGCCACCGATGAACATTCAGCAAAAGGCGATGCTCGCCGCTTGCGTGGCCTTTATTGTGCTCCTGTTGGCGCCAAGCTTCATGCCAAAGACCTGGGGCCTGACAGCCATTCTCAACGCCTACGGCACCAACGGCATCCTCGCCATGTGCATTGTCGTGCTCATGGTGCTGCGCTTTGAAGGCCAGCCGATGCTCAATTTCAAGGAAGTCGCCAAGCGCTCCATGTCCTGGGACATCATCTTCCTTGTCGCTGCCGCCGTCTACGTGTGCAACGCCGTGGCCACCGAGCAAACCGGGCTCAAGGATTTCATCGTGCAGGTATTGACGCCACTTTTGGGCAACAAGCCAGACTTTGTCTTTGTCGGCATTCTCCTGCTTTTCTCCTTGATCACCACCAACTTTGCCAACAACGCCGGCATGGCGACCATCATCATCCCAATCGCTCTGGCTTTCCAGGATATGTATCCAAACGTGCCAATGATGGCTGTCTGCATGAGCATCGGCATGATGGTCTTTGTGGCCTTGGTCACACCGGCCGCATCGCCATATTGCGCCATGCTCCACGCCATGAAGGACAAAATCTCCTTCAAGGAAATCGAAACCTGCGCCCTGCCAATGTGCCTCATCGCCTGGCTCGCCTACACCTTCATCGGCTATCCGCTGTCGATGCTGCTCTTTGGCGGCATGTAAAAAGTCCATACGCAAAAAACAGGAAGCGTCTCCCCGGCGGCTTCCTGTTTTTTGCGCTGAAATGCCGGATTTTCGCCAGAAAGTATCGGCAGATGATACCTTCTGGAGAAAATCAATCAAAAAAACCACCGCCTCGCGTTGGGCGGTGGTGGGAGATTAGCGGGTGTTGCAGTCGGCGCTGACGCGGCGGATGGTGTGTATGTACATGGGCACGAGGACGAGGCAGGCGCCGATCCAGGCCAGCGGTGTGGCGAGACAGACGCCGACGTAGCCGATGAAGTGGGCGAGGATGAAGGTGGCCGAGATGCGGCAGATGAGCTCCATGATGCAGGCGAGGAAGGGCGCCAACGAGTTGCCCATGCTCTGGACGCTGGCGCGGTAGATGACGAGGACGCCGAGGAGCAAATAGAAGGGCGCAACGCTGAGGAGATATTGGCTGGCGTAGAGGCGGATTTCTGCCGACGGGTTGCTCACGAAAAGGGGCACGACGAGTTCGCGGCAGAGGAGGATCAGGGCGCACATGAAAATATTGGCGATGCTCGTCTGAATGAGCGACGCCTTGACCCCGGCGCGGATGCGGCCCGCCAGGCGCGCGCCATAATTTTGCGCCACGTAGTTGGAGATGGCAATGGAAAAGGCTGTGTCCACGAGGACGGAAATCTGGTCGACTTTGGTGGCGGCGGTGTAACCGGCGATGGCCGCAGGCCCCAGGGCGTTGACGGCGCTCTGCATGGCCAATAGCCCGATGCACATGACGCTCATCTGAAAGCCCATGGGAAAGCCGATGCGCAAATGCGTGGCAATTGTCCCCCGCGGCAGGCGAAAATCACTGCGGCGGATGCGCAGCACCTCAAATTTGCGCAGGCCCGAGAGGGTGCAGAGCACAGCCGACAGGAGCTGAGCGAGGACCGTCGCCCAGGCCGCACCGGCGACGCCCATGTGGAGAATGAGGATGAAGGCGAGGTCGAGGACGATATTGAGGAGCGAGGAAAACACGAGATACACCAGCGGCGTGCGGCTGTCGCCCAAGGCGCGCAGGAGGTTTGAGATCATATTGTAAAAGACCGTCGCCCCGGTGCCGAGAAAAATCGCCACCATGTAATCGTAGGCCATGTCGTAAATGCTCGCTGGCGTGTTGAGCCAGTCGAGAATCGAATTGGAGAGGGCAAAGCACAGCGCCGTCATCGCCACAGAAAAAATGATGCACAGCGCCGTCGATGCGGCAATGCTGTGGCGCATGCCGGATGCGCTGGCGCGGCCAAACTGATGCCCCAGACAGATGCCAAAGCCCCCGGTGATCCCCTGCACAAAGCAGAGCACAAAGGCGACAATCGTCCCCGTCGCGCCCACTGCCGCCAGGGCGTCCGCCCCCAGCGTCTGGCCGACAATCACCGTGTCTGCCAAGGTGTAAAAGAGCTGGAACAAATTCCCAGCGATCACCGGCAGCGAAAAAATCAAAAGCGTGCGAAAAGGGCTGCCCTTCGTCAAATTTTGCGCCATCTATAGCCACCTCCAATATTTTACAGCAACAGTTAGTATACGCAATCAGCGTAAAATCCGCAAGGGGATTTCTGTGTTGTTTGTGTTGGCGCGCAAAAAAAGACAGCCGCGCGGGCTGTCTCGTTTATTTTATTCGCTTTTCTTCCCTTCGAGCATCTCGCTCATGGTGTGCCAGCCGAGGACGGCGCATTTGACGCGGGATGGCATGTGGGAGATGTCGGCAAGGACGCTGGCTTCCTCGAGGCTGTCGATTTCTTCCTCTGTGGCCTCGCCCTTGATCATGCGCAGGAAGGTGTCGGCGGCGTGCAGGGCGTCGTCCTTGTGCATGCCGATGATCATGTCGAGCATGATGTCGCAGGAGGCCTGCGAAATGGCGCAGCCGCTGCCTTCGAAGGCGCCGTCGACGACGGTGTCGTCTTCGACCTTGAGCTGGAGGATGATGTCATCGCCGCAGCTTGGGTTGACGCCCTCGAGAACAAGGTTGGCGTCGTCGAGCTTGTGCTTGTGCAGTGGGTGTTGATTGTGCTCGATGAGGAGCTCGTTGTAAAAGGTTTTATTCTCCATAGCCCATTTTCCCCCTGATGGTTTTGAGACTGGCGAGGAAGCGCGTGATGTCTTCCTCATCGTTGTAAAAGGCGAGGCTGGCGCGCGCCGTCGACGGAATGCCCAGGCTTGTCAACAGCGGCAGCGCGCAATGGTGACCGGCGCGCACGCAGATGCCGTCGGCATCGAGGATGGACGCCACGTCGTGGGGATGGACGTCGTCGATGGTGAAGCTGAGGATGCCGTGGTGATCGGCGGCGTCCTCAGCGCCGAGAATGTGCACGTGCGGAATCGCCTTCATACCGGCGAGACACTCTTCGGTGAGGGCGTCCTCGCGGCTGGTGATCGTCTCCCAGTCGATGCCTTCGAGATAGTCGATGGCGGCGTGCAGGGCGACGGCGCCACCGCCGTTGACGGTACCGGCCTCGAATTTGTGAGGCACCGGCGCGTAGACGGCGTCAAATTTGCTGACCGAATCGATCATCTCGCCGCCGGTGAGAAATGGCGGCATGGCTTCGAGCAAATTCGCCTTGCCATAGAGGGCGCCGATGCCCATTGGCGAGAGCAGCTTGTGGCCGCTGAAGGCGAGAAAGTCGCAATCCAGCGCCTGCACGTCCACCGGCATGTGGGGCGCGCTCTGGGCCGCATCCACAAGGACGACACCGCCTACTGCATGGACGCGGCGAGCGATGGCTGCCACGTCATGGAGGCGACCGGTGACGTTAGAAATCTGCGTCAGCGCCGCGAGCTTGGTGCGCGGGCTGATGGCGGCGTCGACCGCCTCCGGCGCATAGCTGCCGTCGGGCTGGATCTCGAGATAGACGAGCTTGGCGCCAGTCTGGCGGGAGACCATCTGCCATGGCAGAATGTTGCTGTGGTGGGCGTCGATGGTGACGAGGATGTCGTCGTCTGCGCAGAGGTTGTTCAGGGCATAGCTGTAGGCCACAAGGTTGATGCTTTCGGTGGCGTTGCGGGTAAAGATGATGTTGTTGGCGCTTGGCGCATTGATGAAGCTGGCCACGCGGGCGCGGGCTGCCTCGTAATCCTCGGTGGCTTCCATGCCCAGGGCATAGAGGCCGCGCAGAGGATTGGCGTTGTGGCGCTGGTAGAAGGCCTCTGCCGCATCCAGCACCTGTTGTGGGCGCTGGGCGGTGGCGGCGTTGTCGAGATAGACGGCGTCGGTCTGGCTAAAAATTGGAAAATCTGCTTTGAAATTTTTCATCACGCATCCTCCTTGCCTTGCAAATAGGTGTTGATTTCCTCGCGGACGCCTTCCTCTTCGACCAGGGCGCAGACCGTCTCCAGACGGGCGCGGGCCATGATGCGCTCAGCCTCGGCGGCAGGAATGCCGCGGCTGGCGAGGTAGAAGAGCATGGCGTCGTCGAGCTTGCCGATGGTGGCACCATGGTCGCCCTCGACGTCCTCTTCGGCGCAGAGAATCAGCGGAATCGTCTGGTTGACGAGGTCATCGCCGAGGAGCAGGACCTCCTCGCGCTCCTCGCCCTTGGAGCCGGGGCAGCCGTGTGGAAAATCGATGGTGCCGCGGAAGAGCTTGGAGGACCCGTCGGCGAGGACACCGGCAGCGGTCATGAGGGAATTGGTTTTCTTGGCGAGATGGCGGGCGGTGTAGTTCATATCGAGGACTTCGCCAGCGCCGCCGAGATAGCCGATGCTCGCCTGAAAATCGCTCTTTTCGCCAGCGAGCGCTGCTTCGCCACCGGTGTAGAGATGCCCGGCGCCGAGCTCAACGCGCACAAGCTCGGCCTTGGCGTCATCTGCCAGGGTGGCGCCGTAGTCGTTGAAGCAGGTGAAGCCGCCAGCCAGGAGCTGTACCGTTGTCAGACGGATGCGCGCGCCGCGCTCAGCCTTGGCCTTGACCTGGAGGGCTGCCACGCCCTTGGCGTCACGGGCGCTGGCGAGGACGACGGTGAGCTTGAGGACGCTGTTTTCGGCAGCGTGCAGATAGATGCGATTGGCAAAATTGCCGCTTGCATAGTCGAGATGCACGAGCGCCGCGCCCTCGGCGCCAGCAGCCGTCGAAAATTGATAGACGCCCGCATCGGCCGCAGCCGTCAGGGCATCGACGTCTGCGCCCATGCCCGTGGCAATCTGCGCCCAGTCTGCTGGCGCGGGGCCATTTTCTGCGGCAATGTCGCCGCTGGCAGCCGGCTGCAGGGTCAAAGCCCTGTCGATGCTGATCGGGTCAATGCGGCGTTCGTTCATGCCCAGCCAATTCCAGGTCGGAGCAGGCAGGCGATTGATGCTAAGAGTTTGTTCGTTATTCATGGCTTGCCTCCTTACTCCCGAGCGCCTGTCATTTCCAGGCGAATCAGGTTGTTCATTTCAACGGCGTATTCCAGTGGCAGCTCCTTGGAGACGTTGTCCGCAAAGCCGTTGACAATCATGGCGCGGGCTTCTTCTTCGCTGATGCCGCGGCTCATCAAGTAGAACACGGCGTCATCGCTGATGCGGCCAATTTTGGCCTCGTGGCCCACATCCGCATCCGGTGTGCGCACATCGATGGCAGGAATCGTGTCCGAGCGAGAAATATCGTCGAGCATCAGCGAGTGGCAAGCCACCGACGCGCGGCTGCCCTTGGCCTCGGCGCCAATGACGACGCTCGAGCGGAAGGTGCTGATGCCGCCATCCTTGGAGATGGACTTGGTGTTGATATAAGAGGACGTGTCCGGCGCGCTGTGCACGACCTTGGCGCCGGTGTCGAGGTTTTGCCCCTTGCCGGCAAAGGTGATGCCTGTAAATTCCATATGCGCCCCGCGCCCCTTGAGAATGCTCATTGGATAGAGGTAGGAGACATGGGAGCCAAAGGAGCCGCTGACCCACTCAATCGTGCCGCCCTCCTCGACCAAGGCGCGCTTGGTGTTGAGGTTGTACATATTTTTCGACCAGTTTTCGATGGTCGAATAGCGCAGGTGGGCGTTTTTGCCGACAAAGAGCTCGACAGCCCCGGCGTGCAAATTGGCAACGTTGTATTTTGGCGCCGAGCAGCCCTCGATGAAGTGCAAATCCGCGCCCTCATCGACGATGATCAGCGTGTGTTCAAATTGCCCGGCCCCCGGCGCGTTGAGACGGAAGTAGGATTGTAGCGGAATCTCCACCGACACACCCGGTGGCACATAGACAAAGGACCCGCCGGACCAGACCGCCCCGTGCAGCGCCGCAAATTTGTGGTCGCGTGGGGTGATGAGCTTCATGAAGTGGTCGCGAATCATCTTCGCAAAATCGCCGTGCATGGCGCTTTCCAGGTCCGTGTAGACGACGCCCTGGGCGGCGACCTCCTCGCGCACATTGTGATAGACAAGCTCCGAGTCGTACTGGGCGCCGACGCCTGCCAGCGACTCGCGCTCCGCCTTTGGAATCCCCAGGCGCTCAAAGGTGTCCTTGATGTCCTCCGGCACCTCCGACCACTTGGCGCTCATCTTCGTCTTTGGGCGCACATAGGTGACAATCTCGTCCATGTTCAGCCCGCTAATGTCCGGGCCCCAGTTGGGCACCTTCATCTGGTTGTAAATCTGCAGCGATTCTAAGCGGAATTGCTGCATCCACACAGGGTCGTTCTTTTCCTTAGAAATCTGCTCGACGATGGCCGGTGTCAGCCCCTCGTCGACCTTGTAGGCGTCCTTTTCGTCGTTGCGAAAATCGTAGAAGCCTGTGTCAAAATCCTCTAAATAGCCCTTCTCACTCATTTCATCGCCCCCTTTGCAGCGGCCTCAACGATGGACTCATAGCCCTCGGCGTTGATGCGATCCACCAGGGAGCCGTCGCCCGTGGCAATGATCTGGCCGTTCGCCATAATGTGGGTGTAATCCACATGCAGGGATTCGAGAATGCGCGTCGAGTGGGTGATGATCAGGAGGGCGCCGTTTTGCTTTTTCTGGTATTCTTCCACACCCTGGGAAACGAGACGCACCGCGTCAACGTCCAGCCCCGAGTCGGTCTCGTCGAGAATCGCCAGACGAGGCTTGAGCAGCATCAGCTGCAAAATCTCCGCCTTCTTTTTCTCGCCGCCGGAAAAGCCCACGTTCAGACTGCGCTCTGCGTAGGATTCATCCATTTGCAGAACACCCAGCGCCTTTTTGAGCTCCTTGTGGAAGGCCCAAATCTTGATCGGATTCTCCGATTGCTGACGCAGCGCATTGCGCAAGAAATTCTCCAGCGACAGCCCCGGCACCTCCAAAGGCTCCTGGAAGGACAGGAACAGTCCCTCCTTGGCGCGCTTGTCGGTTGATTCCTTGGTAATGTCCTTGCCGCCAAAGACAATGTTGCCGCCCGTCACCGTATAGCGAGGATTGCCCATGAGCACATGACCCAAGGTCGACTTCCCGGCGCCATTTGGCCCCATCAGCACATGCGTCTCGCCTGGATTCATTTCCAGGCTCACACCGTGCAAAATTTCCTTATCCTCAATATTCGCGTGAATCTGATTGATTTGTAATAGGGATGTAGACATCATAAATCCTCTCCATTCTATATATGCAATTTTATCATACTATCTCTCTAGGAATATATGATATATTGTAGTAGGTTTTATTTATATTATCAAGAGGATACCCCAATAAAACAATTTTCTGATAGAAATTTCTTCAATTGAGACCCGTGAAGCGGGTAGGAAAAAATCACCCAGCAGTGCTCAGCGCAAAAAAAAATCGCCCCGAGAATTTCCTCCAGCGGAAAATCCTCGGGGCGGCGCAATACAGACCAAATTTGGTTTTTTACAATCTGACGCATCAGGACAATTCTGCGACCCTATTTTCTATAGCAACCATTGATAATCTTGACGACAGTCTACGACAGCATCAACAAAAACCGTACTGTCTTTTATCTGATACACCAACACAAATCGCTTTGCAAAGACCAAGGTTCGATATTTGCTTTTTGGCATATAATCATCGTACAGCCATGGGCCGCGTTCCGGAAATAGCTCAAGGGATTGCGCGGCCTCTTTGAAGGCTTTTACAAATTGCCTCGCTGCTGATTCACTCACATTCGCGAGAAAGGCCGCGTGATAATCCAACAGCTGTGCAGCACGCTCAGCGATGACGACCTTATACCTCTTTAGACTTTCCATCGCGCCCCACACTTTCTATCGTTTTATGCAGCATATTTTCCACCTCATCGATGGAATATCCCGCGCTGCCATTTGCCCGCATATCCTCAACAAGCAGCAGCTCCTCGCGCAATTTCAGCATCGATTCTCGCTTGTTGTAGGTGTCGATATCCATAACAACCAGATCGCCTTCACCGTTTTTTGTCAAAAAAACCGGCGCCTCCGTCTCTCGACACAAGGCCGCAATTTCATTGTAGTTCTGTCGTATACTTGCCGATGGACGAATATTGATGGCCATAGCGATCCTCCTTTCGTGTCTTTATTCTGATGTTATTCTAACTTTATTCTACTATATCACGGCCGTTTATTATCCGTCAATATTAGAAAAGCTCGCCGCAAATCATCAAATCGGTTGACGGTAATCATCAAATATGATTTTTTGATTTTGTATATTAACGATATCGTCTGTTACATGATCTCCCTCTATATTTGGTCATGTGGCAGGCTATTTTATTTTTTGACGTAGAAAGTGGCTTTCCCTTGTCCGTGTTTTTCGATATAGTCATTTTCTACGAGCGCTCGTAGGGCCGTTTGTACGGACGTTTTGCCAAGAGAAGGCACCAATTCCATGATTTCGCTTTTAGTAAATTTACCAATTTTCAGGTCAATGGCGTGGCGCACCAATTCGATGGCGGGGACTTTTTCGTCTACTAAATAGATGCGCTCCTCAAAATCGCGGTAAGAAGCGAGAATCATACCAAGCAGGTACTTAACGAATGGCGTCGGATCGTTATTTTCTTCATGCCAGCCGATGCCGCTTTGCCTGAGCACATCGTAATATTGGGCTTTATTCTTTTCGATTTTCTTTTCGAGACTGATGTATCTGCCAACAACAAACCCACAACGATAGAGAAGAAGGGTGGTCAGTAGACGGGACATTCTGCCGTTGCCATCGTTAAAAGGATGGATACAGAGAAAATCGTTGATGAAAATCGGGATCAAGATCAAAGGGTCTACGCTGCAAGTATCGATGGCATGATTGAACTGTTCGCAAATAATTTCGATTGCCTGCGGCGTTTCATAGGGTGCCAGTGGCTGAAATCGAACGACTTGGGTGCCGTCTACGCGGGTTTCTGCAATAACATTTGGCGTGTTTTTGAATTTGCCCCCAAAGCTGGAGCCAGCGTAGCGATAAAGCTCGCGGTGAAGCTGAAGAATAAAAGAAGGCTTTATGTCGATGTATTCGTAATTCTCGTGAATGAGCTCAAGTGCATCTCGGTAACCGGCAATTTCTTGCTCATCACGATTCCTCGGCGTTGTTTTCTCCTCACACAGCTGTTGTACACGCGTGCTAGTCGTCACAATGCCTTCGATTTTGTTGGATGCTTCTGTACTTTGAACCTTGGCAATTTCTAGTAAACGATCCAATACCACAGGTTTCTGTTGCAAGTAAAGGGATTGTTTACCCTTGTATTCGCTGATTTGTGCAATGTATTGCAAGATCTCTGTATCCCATAGCTGGTTTTGGAGCTTGCTATAATCAAAAGATCTCATTCGCCCACCTCCTCATTGATTCGGTCAATTATGCCATGTTTTTGACCGATTAGTCAAGAAAGTGACCGTATTTCTGCCCACGGCGCAGAAAAGCCCCGGAATTTCTCCGGGGCTTGTGTGTTTTTACAGGGCTTCTTCGAGGAAGGCTTGGTAGGCTTTGTGGGTGAAGTAGCAGTCGGCTTTGCTGGCGAGTTCGATTGGGGCGTGCATGGAGAGCATTGGCACGCCGCAGTCGACGACTTCGGCACCGCGTTCGGCGAGAATGTAGGCGATGGTGCCGCCGCCGCCTTCGTCGACACGGCCGAGCTCGCCTGCCTGCCATGGCACGCCGCGTTTGGCAAAGAGGCCGCGCAGCTTGGCGAGAAATTCGGCGTTGGCGTCGTTGGAGCCGCTTTTGCCGCGGGCGCCGGTGAATTTGCACAGGGAGACGCCTTTGCCGATGTAGGCGGTGTTGCGGCTGTCCATGACCTCTGGGAAGGTTGGGTCCAGGGCTGCGGTGACGTCGGCACTGAGGACGGCGCTATGGGCCAAGGTGCGGCGCACGAGGAGCTCGGTGTCTTTGCCTGCCAGGGCAAAGAGCTCTGCGAGGACGTTTTCAAAATAGCGCGCGCTCATGGACGTGTTGCCGACGGAGCCGATTTCTTCCTTGTCGACAAAGAGACCGACGGCACTGTAGGCTGGGGTGCCCATATTGAGCAACGCTTCCACGGCAGCATAGGTGCAGGAGCGGTCGTCGTGGCCGTGGGCGGCAATGAGGCCGCGGTCGAGGCCGACGTCGACGGCCTTCTGCGCAGGCACGAGCTCAAGCTCGGCCAGGAGCAGGTCTTCCTCGACAAAGCCGTACTTGTCGTGGAGGGCGCGCAGGATTGCCGCCTTGATCGGCTCCTTCTCTTCGTCGTCATCTAGCGGAATGTGGCCGATGATGGCGTTGAGCTGCTCGCCGGTGATGGCCTCGGCGAGCTTTTTCTCGTTTTGCTTCTTGCCCAAATGGGGCAGGAGGTCGCTGATAAAGAGCACAGGATCGCCGTCCTCATCACCCAGGCGCACATTTACAGGCGTGCCGTCGGCGGTGTAGACGACGCCGTGCAGCGCCAGCGGCAGACAGGTCCACTGGTATTTTTTGATGCCGCCATAGTAGTGGGTCTTGAGGAGCGCCAGCCCACCATCTTCATACAGGGGATGCCCCTTGAGATCCAAGCGCGGCGCGTCAATGTGGCTGCCGACAATGTGCATGCCCTCCTCGAGCGGATGCACGCCCATGACCATGAGGACGACGGCCTTGTTTTTGTGATTGTAGAAAATTTTCGTGCCCGCTGCCGGCATCTGGCCAGAGGCAATCACGTCATTAAAATCCACAAAGCCCTTCTCCTTGGCGCCCTCGATAATCGTCTGGGCGCATTCGCGCTCGGTCTTGCTCGCGTCCAAAAAGACCTTGTAGCGCTCGCCATAGTCAAAAATCGCCTGGCGCGCGTCGTCATCGAGCCCCTTCCAGAGGCTTTCGCATTTATATTCAAATTCCATACATAGGACTCCTTTCCTGGTCATCAACGGCGGATGACAATTCACGGTTGCTCGTGATACAATGAGTATACCACGAATGGAGAAGGTCTTACAAATAGAGGGGGTGCAAGATGGGATTCAAATGGAGCAAAACCGTCAACCTCGCGACAGCCATCATCGATTTTGCAGTGGCTGTGGTGATGATGATGATTGCCGTCTCGGGCAGAAGCATTCTGGCCTTTGGCTGCGGCATACTCTTTGTGGCGATGGGCGTCTTTTTCCTGCGCTATTATGAACGCCAGCGTCGCCTGGAAAAAATGACCGACGAGGAGCGCGCCGAATTTTTCAAAAGCGGCGAAGCCATTCTCGTTCCCGGCGAAATCGAAAAATTAACAGCCGAGAAACAAAAAAATGAAGGCATCAACCACACGCCCAAGCACTGATCGCAGATTGCCGAATTTTCGCCGTTGTTGCGCCGGATGTCACGATATTTGTAGTATTTTTGTAAAATAATCCAAGAACCCTGCAAAATTTGGCAAAAATTGTCTCTAATTTTTATCATTGTTTGCATCTGACTTCCGGTTT
>JAUNGU010000033.1 GCA_030524315.1 Peptococcaceae bacterium
ACAATTCGTATCTCTTCAAAGAAAAGAACGCCACCGAAAAAATCATGGATCATTTTCACGTCAATGATTTGTCGGTGCTCAATTTCAATCATCCAAGCCAGGAAGGCGCCGCCATCACCGCGGCCGCCGTGCTCTTGGGCTACATCCAGGACATGCTGCGCATCGAGCCAAAGCACATCTCAAAGCTTGTGTATTACAACACAGGCAGCGCCATGCAGCTGGATCTGTTTACGAAAAACAATCTGGAGCTGGTGGCCACGCTGAATTTTTACGGCGAGACATCCCTCTATGACATCATCAACAAAACCTCGACCTCATCAGGCAGCCGTTTGCTCAGGCGCTGGCTCGAGGAACCCCTCACCGACCGTGGGCAGATTCAGAAGCGGCTCGATGCCACTGCGGAGCTTTTTTCGAGCTACGCCTTGCGCTACACATTAAGAAGCCTCCTGAGCGACATTCAGGACATTGAGCGCATTGCCTCGCGCATTTCCTGCGGCTCTGCCTCACCAAGGGATCTGGTGTCGTTGAAAAATTCTCTGCGTCAGCTTCCTGAGATTCACAAAGCGTTGAGCCGATGCCAGAATCCGCTGTTCCAAAGCTATGCGACGGATTTTGATCTCTTAGAGGATGTCACGGCCCTCATCGATGAGAGCATTCTCGACGAGCCATCCTATTTGGTGCGCGACGGTGGCGTCATTCGCCCCGCTTACAACGCCGATTTGGCCGAGCTCCACGAGCTAGTGACCAACGGCGAGGGCTGGCTCCAGAAATACCTTGAGGAAGAGAAGGAAAAAACGGGCATCAAGAAGCTCAAAATCGGCTACAATAAGGTGTTCGGCTATTACCTTGACGTGACCAAATCCTATCAGGCATTGGTGCCCGACAGGTACCAACGCAAGCAAACCCTGGCTAACAGCGAGCGCTACATCACCGACGAGCTCAAGGAGATGGAAAGCAAGCTGACCACGGCCTCCGAGCGCGCCAAGGAGCTGGAGGCCGCCATCTACAAGGACATCATCGAATGCCTTCAGCAAAGCGTCGAGCGCATGCTTTCTACCAGTCGCATTCTTTCTGCGGTGGATATTTTTGTGGCCTTTGCCACGGTGGCCGTTGAGAATCATTATTGCCAGCCAGTCATCGCCGAAAACACGATGCATATTGAAGGACTGCGCCATCCCGTCATCGAAATGCAGCATCAGCTCGGCGAATTTACGCCAAACGACGTGGATTTTTCCGAGGACGATCAGCGCTTCATTATCATCACCGGCCCGAACATGTCGGGAAAGAGCACCTATTGCCGCAGTGTCGCTTTAGCGGCAATTCTCATGCAAATTGGCTGCTTTGTGCCAGCGACGCGGGCGCGCATGAAGGTCTTTGATCGCGTTTTTGCACGCATTGGCGCCAGCGATCATTTGGCTGGCGGCAAGAGCACCTTCATGGTGGAAATGAACGAGGTCGCCACCATCCTCAACAACGCCAGCGCTGACAGCCTCATCATCCTCGATGAGGTGGGGCGCGGCACCAGCACCTATGACGGCTTGGCGCTGGCCACCGCCATCAGCAAATACATCAACGAAAAAATCCACGCCTGCACCCTGTTTGCGACCCACTACCACGAGCTCACAGACCTGGAGACAGAGACAGGCATCCAAAATTACACCGTCGCCGTTCACGAGGATGCCCACGCCATTATTTTCCTGCACAAAATTGTGCCGGGATCGGCCAGCAAAAGCTACGGCATCCACGTCGCCAAAAAGGCGGGCATTCCCCAGACGGTGCTGCGTCTGGCCGAGGACGTGCTCGCAGATCTTGAGAAAGGCGAGGGCGACGCGCCGGCCTTGGCGGGCTACCAATTTTCGCAAGAGGCACCGCAAGCCTTGCCAGCTTGGGTCGGCGATCTGGCCGCCCTCGACGTAGACAACATGACCCTCAGAGAAATGGCCAACACCCTCATGGATCTCGTGGACAAGGCAAAATCTGAATTGTAAGGAGGTTTTTCATGGGCATCATTCATATCTTAGACGATCGCGTCGCCAATCAAATCGCTGCCGGCGAAGTCATCGAGCGCCCGTCTTCGGCGGTCAAGGAGCTCATCGAAAACGCCCTGGACGCTCACGCCACCAATATCAGCATCGAAATTGAAAACGGTGGCATTGATCTCATCAAAATCACCGACGATGGCGACGGCTTTTACAAGGACGATCTGCCGCTGGCCATTAAGCGCCATGCAACGAGCAAGATCAGCAATTTTAACGACGTCTACCGTTTGCAAACCTTCGGCTTTCGCGGCGAAGCGCTGGCATCCATCGCCGTCATCAGCCGTCTCAAAATCACCAGCGGACGCTCAGACAGCGAGCCTGCAACGGTGCTCACCAGCGATGCGGCAGGCAAAGAAGCCCTCTCGGTGGCGGCGCCGCGAAAAGGCTCATGCATTGAGGTGCGGGATCTCTATTACAACGTGCCTGCGCGCAAAAAATTCGTCAAAACCAACAACCACGAAAGCGCTCTCATTTATGACCTCGTGTGCAAATTTGCCCTGGGTTTTCCAGCGGTGAATTTTTCCTATTACAACAACCAGACGCTGCTTTTTTCTTCCAATCAGCTGAATACCAGCGCTGAGGTTTTTCGTTACGTCTACGGCGAGTCTACCCATGCCGAGGTCATGCACCTGACACCTTTCGAATTTTACCAAAAGCAAAGGGTGGAGGCGTGGTTTTTCCCGATCACCGAAACAAAGAAAAATCGCAACGACATGATCTATTTCGTCAACGGCCGTCTCATCGAAAGCCGCGAGCTTGATGCCATCGTTGATGAAGCCGTCTACACGCTCATTCCCAAGGGGCGATTCCCGATCTGCTTGCTCAAGCTCGAGGTGCCTGCCTTCAATATTGATGTGAATATCCATCCAACGAAGAAACTCATCAAGTTCAAAAATATTGACGAATGGAAATCGTCCCTGGCCACCTACATCAAAGAGGAGCTTTGGCTCTCGCGGCTCAACGTGCCATTTTCGCTAGACACCGAAAAGCCTGCGCCAAAAGCCGTCGAGCCATCGGCTCAGCCGCAGACCTTATCTTTTGAACCGCAGGAAGTTGCTTACGAAAGGGAAGAGGCACCACAGATTGACGCTACCGACGATATGACTGCCGCGCCAGATTCCCGCGTCGGCGTTGCCGAGCCAGCAGTGGCTTATCAGCCAACGCCGTCGGCACACGTCGTGCCACTGGTGTTTGATGCAGAAGACGAAATGCCGCAAGCCACGGATGCAGGACCAGCGGTTCAAACACCAACGGACGGCCTCAAGCAGCAGGATTTGTCCCACCTCGAATACATCGGCCAGCTCAATCAGACCTTCATCCTCGCCCAGGACCGTGACAATCTCTACATCATCGATCAGCACACCCTGCACGAGCGTATTCTCTATGAAAAATTCATGAAGGAATTTGACGCGAGAAAAATCACCCAGCAGCCGCTCTTGCATCCTATTGCCATCAAGCTGAGCCCGATCCAGGAAGAGGTGCTCGTGCGTCACATTCTCACCCTGCGCGAGCTGGGCTTCACCATCGAGAGCAAGGCGCCGCTGCAATTTGAGCTCAGTGCCGTGCCGACGGTGCTTTGCGGACAGAACGATCTGCCGACGCTGCTTTTGGACATGCTCGATGATCTTTCTGAGGGCTCGCCGCTCGTGGGGCTTTCGACCGTCAACGAAGAAAAAATCATCATGGCGTCGTGTAAGGCGGCAGTCAAGGCTCATTACAAGCTCACCGGCTCTGAGGTGCAATATCTTCTGGCACAGCTGGCGGCCCTCGACAACGCTCATACCTGTCCGCACGGACGGCCAATCATCATGAACATTTCCATGAATGAACTCTATTTATTCTTTAAGAGAGGATCCTTTTGATAAAATGGAACAACTACCACTCATTGCCATCGTCGGCCCGACGGCCGTCGGCAAAACAGCGCTGAGCATTGAGCTCGCCCAGCATTACGACGGCGAAATCATTTCTGGCGATTCCATGCAGGTGTATCGCGGGATGGATATTGGCACCGCAAAAATCACCGCCGATGAGACGCAAGGCATCCCCCATCACATGATCGATATTCTCGATCCCGACCAGGAGAGCACCGCCCTGAGCTTCAAAAACCGTGCGCAAACGGCCATCGAAGAAATAGCAGGGCGCGGACACGTGCCCATGCTTGTCGGTGGCACAGGCCTGTATGTCAACGGCCTGCTCTATGATTACAGCTTCACTGGCGAGCGCAACGACGATTATCGCAACAAGCTTTTTGACGCGCTAAAAAGCGGCGAGGACACGTCTTCTTATCAAAGGCTCCTAGCGTTGCGGCCGGATCTCAAGGATGTCATCCACGAAAAGGACCATTTTCGCATTGCCCGCGCCCTGGAAATCATCGAAACCGAAGGCAAGGACCAGCTCAAGAATTTTGACATGAAGGCCAATTACCAGTCGCCTTACAGACTTTGCCTCATCGGACTGACGATGGATCGCGCCAAACTCTACGAGCGCATCAACAGGCGCGTCGACCTCATGCTGGAAAATGGCTTGCTGGAAGAGGTTGAGAAGCTATTACAACAAGGGTATAATAAGGAGATGCAGTCATTAAAAGCCATCGGCTACAAGGAAATGATTGCGTACTTACAAGGCGAGCTGTCCTACGAGGCAGCCGTTTCCTTGCTCAAAAAAAACACCCGCCACTTTGCAAAGAGACAGCTCACATGGTTTCGTAGAGATCCCAATCTCAAATGGTTTCATGTGGATGAAATGGATCACGAGACACTGCTTGCGCGCACGATAGAATACGCGGACCAGTGTCTTGGGCTGAATGAAGAAAGGGGAGACGGTCATTAATGGCAACAAGGCGAAAAAAAACAACGAGAAAAACGCGCAAAAAATCCTCGCTGGATAAAACCTATGTCAATCTTATTATTGGCATCGTACTGATTGCGCTGGCACTCTATTTTTTCTTTATTATTCACAAAGGGGCGTCTGTGCACAACTCGCAGATTTCCACTGAGCTCGGCTTCATTGGCGCCTTTCTCTACAATGATATTCGCGTGCTCGTAGGGCAGTGCGAATATTTTGTACCGCTGATTTTTATTCTCTTTGGCCTCCGTTTTTGTGTGCCGAAGCTCAACATCAACAACCGCATCATCGTCACAAGCTTGGTGATTGTGGTGGCGCTTTTGGCGTTCCGCCACATCAACATTGATCCAAGCATGAGCATCGAGCGCGGTCTTGAGGGCGTCGGCGGCGGTATCATCGGTGCTGCGATTTCGTTGGTGCTGATTCGCTCCATTTCCAAGGTCGGTGCCATCATTGCGCTGGCGGCGGTCATCATCATTGCGATTTTTATTTGCAGCAACGGCGCCATTCTCGGCTGGATTCGCAGCGGTTTCTCAGGTGTGCAGCCGCTGGCTTCTCAGGCGAAGGATTCGACCAAGAAATTCTTGCTCAAGCCTCAAAGTGAGGGCGGAGAAAATGTGGCGAGCATCAAGCAGCAGAAGGAGAAGAAGCCGCGCGCCAAAAAGCAGACGTCAGCTGAAGTGGCGCCCGCCAAGCTGGCAAAGGCAGAGCCAAGCTTCCACGTGAATAATGAGCTCAGCGAGGTTGCCAGCGCCCAAAACGAAGGCTTCATCGAAAATCTCAAGTCCATCAACGATGAAATCATCGAAGACGACGCCATCAATCGCGTCGAGGACTACATGTCTTCCGGCGAGCAGGCACGCAGCGATAAGACCATCACCCTTAAGCGCGACGACTACCACCTGCCAACCGACGACCTCCTGGATGAGGTTGAGCAGCGTGTGCAGACCAACAAGGACGAAATCACCGAAAACGTGCGCGTGCTCAAGGACACTTTGAGCGATTTTGGCGTCAAGGGTGAGATCAACAATGTCAACGTCGGCCCAACCATCACCCAATACGAATTCAAACCGGCGGCCGGTGTGCGTGTGACGAAAATCGTCAACTTGGCCGATGACCTGGCGCTGAGCCTGGCCTCTAGCGATATTCGTATCGAGGCGCCAATTCCTAACAAGAGCGCCGTTGGCATCGAGGTGCCAAATGCCCATCCGCGCACTGTCAAGTTCAAGGAAATCATTGGCAGTGACACCTTCAAGGAGGCCGATTCTAAGCTGTCCTTTGCCCTCGGCAAGGACATCAGCGGTCATCCGATGGTGGCCGATTTGGCGAAGATGCCCCATCTGCTCATCGCGGGTGCCACTGGGGCCGGGAAAAGCGTCTGCTTGAATGCGCTCATTGCCAGCATTCTCTTCAAGGCCAAGCCAAACGAGGTCAAGTTCATCATGATTGACCCAAAGAAGGTTGAGCTTTCTCATTACAAAAACATTCCCCATCTCCTGGCACCGGTGGTGACTGACAGCAAAAAAGCAGCAGCCACCCTAAAATGGGTCGTCAAGGAAATGGAGCGCCGCTATGATGTCTTTGCCGAATCTGGCGCTCGTGATTTATCCACCTACAACGCCAAATTCATCAAGGCCGAAGCCCTCGGCGAGGATGCCCACTTCTTTGAATTCTTGCCGCAAATCGTCGTCATCATCGACGAATTGGCCGACCTGATGATGGTCGCACCTGCCGACGTCGAGGATTCCATTTGCCGTCTGGCGCAGCTGGCGCGTGCCGCTGGGATTCATCTGGTCATTGCCACCCAGCGCCCATCGGTGGATATTATCACTGGCCTGATCAAGGCCAACATTCCATCGCGTATTGCCTTCGCCGTGTCCTCACAGATCGATTCGCGCACCATCCTCGACATGGGTGGCGCCGAAAAGCTCCTCGGCAATGGCGACATGCTTTACTTCCCGCGTGGCGCGGCCAAGCCCGTGCGTATTCAGGGGGTTTATGTCACCGACGACGAGGTGGCAGAAATCATCAGCTACGTCAAGCGCCAAGCGGCGCCGGTCTTTGACCAGGCCATCGATCAAGGCATTGAGTCCTTGATGGTGGGCGATGATTTTGGCGACGCCGGCGGCGATCGCGGCGAGCACGACAAGCTCTTGGGAGATGCCTGCCGCTTCTTTATCGAAAATGGCAACGCCAGCATCTCTATGCTCCAGCGCCATTTCCGCATCGGTTATACCCGCGCGGCCCGCATCATTGACGAGCTGGAAGGACTCGGCTTTGTTGGTCCGTACGAAGGGAGTAAGGCGCGCAAAATCAACATTGGCTTAGATGAATGCGATGCCTATTTTAATGCAGAGGAGAACAATGAATAAGAAATCAATAGCTTTTGTCACCCTTGGCTGTGCAAAAAACACGGTCTATTCCGAATACATGATGGGCCTCGTTGAAAAAAGCGATTATGCCCTGACCGACGACCCTGCCCAGGCCGACGTCATTGTGGTTAACACCTGCGGCTTCATCACAGCCGCCAAGCAGGAAACCATTGATACCATCCTTGCGCTGAATGATTACAAGGAAAAGGGCAGCTGCGATTTTCTCATCGCCATCGGCTGCATGGTGCAGAAATATGCGCCAGAAATGGAGGAGGCCCTGCCAGAATTGGATCTGCTCTTGGGCAGCACGTCCTATGACGACATTCTCTCGCAGATTGACCAGCTCTACGCAAAAAAGCAGCCGCAAAAATCCTACGTGGATGTGGATTGGCACCTGCCAGAGCAAAAGCAGGAAGCGACGCGCGTCCTCTCGACGCCAGGCTATTATGCCTATCTGACCATCGCAGAGGGCTGCAACAATCGCTGCACCTTCTGCGCCATTCCGGAAATGCAGGGGCCATACCGTAGCCGCAAGCTGGAGGATATTCTCGACGAAGCGCGCCAGCTCGTGGCAGGCGGCGTCAAGGAGCTCATCGTCATCGCCCAGGACATCACCTATTATGGCAAGGATCTCTACGGCGAGCTGGCGCTGCCAAAGCTTTTGCACGCCCTCTGCGAAATCGAGGATCTCAAATGGGTGCGCTTGCTCTATGCCTACCCAAACAATTTCAACGATGCCCTCATTGACACCATTGCCAGCGAGGAGAAAATCTGCAAGTACATCGACATTCCCCTCCAACACGCCGACGACGGCGTGCTCAAGGCGATGAATCGCCAGATCACTCAGGCAGACATTCTCGCCCTCGTCAAAAAACTGCGCGACCGTGTGCCGGGCATTGTCATTCGTTCCACCTTCATCGTCGGCTTCCCTGGCGAAAGCGAGGAAGCATACGAAAGGCTGCTGCATTTTCTTGAGGAGGCGACCCTCGACCGCGTCGGTGTCTTCCCGTATTCGCAGGAGGACAATACGCCGGCCGGAAAAATGCCCGATCAAATTGACGAGGACGTCAAGGAGGCGCGGGCGCAAAATCTCATGGACCTGCAATTTGAAATCATGTACGAGCGCCACGAGAAGATGCTCGGCGAGCGTCGCGAGGTGTTCGTCGATGAAATCGAAAACAATCTCCTGCTCTGCCGCAGCTACGCCGAGGCGCCTGACATTGACCCGTATGTGATTGTGCCTTGCGAGGACCCGGCGTCTTATGAGGTGGGCGACCTGCTTAAGGTGGAAATTACCGACCTTCACGAATATGATTTAATAGGGAGTCTTTTATCATGAACATTCCAAATCAGCTAACAACCCTGCGTGTGATTTTGATTCCGGTGTTTATGTATTTTTTCACGGCTGATATGGCTGGGGCAAAATACATTGCGGCGGTGATTTTTATTGCCGCATCCTTGACCGATTTTCTCGATGGGTATTTGGCGAGAAAATGGCAACTCGTGTCCAACTTTGGCAAAATCATGGACCCCTTTGCCGATAAGCTCTTGGTGCTGACGGCGCTCATTTATTTGGCCATTGATGCCACGATTCCAGGCTGGCCCGTCATCATCATCATCGGCCGTGAGCTCTTGGTCACAAGCCTGCGCGCGCTGGCCGCTGATCACGGGGTGATTTTGGCAGCGAGAAAGCTTGGCAAATTCAAGACCATCTCGCAAATGTTTGCCATCATCTTTTTGATCGTTGGCCTGCATCTGGTAGGGATGATTCTGCTCTACATCGCGGTGGCGCTGACCCTCATCTCGATGGTGGATTATCTCATTCAGCTCAAAGATACCCTCTCCTTTAATTGAGGCGGTGGAAGGATGCACGACGCCGAACAGCTGGAGCAGACGCCCTTTGGCACTGTGAACGCTTACACCAACGCCTTTCACGCGGCGCAAAATGATCCGCTCCTCAACGACGTTTACGCGCAGGCAGCGGCCGATCACGTCTCTGTCGTGTCGCCCAATGTCGCCCATCTCCTAGAGACCCTCGTCACCGCAAGACAGCCCAAGCGGGTGCTGGAGCTTGGCACCGCCTATGGCGTCTCGACCTTGCATATGAAGCGGGCCTTGGCTTCCGATGCGACCCTTGTCACGGTGGAGCTGGTCGGTGAACGGCAGGAGCGGGCGCGCGAATTTCTTGCTCGAGAGGGCGCGCTGGACGATGGTCTTGTTTTTGTCCAAGGCGATTTTCGCGAGGATGGATTTTTTGAATCGCTACATGCACAACACGGCGCCTTTGATTTTGTGTTTTTGGATGCAGCGAAGGGGCAGTATCAGCATTTGCTCGATCGCTTGACGCCGATGCTGGCGCCTGGCGGGATGATTGTCTTTGACAATATTTTTCTCAACGGCTGGATCATTGCCGATGCCTATCCCAATCACCGACAGAAAACCGCCTTTGTGCGCATGAAAGCATTTTTGGAGGGCATCAAGACGCAGAAGCTTTATAGCAATACCCTTTTGTCCTTTGACGATGGGGTATTAATTTTGAGCAAAAAAGAGGAGGTGCTTTAATGTCAGAACTTGAATTGTTGGCGCCGGCAGGCAACTTAGAAAAGCTCAAATTTGCTTTTCATTACGGTGCTGACGCCGTGTATTGCGCAGGCAAAGCCTTTGGCCTGCGCGCCTTTGCGGGAAATTTTAGCGAGGAGGAGCTGCGAGAAGCAGTGGCTTATGCCCATTCCCTCAGCAAAAAAATCTACGTCACCCTCAACATGTACCCTCACAACGAGGACCTGGCAGGCTTGGATGAATACCTCGATTTTCTTGAGGAGATTCAGCCTGATGCCCTCCTTGTGGCGGACCCCGGCATTTATGATCTCATCCAGGAAAAGGGCGTGACGATTCCTATTCACATCAGCACCCAGGCGACGGTGGTCAACTGGGCGGGGGTACGCTTCTGGCAGAAGCAAAAAAATGTCGAGCGCGTCGTTTTGGCGCGAGAGCTGTCCCTCGAAGAAATCCAAACCATCGCAGACAAAACCGACACGGAGCTGGAAATTTTCGTCCACGGCGCCATGTGCATGTCCTACTCAGGCCGCTGCCTCATGAGCAATTACATGACAGGGCGCGATGCCAATCGCGGCGAATGCGCCCAGCCTTGCCGCTGGAATTACGCACTGGTCGAGGAAAAGCGTCCGGGCGTCTATTATCCCATCGAGCAGGACGCCCACGGTTCCTACATTTTTAACTCCTTCGATCTCTGCACCCTCGAGCGTTTGCCAGCGCTTTTGCGAGAGCAATCGGTGCAAAGCCTAAAAATCGAGGGCCGCATGAAGAGTCTCTACTATGTCTCGACGGTCATCCGTTGCTATCGTGCCGTTATCGATGCGGTGACAGCGCACGGCGGCGTGGCAGAGGAGGAGATGACCTATTGGCTCGATGAGCTCGAAAAGGTCAGCCACCGACCGTACACGACAGGCTTTCTTTTTGGCCGACCAGAGGACAACGCCGTCAATCACGCATCCGGCGGCTACATCAAGCCCTACGATTTCGTCGGCATCGTCAAAGACTACGACGCGGAGACAGGCATTGTCACCATTGAGCAGCGCAACAAAATCGCTGTCGGCGACACGATTCAATTCTTTGGTCGTACCTACCGCGAATATGACCACCAGATCAGCGCCATGACCGACGAGGACGGCCTGGCCATTGACGCCGCGCCCCACGCTCAGCAGATCATCCACATGCCACTGCCATTTGCCGTTGAGCCAATGGATCTCATTCGCAAGAAAATTGATTGAGGTGGGCCATGGGTGAACCAAATCTGGGGAAGATCCTCATCATGCTCGGGCTTTTTCTGGTGCTTTGCGGCCTGATCGTTCTTGTGCTTGGAAAATTTTTGCATCTGGGCCATTTGCCGGGCGATATTTTTGTCAAAGGGTCACATGGCAGCTTTTATTTTCCGGTCGTTAGTTGTATCATTGTTAGTATTGTGTTGAGCATCATTATGAATTTGCTCAATAAATAGCTTGTTATTTCTGAGAAGAAAAAGGAGGAAGACATGTCAGAAAAACAAAGAGAGAGATTTAGCTCGAGACTGGGATTCATCCTCGTCTCGGCAGGATGTGCCATCGGGATTGGGAACGTTTGGAAATTCCCATATCTCTGCGGCCAGTTTGGCGGCGCGTCCTTTATTTTGATTTATTTATTTTTCCTATTGATTTTGGGCATTCCGGTCATGGTCTGCGAATTGGCCATCGGGCGCAAATCCCAAAAGAGTGCCGCCCGCGCCTTCAATGTCCTTGAGCCAAAGGGCACCCAGTGGCACCAGCTCAAATTCATTACCATCATCGGATGCTATCTCTTGATGATGTTCTACACCACCGTCACCGGTTGGATGATGGCTTACTGCGTCAAGCAAATCAAGGGTGATTTCGTCGGCGCCACTCCTGATCAGGTGGCAGGTGCCTTTGGCGATATGCTCGCTGGCGCTGGCCCAATGATTTTCTGGACCCTCTTGACCTGCGTCATCGGCACGGTGGTGTGCGTCGCCGGGATCAAAAACGGCGTCGAAAAAGCCAGCAAGTTTATGATGGTGGCCCTCTTGCTGTTGATTGTGGTACTGGCGATTCGCTCCGTCACCCTGGACGGCGCCGGCGCAGGGATTCGTTTCTATCTGGTGCCTGATTTTGGCCACATGGCAGAAATCGGCATGGGCAACGTCATCTATGCGGCTATGAGCCAGGCCTTCTTTACCCTCTCCCTTGGTATTGGTGCCATGCTCATTTTTGGGAGCTACATTGGCAAGGAACGCAGCCTCGCTGGTGAAGCGATCACCATCACGGCCCTCGATACCTTCGTGGCGATTATGTCGGGCTTCATCATCATCCCAGCCTGCTTTGCCTTCAACATTGAGCCAGACGCTGGCCCAAGCTTGATTTTCGTGACGATTCCAAACCTCTTCGCGCAAATGCCTGGCGGTCAATTCTGGGGCGCGTTGTTCTTCCTGTTCCTGAGCTTTGCGTCCCTGACGACGATCATCGCGGTATTTGAAAACATCATTTCCTTTACCATCGACAATCTTGGCTGGGAGCGTAAGAAGAGCGCCTACTTCAATGGCATTATGATTGCCATTCTGAGCCTGCCTTGCGTGCTGGGCTACAATCTCTGGTCCACCTTCCAGCCACTGGGCGAAGGCAGCGCCGTTTTGGATCTCGAGGACTTCATCGTCTCCAACAATCTCTTGCCACTTGGCAGCTTGGCCTTCGTGCTCTTCTGCACAAGAAAAACAGGCTGGAGCTGGCCAAACTTTATCAGCGAGGTCAACAGCGGCAAGGGGATCAACTTCCCAGCGAACCTTCACGGCTACATGTCCTTTGTGCTGCCACTGATCATCATCGTGGTTTATCTCAAGGGCTACTATGACAAATTTGCACCAATGGGCACGTCCCTCTTGGTGGGCTGGATGATTTTTGCACTGGCGCTCATCGCCTTCATTTTCTTCCCAGCCATCTATCAAAAAAAATCCAAATAACACACAGCACCGGCGCATCATAATACATGGTTATGATGCGTCGGTGCTTTTCTTTTGAAGCGACTGCAACCAGCCTCCGCTATAATGACAGTGAGATATTGTATCTTGATTTATTTTTAGGAGGTTTTTATGAACAGTCGTGTTTACGGATACGTGCGCGTATCCACCAAAGAGCAGAATGAAGATCGCCAGATGGATGCCCTCGAGGCTTTCCCTGTCGAGCCCAAATATATCTACATGGACAAGCTCAGTGGGAAAAATTTTGATCGCCCACAATATCAGAAGCTCTTGAAAAAACTCAAAGGTGGCGATGTGATCGTGATCAAATCCATCGATCGCTTGGGCAGAAACTATGAAGAAATTTTGAACCAATGGCGGAAAATCACCAAGGAAAAATCGGCAGACATTGTCGTCCTTGACATGCCGCTGTTGGACACGCGGAAATCAACAGGAGATTTGACAGGCACCTTCATTGCTGAGCTCGTGTTACAAATTCTCTCCTACGTGGCGCAAACCGAGCGCGAAAATATTCTCCAGCGCCAGCGAGAAGGCATTGCCGCCGCAAAACGGCGCGGCGTACAATTTGGCAGACCGCGCAAGCCGATTCCTGCACAATTTTGGCAGCTCAAAAAAGAGTGGGAGGCCCACAATATTTCCTCTCGAGAAGCGGCGCGTCAGCTCTCCATTGCCCAGGACACATTTTTACGCTGGGTGCATGGAAAATAATCAGCAATATACCTGAATAGCTAGACTTTTTCGTTCTGCAAAAAACACCTCAAGAAACAATATCTCATTAACAGAAAACGCCACCTTTAGCAGATTCAGCATCCTTGCTGTACATTCTTTTAGTATAACGAAAGCGAACGAAAAAGTCTGCTCTATCGTTCAATCTCAAAAACTTTCAAGAAAATACCCCAGAAAAAGGCAACCGCAATCAAACGGTTGTCTTTTTTTGAGCGACCGACTGCAGCTCTCAGCCTCTGTGCGGTACCAACTGATATCAACTTTTTCAAAGCGGTGCCGACGCTGCTTTGAAAAAAGGGAGGAGAACAATATGAACGATAGACGACGGCAACACAAAATTCTTGCGCTGCTGCTTGCACTCGCCATGCTATGCTCTGGAATCTGGCCACCGCTGGCCGCCAGCGCCGAGGACACGCAAGGCACAGCGGGCCATCCTGCGCAGACGACAGATGCGACGGATGGCGACTCGTCCGGTCGCAGCGGCGGCATGGTTTCCGGCGTGGTGACGCCAGAGGAATGGGTGCAGAAGCACACAGTCGCGGGCCTCAGCCCGAGCAATGCGACGATCAATCTTTTTGACTACTGGGTGCACGAACAGGACGCGGTGGATAGCAAATCCCTGCCGCTCAATAACAACACCGGCCTCAAGGGCAACGGCGCAAACAATGGCAACCGTGGCACCACCGCGGCCCACTGGTGGCGCCAGGATTTTTTGGGGGATAACAGCATCAACCGCAGCGGCAATACCGTCCATCCCTTTATCTTTGCCGGGATCACCCAGAGCGATGACTGGCGCTTCGGTGTCGATGGCTTCGTCTACAATGACAGAGGTGAAGCTGCGAGAAACGATCCCGGGCACACACCGGGACGCTACAACACCTACGTCAATCCCGGCAATGGGGCTTATCAAGGCATTGTCCAACCGACGCTAGGCGCTGACGGCTATCCGCAGCTTGCACTGACTGACGAGCAGGTGGAAGCCGCCTTCAAAACGCTGGATCCAGACAAAGCCAATTATCAAAAGAGCCTCATTCCTGATGGCCTCACCGTCGGCAGCGGCCAGGAGTCCCTCGCCTATCTCTTTGATCCGGACGAAACCCAGCAGACAGGGAAGGCGTCCTACAAAAATGCCAGAGGCCTTCTCCAACGTAATACAGAGGGCTATTACTACTACGATTCGAGCAAAAATTTTGCCGAGTATGATCACGACAGCAACGCCTTTTGGCTCTACGATGCCGCCGGTTCCACCGCTTACAATGGGGCAAAGGGGCAATTTTTCCCCTTCAATTCCGTGGCCGATTTTCTCAAGGAAGAGGATGGCAAGCTCGTGCAAAAATCCGGCTCAGAATTACAAAGTGGCTATCTCAACGAAGTGGTCAGCCATTATTTTGGGCTGACGATGGACGTGGATTTCTATCAGCCGGACGGCGGCCTCATTGATTCGCCAACGAGCGACGAGAAGCAAGAGATGACATTCTCTTTCTCGGGCGACGATGACGTCTGGGTGTATATTGATGGCGTGCTCATCGCCGACTTGGGCGGGATTCACGACGCCATGGGCTTTAGCATCAACTTTGCCACGGGCAAGGTCGACTACACCCTCAACAGTGCCGATGGCGACAAAAATGCGATTAAGGACACCTCGCTGCGTGAGATGTATCTCTACGCCATCCGCCAAAACAATGGCAGCATCACCGACAGCCAAGGCAATACCATCACCGAGGACAACCTCGACCGCTATTTCCGCAAGACGAACGGCGATGGTGGTGAAGCCGGCACCTTCCGTAGCGGCACCGAGCACAAGCTGCAGTTCTATTATCTCGAGCGCGGCAACCAGCAATCCAATATGAGCCTGAGCTACAACCTGGTGCCACCGATTGCTGACGATGTGATCAAGGTCGACCAGGACAACAAGACCATGGCCGGTGTTGGCTTTGACCTCTACACCGCCGACGAAAACTATAACGCCGTCCATCCATTGGCAGAATTTACCACTGGAGAAAATGGCGCTTGGACCATGCTCGACGAGCACGGGATTCCTTTCGATTTTGAGAAATTCTACGAGGAATCGGGGCAACAGTATTATCTCTTGCACGAAACCAGCCGTCCGAGCGGCTATCGCAGGACCGGTGACATTCATCTCAAATATGATCCGGAATTTGGCATTTTGAACGTCGAAAATACCTGGGACACTGGCGCTGTCGGCAACTTTAACGCCAAAATTTATCAGGTCGGCGATCTTCGCTATCAAAATCCAACCGCTGGCGATGGGAAAATTTCCACCGATGCGTCCAAGGCAGGCATCATCCTCGCCGTGCCGCTGATCAACACCGGCGATGTGCAGGGGGATTACAGCACCTGGCGGCCGATGGCTGGCTCTAATATGGAGGGCTTCTTTGCCGTCGACGCCACGAGCCTTCCAGACGGCAGCACTGACGACACCCTGCTCATGCGCAAGCGCTTGCTCAAGGCGGCGCTGCATCAGATTTGGCTGAGCAACGATGCCATTGGCAATTATCCAGCCTGGACCCTGGGCTGGTCAGAGGAAGAGGACCGCTACCAGGGCACCCTCAACGATCTGCCGGGGACGCCTGACCGCTATTACCTGACGGCCGATGATACCACCGCTGATCTGGCGCTGAGCTATTATTTCATTGACGGCAGCGTCTTTGACGGCCTCGGCGATACCACGAACGCCGCCAAGCTTTCTTATCTCGACACGCTCGTGGAGGATGCCTACGCAGCCGCCGGTGGCGAAATGGGTGAAACAGCCTCCAAGGCGCGGCTCGACGCCGCCATCGACACAGTGGCCGACAAGCTCCTCGGGCAATTTGCCCAGGTCAATCTCGGCGAATTCAATCGACTCTACGGCTCGCACATCTACATTCCAAATACCCTCAACACCCTCGCCGTGCAAAAGCTTGACGAAAACGGCGAGCCGATGCAGGGCGTGACCTTCGGCCTCTACGACACCTTTGAAGGGGAAACACCGGTGGCCACTGGCAGCACCGACAAGGACGGCCGCTTGATTTTTTCTGGCACGGCCGCTGAAAACACCGAGGGTCAGGTGAAATTTGACCTCCTGGCCAAGGACAGCAACGACGCTGGCTTGCCAACAGCCTCCTATTGGCTGCACGAAACCTCGACCTTGGATGGCTACGAGCTCAATGACGGCTGGGTGCCCGTCTACATCACAGACGAGGGCATCTACGCCGATGCCCTCGCGGCCAACGACGGCATCCAGGTTTACTCTGGCTTGGGCAAGCTCTTGGGCACCATGACACGCTACGCCATGGACGATGGCGTCAACGTGACCCTGCGCGATCTCATTCTCACAGGCGGCGACCATTCCTTTGCAGAAAATGGCGCGAGCAGCCTCCAGGTCCACTACGGGCTGGATACGGCGCTGCTCCAATACGGCACCCATGAGGGGATTCTCCCAGTCTTCATTACCGACGAGGGCGTTGGCTACGGCACAGCCATGCAAAATTATCTGGCCCATTCTGACGTGAACGACCCCTACCATACCCTTGCGCGTAAAATTGATCTGGGAAATAAGGAACTCTCGCATCTTTTCACCGGCAGCACCACGGTCGTTGTGCGCAACATCAAGCCGACAGAGCCAGAGGATGAGACCGGCAATCTCAAAATTTCCAAAACCGTCGAGCACAAGGACGGCGCTGCCATTGATCCAACTCAAGAATTCCACTTCACGGTGAAGGTTTCCGGCGCTGCCGACAAAACGTACAATACCGACAAGGACGGCGTTGTCGTGACCTTCAACAGCCAGGGCATCGCCAGCATCACGTTGAAGCACAAGGAGTCGCTGACAATTATGGGCTTGCCTAGTGACGCCACCTACAGCGTCACAGAGGATGAAGCCAACCTGGGCGGCTACACGACAGAAGCGACTGGCGACACTGGCACGATCAGCGCTGACAAAACGGCACACGCGGCCTTTGTCAATAGCAAGGGCACGCCACCGTCGCCAAAGACAGGCGCCCTCACCATTGAGAAACGCGTCACCGGCGACGGCGACAAGGACCGGGGCTTCCCATTCACGGTGATTCTCACCGACGAAGACGGCAAGAATCTGGCCAATAAAACCTTCGCCTGCACCTTTAGCGGTGAAAATGCGCCAGCCACCAACGTGCTCACGAGTGACAAAAATGGCACCCTCAGCTTTGAGCTGCGTCACGGCCAGAGGGTGACGATTTCCGATTTGCCGGAAGGGGCGCGCTACCGCGTCGAGGAGACCAATTCCTATGGTCACAAGGTGAGCTATAGCGACGCTCAAACTGGCGTCATTAGCACCAGCACGGCTGCCAGTCTCACTGTCACCAACCACAAGGACACCCCACCGCCAGAATCCAAGCGCGGCCACCTCGCCATCGAAAAGAAGGTGACTGGCGATGGCGACAAGAGCGGCAGTTTCCCATTCACAGTGACCCTGACCCAAAAGAATGGCAAGCCTTACGCGAACAAAAACATTGCCGTGACCATGAGCGGGGAAGGTGCCGAGGCAATCTCGCGCCTGACCACCGACGCCGCCGGTGCTGTGCATTTTTCGCTCGCGCACGGCCAGCGCATTGTCCTCAAGAATCTGCCAGAGGGCGTGACCTACACGGTGGAAGAAACCAATGCCTATGGCCATGATGTTAGCTACGAAAAATCGCCGAGCGGCACCATTGCAAATGGCAAAACCGCAGCCGTGACCGTCATCAACGACAAGGAGACGCCACCACCGTCCAAGAAAACCGGGACCCTCGAGGTGACGAAAATTGTTGGCGGCGCAGAGGGCGAGCAGGACAAGGATTTCCATTTCACGGTGACCTTGAGCGATGCGTCCATCAGCGGCAAGTACGGAGAGATGACCTTCAAGGATGGCGTGGCTGAATTCTCGCTGCGTCACGGCCAAACGAAGAAGGCCTCCAAGCTGCCGCTGGGCACCGGCTATACCGTCGTTGAACGTGAGGCCAATACAGACAATTACACCACCGCAGTCGTTGGAGAAAGCGGCAGCATCACCAAGGCTGGCGCCAGTGCAACTTTCACCAATACCAAGGAGGAGCCGCCAATTCCTGAGGATCAGAAGGGCAATTTGAGCGTGTCAAAATCTGTCAGCGGCAAAGGCGGGGATCAGAAGAAGGCCTTCACCTTCACGATCACCCTGAGCGAGCCATCGATTAGTGGCAAATATGGCAACATGACCTTTGCAAAGGGCGTGGCCAAAATTTCCCTCAAGCACGGCGAAAGCTGCACCGCCACCGGCCTTCCCGTGGGCGTGAGCTACACAGTGACAGAGGGCGATCACGAGGGCTACATCCTCACCGCCAGCGGCACCACCGGTACAATCACCGGCGGACAAACTCAGCTTGCCGCCTTCAACAATCACAAGGATGGCGACACGCCAGACAATCCGGACGATAAGAATCCGCCAGACAAAAATCCACCTGACGACAATCAACCACCGGATGAAAAACATCCGCCAACAGATGGCAAGGACACACCGCCAGCCGATGACAAAACCCCTGGCGATTCACCAGAAACAGGCGACGAAAGTCACCAGGGATTTTGGCTTGCGCTCCTGGCCGCCTCTGCCTGCGGCATGAGCGTGCTGGGTGTGAGCATGCGCAAAAATCGCAAAGGCAAACGAAAATAATAAGCGCTAAATACAACGAAGCGGACGCTCACCAGCGTCTGCTTCGCGTTTTATTGGCACCTTTTCGCAAGAAAATAATATAACAGCCACAGTCATCCAAATAATTTTTGCTAAATATCAAAACAATCATGGATTCCCTGTTCAAAATGGAGATTTTGCTTATCAAAACGGGATTTTTTGTTGTATAATGATTAACAGGACTTTTTCTTTTCTAATGACAAGAGTATAAGTCATCTTTTATTTTTAGGAGGGCTTAAGAGTGATTCGAATTGGTCTGGACGTTGGATCAACGACGATGAAATGCGTGGTGCTGGATGATGAACAGCACATTTTATTTAAGGATTACAGACGACATCGTTCAAATATAAAAGAGTGTGCCGTGGAATTTCTTGAGGACATCAAGAAAGCCCTGGCAGATAATGACGACAAGGATATTCGCTTTGCCATCACTGGCTCGGCGGGGATCGGCTTGTCGGAAGCCTATCACATTCCTTTTATCCAGGAAGTGGTCGCGTCTCAGATGGCTGTCAAGGAGCTCAATAGCGACGTCGACGTGGCCATCGAGCTCGGCGGGGAGGATGCAAAGATTCTCTTTTTGACCGGCGGCTCCGAGGTGCGCATGAACGGTTCCTGCGCCGGTGGCACTGGGGCCTTCATCGATCAGATGGCGGTGCTCCTCAACGTGGATCTGGAAACCCTCAACACCCTCGCAAACGAATCGGAAACGGTGTACAACATCGCCTCGCGCTGCGGCGTCTTTGCCAAATCAGACATTCAGCCATTGCTCAATCAGGGCGCACGCAAGGAAGACGTGGCCATGAGCATTTTTTATGCGGTGGCCAATCAGACCGTCGGCGGGCTCGCGCAAGGGCGAGAAATCAAGGGACGCGTGATTTTCCTAGGCGGGCCGCTGAATTTCTTTTCAGCGCTACAGACGGCCTTCAAAAACGTCCTCAAGCTCAAGAGCGAGGACGATTATATTTTCCCGGACAACGCCCAGTATTATGTGGCCATGGGGGCCGCTCTCTACAGCAAAAACGAGCTGACCTTTGACTTGGATGCCCTGGAAAAACGTTTCGCTGAACCGACAACGACGGTTCGCCAAACGTCCAATACCCAGCCTCTGTTCAATAACGAGGCCGAATACACCGAATTCATGGATCGTCACGCAAAATCCACGGTCCAATATGCGGACATTGCCCATTACAAGGGTGACGCCTATTTGGGCATTGATGCAGGCTCGACGACGGTCAAAATCGTCGTCATCGGCAAAAACAATGAGCTGCTCTACAGCCGCTACGAAAACAACAACGGCCAGCCGATCAATATGATCAAGGAAACCCTGGGATTTCTCTATAAAAATTATCCCGACATTCATTTCTGCTCGTCGGCCGTCACCGGCTACGGCGAGGAGCTCATCAAGACGGCCTTCTCGTTGGATTATGGTCTCGTCGAAACGATGGCCCATTTGACAGCGGCCCAATATTTCCAGCCGGATGTGGATTTCATCATCGACATCGGCGGCCAGGATATGAAATGCTTCAAGATCAAAAATGGCACCATCGATTCGATTTTCCTCAACGAGGCTTGCTCCTCGGGCTGCGGCTCATTTATTTCGACCTTTGCCAGCGCCATGGGCTACGACGTCGAGACCTTTGCCAACCTCGGCATCCGTTCTCAGCATCCCGTGGATCTGGGCTCGCGCTGCACCGTCTTTATGAATTCCTCGGTCAAGCAATCCCAGAAGGAGGGGGCGAGCGTCGAGGATATTTCTGCGGGGCTCTCGATTTCCGTCGTGAAAAACGCCCTCTACAAGGTCATCCGTGCCAACGACGCCGACGATCTCGGCAAACGCATTGTTGTGCAGGGCGGAACCTTCTACAACAACGCGATTTTGCGCGCCTTTGAAAAGGAAATCGGCCGCAATGTCATTCGCCCATCCATTGCCGGGCTCATGGGCGCCTTTGGCTGCGCCATCTACGCCAAGAACAACAGCAAGGGCGAGACCAAATGTCTCAACGCCGCCCAGCTCAGCGAATTTTCCTTCAAAACCTACAATCGCACCTGTCAGCTTTGCGGCAATCACTGCGAGCTCACCATCAACCATTTCAGCAATGGCCAGGAGCTCATCGCCGGCAACCGTTGTGAGCGCCCGCTCAACAAGGAAAAGAAAAACTTTGATCTGCCAAACGCCTATCTCTACAAGCAGCAGCTGATCACCAATCTCAAAAAGGAACAGCTCAAAGGCGATTTTCCAAATGGCACCGTCGGCCTGCCGCTGGGCCTCAACATGTACGAAATGTATCCGTTCTGGGTGGCCTTCTGGAATCACCTGGGCTATCGGGCGATGCTCTCGCCGTTTGGCTCAAAGAAGCTGTTCCAGGAAGGGCAGTACACGATCCCATCGGATACAGTGTGCTATCCAGCCAAGCTAATCCACGGCCATATTGAATACCTGCTCAACAAAAAGGTCGACTTTATTTTCTATCCATGCTTGACCTATAATTTTGATGAGCACATCAGCCAGAACCATTACAACTGTCCTGTGGTCGCCTATTATCCGCAGGTCATCGAGGCCAACGTGCAAAAAACCAACGACCAGAATTTTGCCTATGGCTTTTACGGCATTCACAACAAAAAATTTCTCAAAAAGCAACTCGCCAAAGATTGGGCCAAGCGTCTCGGCGTGTCCTCACGCACCATTGGCAAGGCGGTGGACGCTGCCTATGCAGCGCAGGAAGCATACTACGCCAAGCAGAAAACTTTCACCAAGCAGGCCATCGATTATGCCCGCGTGCACAATTTGCAGGTGATCATTCTCGCTGGACGCCCTTACCACGTCGATCCAGAAATCAACCACGGCATTGACCGCTTGATTCAATCCTTTGACTCGGTGGTCATCAGCGAGGACGGGCTCGATTTCATCTACGACGACCAGGATACCCACGTGCTCAATCAGTGGACCTATCACGCGCGCCTCTACAACGCCGCCAAATACGTCAACCGCAACGAGGATTTCTCCCTCGTGCAGCTGGTGAGCTTCGGCTGTGGGCTTGATGCCATCACCGCCGATGAGG
>JAUNGU010000121.1 GCA_030524315.1 Peptococcaceae bacterium
TACGTGCAATTGACAGAAAAGTAATAGCAAATGGATACAAAAATAGCCACGACCAATTACAGCTGGTCGTGGCTATTTTGTCTGTGATGGTGGTGCTTAGATCAGATTTTTCGGATTGAGGACTTGGAGCTCTTCGGGGACGAAGCGGCCGTTTTTGCGGATGAGTGCGTCGTCGAAATAGATTTCGCCGCCGCCGTAGGCTTCTGTTTGGATGAGGACGAGGTCCCAGTGGATGGCGGAGCTGTTGCCGTTTGGCGCATCCTCGTAGCAAGCGCCTGGGGTGAAGTGGATGCTGCCGCTGATTTTTTCATCGAAGAGGATGTCCTTCATTGGATCGGTGATGAATGGATTGACGCCGATGCCGAGCTCGCCAACATAGCGCGCGCCGTCGTCGGTGTCAAAGATGGCGTTGAGTTTTTCCTCGTCGCTGCCGGTGGCTTTGATGATTTTCCCGTCCTTAAAGGTGAGGCTGACGTTTTCGAAGACGGTGCCTTGGTAGAGGGACGGCGTATTGTAGGTGATCGTGCCATTGACGGAATCTTTGACAGGCGCGGTGTAGACCTCGCCGTCGGGGATGTTGTATTCTCCGGCACATTTGATGGCGGGAATATCCTTGATGGAAAAGCGCAGGTCGGTGCCTGGGCCGACAATGTGCACCTGGTCGGTGGCATTCATGCGTGCGACGAGGGCATCCATAGCGGTGCTCATTTTGCTGTAATCGAGGTTGCAGACCTTGAAATAGAAATCCTCGAAGGCGCGGGTGCTTTTGTTGGCGAGCTGAGCCATGGCGCCGTTTGGATAGCGGAGGACGACCCATTTGCTGTTGTTGACGCGCTCGTCGAGGACCTTGGCGTAGATCTTGCTTTGTAGCGCGAGGTTTTCCTTTGGCACGTCGCTGTTTTCAGAGATGTTATCGCCGGCGCGGATGGCAATGTAGGCATCCATGCCCTGCATCTGCTTGAGCAGGAGCTCGGCGTTGAAGGAGAGCTGCGCTTCGCTTGCGCCCATGAGCAGGGCGCGGCTCAGCGTGGGCTCGGCGATGTGCAGGTAAGGATAGCCGCCAGCAGCGTAGGCTTCCTCGATGATGGCTTCGGCGAGGGGATAGGCGTCGCTGCCGATGACGTCAATGAGGAGCCGCTCGCCCTTTTGCAGACGGGTTGAGTAATTGATGAGATTGTGGGCAAGCTGAGAAATTCTAGGATCCATTTGAGAAAATTCTCCTTTCGTTATTTCCAGAGGGACTTATCGAGGGCGCGATACTGGATGGCCTCGGCAATGTGCTTGGAGGCGATGGCGTCACTGCCGTCCAGGTCGGCGATGGTGCGCGCCAACTTGAGAATACGGTTGTGGGCGCGGGCCGAGATGCCGAACTTTTCAAAGGCGCGCTCGAGAAGTTTTTTGGACGCAGCATCGAGGCTGCAATATTTATTAACATCGGCCTGGCGCATGTTGCTGTTGCAATAGATGCCGCTGCCTGCAAATCGCGCCAGCTGAATGCGACGGGCAGCGGTGACGCGGGCACGCACGTCGGCAGAGGATTCTTCCTTGGTGGATTCGTCGTAGAGATCGCCAAAGGCAATCGGCATGACCTCTAGCTGAATGTCGAAGCGGTCCAGGAGGGGGCCGGAGATTTTGCGCTGATAGCGGCTGATGCTCGCATCCGAGCAGGTGCAGGCGTGCTTGGGATCGTTGAGATAGCCGCACGGGCAAGGGTTCATCGAGGCGACGAGCAGAAAATTGCTCGGATAGGTGACCTGGCCACTGACGCGCGAGATGGTGACGTGGCCATCCTCCAGGGGCTGGCGCAGGGCCTCGAGGACGTTTTTTTGATACTCGGGAAATTCGTCCATGAAAAGCACGCCGTTGTGGCTCAGGGAGATTTCGCCAGGGCTAGGATTTTTGCCGCCGCCAATGAGGCTCGCCTGAGAGGCCGTGTGATGTGGCGCGCGGAAGGGCCGCGTCGTCACCAGCGGCCGCCCTGCCGAAAGCATTCCGGCGGCAGAATGGATCTTGGAGCATTCCAAGCATTCCTCCACCGCCAGTGGTGGCATGATCGATGGCAGCGCGCGGGCGAGCATCGTCTTCCCAGAGCCGGGCGAGCCAATCATGATGACGTTGTGGCCGCCAGCCGCGGCAATTTCTAGGGCGCGCTTGGCCTCGGGCTGACCCTTGATCTCCGAAAAATCTGCGTCAAAGTCTGCAGATGCAGCCAGTAGTGCGTCAATATCCGGCTGAGGCAACGGTGCTTCCTGCTCGGGATGCTCGAGAAAATCGATGACCTCGCGCAGCGTCGAAAAGCCGTAGGACGGCGCGCCACCCATGGAGGCCTCGAGGCCATTGCCCTTGGCGACGACGAGCTTGTAGGAGGTTTCGGCGATGGCCAGA
>JAUNGU010000122.1 GCA_030524315.1 Peptococcaceae bacterium
CGCATCAGTATTGCCGCAACTTCTGCACGAGTGGCACTTGCCTTTGGTGCAAGGGTGTAGGTGTCGGTGCCTCTGATGACGCCTTGGGCCACAGCCCATTGCATGGCATCTTGCGCCCAAGTGCTGATGCTTTCTGCATCGTGATAGGCAGTAAGTGAATCTTTAGGTGCAATGTTGCAGCCTGTATAACATGCGTAATTGTAGAGCATCACCGCCAGCTGCTCGCGGCTTATCTCACCATTTGGCAAAAAATGTGTACTGTTGACACCCGAGACGACACCCACCTCTGCTGCCCAGCTGGCGGCTTCCGCATACCAAGCATCCACTGACACATCCTCAAAATTTGCTGAAAATGCTGTCGGCTCACCCGCCATGCGATGCAACACAGCAACGACCATGCCTCTGCTCATAGTGAGATTCGGTGAAAAAATATTTTCGGCCGTTCCAGTCATGAGCCCATGGTCGTAGACAAATTGCACGGGCGCAAAAAACCAATCATTTTCTGATACATCCTGAAGCACTGACATTTCTATCCGCTCATAACGAATATCGATACGCACTCGCCCATTCGGCTGAATGAAGCTATATGTGCCATCATTTTCTTTCACCAGACTGATGCATGCACCTTCCTTGTTATAGACGCTAATATCTGCAAGAACATATCCTGCTTCTACCTGCGGACGAATCTTCACTCTCTGACCAGATTTTGCACGCGCGGGCTGCACACTCGCTTTTCCTCCAAGCGATTCACTCAGCGCTGGTCTATACCCTAGCCAAGCATCGTCATTGCCTGATGGCTCCGATGAACGCGCAAGCGCCTCAAAATTAATCTCAGCTTGAGCATCATGGTAATTACTGTCCGATAATTTCTCGGCGAGAAGGCTAATGTCGCCACTGCCTGTTACTTCCACCCAGCCTTCATTACTCACCTTTGCAGGGCCATTTATCACGTGCCACTGCACCTCACCTTCTTCTGATCCGCCAGCTGTTTGTAGCGAGAATTCATCACCTGCATAAATCGCTGATGGTAGACCGGTAATGGTAAGCGCTCTTTTCGCCTTTTCTATGCGTCCACTTAGGGTTTGATCAGGCTGAACATCATACCACTGCTCCTCGTTTCCAGTTATTGAATCAAGCGATAGCGAAATGGATTTATTTGCCCCTGCTGTGGCATCCTCATAATTCGCGCGTCCGCTGACAGCGATATCATCGCCGTCCAGGATACCGTTAATGACAAACACTGGCGATAATACAGCAGAATTGCCATCATAAAGCTTACACAAATCCCCTTGCAAAGAAACAGAGAGCTTCCGTGGCAGCAAACTCACCGTCAGTGGTTTCTCGTCACCTGTATATTGGTCATTACCAGAGAAATGTACAGCCAGCCTTTGTGACTCTCCGATTGGCAATCGTTTTGTCGCAGTATCATAACACAACGAAAAGTGTCCATCCTCCACTGGCACCGCTTCACCAAGCGGCTGCTCGCCGAAATATAGGGCCACTTCCTTGTTTGCAGATGAACGCGTGAGCGCCTTGCTCGACGGCGTCACTTGACCCTCAATCGTGATGACATCACCATAATGAAATTGCTGGGTTTCCTCATCGCCATTTTTGATAACGAGCTGCAAATCCCCTTGCGCACGTGTCACTACAAGGGACAAAGATTGTGTGCCGAGATTCTGCGCATCTTTTTTTGCCTGCACTGTGAATTCAAAGCTGCCTGTTTCCATCGGCCTGCCAACGATGGCATTTTCCCTGATCGACAAGCCCTGAGGAAGCGCACCTTCTAGCACCGTCCACGAAATATCCCCCTCAACTTTTATAGCCAAACCTGCTTCATATGCCTCTCCATACACCCCTTGGGGCAAGCTGGTCGTTTCGATAACTGACGGGAGTTTGATGGTCGTCGCCGGACTTGCTGGCGATGGATGGCGATAAGCAGTCTCGGCCTTACGCGTATAAAAATGATAGGTCGTACCCGGTACGAGGCTTCCAAAAATTGGCGATTTTTGCCACAGAATCTCAGATACCGCCGTATCCTCTGCTGCACAGCCATACTCAATCACAGATTGACCATCGAAAAATTCCTTAAGAGTCACCGCATTCATCTGTGTTTCCGCGATTTCCGGGGCCACCGTCGGTGCTTGCTGCACACCTGGTGTAATCGTCAATGATGCTTCCCCGCGTGCAGGATTGAGGCGCGCATTACCAGGGTAGTCAACGAATATTGTATGGGATCCAATCGTTGCAAATGATTTTTTGACAGTATATTCCAAATGCTGATTTGTCGTAATACTAAACATTTTATATTGAGAAGCAACATTCATCATAAACACCGTCACATATTTATTGTCCTCATCCCCAATCGGCTCGC
>JAUNGU010000034.1 GCA_030524315.1 Peptococcaceae bacterium
AGAGAAAGCAGGTGTTACACTATGAAGGTGTACTATAATGGTCCAATTGTGACGATGGAAGATGAGATGCCGGTGGCTGAGATGCTCATCGAAAAGGATGGCCACATCATTTATGTTGGCGACGAGTTTGGCGCGCAGAAGTATTTGACGAAGGATTGTCAGTGGATTGATTTGGAAGGCAACACACTGATGCCGGCCTTTATCGACGGCCACGGACATTTTTCGGCGACGGGGACCTTCCTCAAGACGGTGCCCTTGCAGAGCGCCGAATGCTTTGACGACATCACCCGTCTGATGAAGGAACATCTCAAGGCGCACGCAAGCGAGGATTTCAAGGTCCTCGTGGGCATGGGCTACGACCACAACTTCCTCATTGAACACGACCATCCGAATCGCCAGGTGCTGGATGCGGTGCGCGACGATATTCCGGTGCTGGTGGTGCACACGAGCATGCACATGGCCGTCGCCAATTCGAAGCTCTTGGAAATCGCCGGCTTTGACAAGGATGCGCCGGAAATCCCCGGCGGTGTCATTGCCCGCGATCCCGAAACAGGCGAACCCAACGGCTTGCTCGAAGAAATGGCGATGCACGCCGTCCTCCCTTATGTGGGCAATATTTTCTCGGCAGAATCCGTCGACGACCTCGTGCGCGCCCAAGAGCTCTATATCAAAAACGGCATCCTCACCATCCAGGATGGCGCCTCCAACGCCCAGAGCGTCGACCTCTGCCGCGAGGCCGCGCGCGAAGGCCTGCTCAAATGCGACATCGTCAGCTATCCATGCCTGACCATGGGCGAAACGCCGGAGGAAACAGTGGCAACAGTGCACGAGAACAGCGATTGTGTCAACCACTATGTGGACCGCTTCAAAATTGGCGGCTACAAAATCGTCCTCGACGGCTCGCCTCAGTGCAAAACCGCGTGGCTCAGCGAGGATTACACCGACGGCACCAACGGCTATCCTTGGGTCACCGACGCAGCGGTGCAGCGCTATGTCGACATCGCCGTCGACGAGGGCTTGCAGGTGCTCACCCATTGCAACGGCGACGCCGCTGGCGACCAATTCCTGCGCGCCTACGAAAACGCCATGACCCGCTATCCCGAAGGCGACGCCCACCACGATCTGCGTCCGGTGATGATCCACTGCCAGACGGCGCGCGACGACCAGCTCGACAAGATGGCGGACCTCGACATGATCGCCTCGATCTTTGTCGCCCACGTCAATTATTGGGGCGACGTGCACACCCACAACATGGGCCTCGGTCGCGCCTCCCACATCAGCCCTGTCAAAGGCGCGCTGGATCGCGGCATCACCGTCAACTTCCACACCGACACGCCGATTGTCATGCCGGACCTCTTCCATTCCGTCTGGACCGCCGTCAATCGCCGCACCAGAAATGGCGCCATCCTTGGCGAAGACCAGCGCATCGACGTCTGGAACGCCCTCAAAGCCATCACCTCCGGCGCCGCCTACAGCTATTTTGAAGAAGACAGCAAAGGCACCCTCGCCCCAGGCAAGCTCGCCGATCTCGTCATCCTCGACGCCAATCCCCTCAGCGTGCCTAGCGACGACCTCAAGGACATCCACGTCCTCACCACCATCAAAGAAGGCGAGATCCTCTACGACGTGCGTGTTGAAGAGGAAGAAGCGGAAAAAGAAGCCCTCGTCTCCTAACCCCATCCCTGCTTTCTCCCACAAATGCCAAAAGCGGCTGCAGAGCGTAACCTCTGCAGCCGCTTTTTCAGTTCCAAAAAACTCTTGCACAGACTCCAAAACCATGCACGCGTTAAAAAAGCCACTGCCCCGACGCCTAACACGTCCCCGGCAGCAGCTTTGTCATGTATCATCAGCAATCTGACAAGCCTTCAGCACTTTTCCATCAGAAAATTTTCCAGCGTCACGCCAGCGCGCACCACTTCCTGTTTGCGCACGATCATGTAGCCGCGTTTCTCAAAAAAGGGCCTTGCGGTGATTGAGACATGAGTGTAAATCCTGCCCGGCGCGGCCTGCTCGAGCTGCTGGCAAAGAGCCGTGGCAATGCCCTGGCGCTGAAAATCCGCATGGACAAACAACCGGCCCAAATAACCGCGCCTGTCCATATCCGCAAAACCCACAATCACATCGCCATCAAGCGCCACCAGGCACCTATGCCCCTGCAAAGACAACCGCCACCGCGCCAAATCGGCACCGCTTGCCCACGCCTCTAGCTGCGCCGGCGCATAATCCCTCGCATTCACCCTGCGCACCGTCTCACAAAACAGCGCCACCATCTCCTCAAGATCCGCCGGTCTGTACGGACGAATTTTCACGGGAATCACCTGCCTAGTTCTGTTTTGCTTGCTTTTCACGTAGCTGAAAAGCTCTAGACATCATATCAAGTACTCCTTGTATTTACGATAATTATTGACACAATGCTTTATATGCCTTTTTCACAATTTCTGCCATCAAGACCCTACGTTGTCGCAAAAACTCCGGATAGTCCAGCTGCTCAAAGTTTTCAGGCAATGCATTTTGCGTACAGGCCAATTTATAGCCTTCTTCACCTAGCTTTTCTCTATATTTTTTCACATACTCCATTGGAGGCTTATCAGAAATATCAATATTAGTTGCATAATCCAGGTAAGTAAAATTCGCAATTTGATTCCGATCGCGGTCATTATCATACCCATTTTTCGTGAGATAATGTTTCGGAAAAATATGATGCTTATCAATAGCGTTTTTATCGCCACTTGTACCAAATACAAAGTAATGAGACATCGGTACAGTACTAAATAGCATCGGCGTACCTAAAACATTTATTGCGGCAATATATCCATACCATGCTGGTGAAGTTGCAGACGAGCTGTTCAGTTCGGAAGGCAATGAATATGAGAAATAGTCATCCGTAAATTTATTCTTGATAACTACATCCAAATAATCGACAAATGCATCTGCATCATGCACATCTCTTAAATCTGCAAACTGTTTTTCTACCTCGGATTCTGTAGACCCCGTATAAAAGCCCGTAATTGTAGACATGAAAATCCATTTCCGAATAATTTTTTGTAAGTCCAGCGACGGAACTCTGTAATCATACTTTCCAATCAAATATAAAATATAGCTGAATACCACTGCATTTGATGATACAACGTGGCTCCCTTTTAAATATCCCACTGATGCAAACAGATTCATAAATGCATGCCAATTGTTGAGATTGGTGACAACATTTAGCGAATCCTTAAAAATCGATAAATTGTCCTCGCGTACGCTCTGCGTAATTTCTCCTGTTTTCAAATTTTTACCACGAAGCAGCATATACGCATAACGAAGTCTTGCTCGTCTAAATCCGACACCAACAGCCATACGAATAAGATGTGCTGGATCTACAGAAAGGATCTGATTATAGGCTGTGCCATTTGCAGGGACTCTGGATTCTGCACAAAAACGATTAATTTGATCATGAACATCATTATCATAGACAGCAATTAAGGTTTCAATGAAGTTCTTTTCTGTTAGTTTCTGACCACCAGAATTAACGCGAACAAAAATGTCTGCAACATCCTCTTCATCCGCTTTTGCATTGATTTTTAAGATAGGCAACGCGTATATTCCAAGATCAAGCAAGTCTTTGATATTTTCTTCAATCAAATCCTCTTCGTCTTCCGTGAGTATCAGTTCTCCATTCTTTTCTCTACTATAATTTACCGATTTAATATACGCTTTTCTAAGCTTTGATACACTATGCTCTTGATTTGCTGTAAATACGCTACTAATTTCACTAATCCATTCTGGATTACGTTCATAAGCTTGTGTCCATACTGCAAAATCACGTGTCAGGGGATTGAAAGATATACGAATTTTCCTCTCCTTATAGTTTTTGTCCTTAATAACAACACCATACATGGCTGCTAACAATGCTGTTAGTCGTTGTTGACCATCAATGACGAGATCCTCAGGACGCTTATAACCTTTTTCATTTTTTCCGATATACCCTGTATTTTCATAATCATCCGGAGAAGACCAGAGCATGATATGACCGATTGGGTAGCCTTTTAGCATGGAATCGAGCAGATCTCTCACCTTGCTATCATTCCATACAAATGGACGCTGAAGATCAGGTAAACCAATACGTCCATTCATGACATCAGACAAGATTTCTCCCACTTTGCAAGGAATATTATTAAATAATTCATTTCCCATGTTTTCAACCCTTTCAATTTTTATGTCAATACATCCAACGCTCTATTCTTGTAGATTAATCATTTTGCTCTTTTATCCCTTCCGCTCCAATCCCACGACGCTTTCTGTATGACTCGTCTGCGGAAACAAGTCGACGGGCTGCAGGGGGCTGATTGTGTAGTGGGGGGCGAGGTGGGTGAGGTCTCTGGCGAGGGTGGCTGGGTTGCAGCTGATGTAGAGGATGTGGGGGATGTGGGCGGTGATGAGGGCGTCGAGGAGTTTGTGGTCGCAGCCTTTGCGGGGTGGGTCGATGATGGCGAGATCGGCGTGGTTGCCTTTGGCGAGCCATTTTGGCAGCCACTGCTCGGCTTTGGCGGTGTAGAAGTGGGCATTTGCGAGGACATTGGCGCGAGCGGCTTGCTTGGCGTCGTCGATGGCTTGGCCGACGCTGTCGACGCCGATGAGGCGCTGGCCCGGCGCGGCGATGAAGCTGCCGATGGTGCCGATGCCACAATAGAGGTCAAGGATGGTGGCGTCGGGCGCGAGGTCGGGCAGCAGATCTTTGCCGCATTGGTAGAGGACCTCAGCCTGAACGGTGTTGACCTGGAAAAAGGACGCTGGCGAAAGCTCGTAGTGGCACGCGCCGAGGCTTTCGCGAATGGTGGATTTGCCAGCGAGGAGGGTGTAGGCGCGGCCGAGCATGAGGCGCGGGTTGGTGTTGACGTTGTGCCAGATGCTCACGACCTGCGGCCATTCCGATTGGAGGCGGTCGACAAGGGTTTGCTGGCGAAATTTTTGCGCACTCGTGACAAAAACGACCATCATTTCGCCATTGGCGTGGCTTTCGCGGATCATGACCTTGGTAATGCCGCCGCTGGTGCCGGTGGCGGTGATGGCGTCCTCGAGCCAGGCGGCGAGGGCGTTGACCTGGGTGCTAAAGAGCAGGCAGTCGGCGGCAGGCACGAGCTCGTGGCTGCCCTTTTCAAAAAAGCCGAGGCGCGTCCGGCCGCTGGCGTAATCGGCGTGAAAAATGCCCTTGTTGCGATAGCGCCAGGGTTCGTCCATGCTGCGAATCTCGCGCACGTCGACGTTGAGCTTGGCAATGCGCGCCATGGCGTCGCGCACCTGGGCGGTTTTGAGCTGGGCCTGGAGGGCAGCGTCGGCAATTTGCAGAGCGCAACCGCCGCAGCGAGCTGCCTGAGCGCAGGGCGGCGTGACGCGCTGGGCGCTTGGCGAAAGCACGGCGTCGAGGCTCGCCTGGGTGACGCCCTTCTTGCTCTGGCCGGGGGTGATGAGGACGGTTTCGCCGGGAAGCGCGCCGGGTACAAAAACGACCTTTCCGTCGACGCGGCCAACGCCGGCGCCGTCATGGGAAAGGCCAGTGATTTCACATTGAATTTGCATGATGATTCCTCCGCTATTGAATCGCAACGTAATACGCAATGATCATGAGGGTGTTCCAGGTGGCGTGGCTGATGGCGCTGACGAGCACCGATTGCTGACGCTCGGCAATGAGGTTGAGGCAGAAGCCGCCGAGGGCCAGGGGAATGGCGCGCTGCACGTCCATGTGGGTGGCACCAAAAATGAGGCTTGCAAGGAACATCGCCGGAAGGGTCGGCAGCCAGTTGCGGATGCTCTGGTAGAGATAGCCACGAAAGAGCGTCTCCTCGACAATCGGCGCCAGAACGCCCATCGTCAGCCAGACGACGAGCTTTTGCGCAAGGCCGTCCCCTGCCTGCATGTAGCTCGCGACGCTCTGCTGCGCCAAGCCGTGGGGCAAGAGCCGATTGAGGGCGAGCGCCGTCATGTTCATGAGCAAATATAAGAGCGCACCGCTCGCAACCGCTCCTAAAACGGTCGTGGCGCTCTTTGGCAGCCGCCAGCCGAGGATGGAGAGGCGCTCGCCGTGCAGGCGCAAAAATAAGAGCACCCCGAGAAAAAACAGTCCATCCTGCACCCAGAGGCTGCCGATAATGTTACCGGTGCTCGTGGCGTAAAGCTCCGGCACAATAGACAACAGCGCCCGTTTGATGAAGACCGTCAAGCAGGCGCTGCCAAAAAATATCACAAAAAAATCCAGTGTTTTTAAATTATTTTCCTTCATAGAGACGCATCCTTCTATAAATGAAAAATCAGAATCGCAATCATTGAATAATTAAAAAGGCCGAGAATGTCCATGGTCATGGTGATGAAGGCCGTCGACGCCACGGCAGGGTCGATGTGGAGCCGCGCCAGGGTCAATGGCACCAAGGTGCCAAGGGTGGCAGCCATCGAATTGTTGACGACCATGGCCATGCCGACGGTGAAGCCCAAGGCAATATTGTGCTGCCAAAAGCTCGCGCCCAGACAGACGATGGCGCCGACGGTGCTCCCCAAACAGAAGCCCAGGAGCGTCTCACGCAATATCGTGCCGATGGCGAGCTTGGGCTTGATGCTCCCGGTGGAGAGCCCGCGCACGGTGACGGTGCTCGATTGGGTGCCAACGTTCCCGCTCATCCCGGTGATCATCGGGATGAAGACCACAAGCGCCGCAATCTGGCTCAGGGTCAGCTGGAAATGGTCGAGGACCGTGCCTGAGCAAAAGCCCCCGAGGATGGTGATGACCAGCCAGGGCAGGCGCGAGGTGTAGGAGGTGATGACGTTGCTCTTTTCATCCAATTCGGCCTCGGTGGTACCGGCCATACGGTAGATGTCCTCACTGGCCTCGTCCTGGATGACGTCGACGATGTCGTCGACGGTGATGATGCCGAGAATGTGGTCCTCGTCGTCAACAACCGGCAACGCCAGGAGGCTGTACTTGGTCATGATGTCGGCGACCTCTTCCTGGTCGTCGCGGACGTTGACGCTGGTGACGTTTTGGCGCATGATGTCGCCGATGAGGGTTTCCGGCCCGGCAATGATGACCTCACGCAGCGAGAGAATGCCGACGAGATGGTTGAGCCCGTCGATGACGTAGACGTAGTAAATGGTTTCGGCGTCCGGCGCGTAGAGGCGAATGATTTCGATGGCCTTCTCAGCGTTGACAAAGACTGGCACGACGACGAATTCCGTGGTCATCAGACCACCGGCGGTGTCGCTCTCGTAGGTCAAGAGGTCGGTGATGTCACTGGCGGCCTCGTCTTCAAAGAGGCTCAGGATGCGGCTGCGTTCGCCTTCGTCCATGTCCTCGAGCAAGTCGGCCGCTTCGTCGCTTGGGATTTCGCTGGCGATGGCGGTGGCCACGCGATGCGGCAGCTCAAGCAGGATTTCTGCGAGCAGGTCCTTGTCGTCGAGCTCCATGAGCACGTTGGCGGCGTCCTCGGGCTCCATCACCTGAATAAGCGCGGCCTGGGTTTCGTGGTCGTCGAGCTCTGAAATATATTCTGCAATGTCCTCTGGATGCTGCTCCTCGAGGTATTCCTTGAGGGCTTCTTCCTCCTCTTCGTTGGTTGGCACCTTGAGGTTTTCGATCATTCTCTCACATCCTTTCCTTTGCCCGGTGCAATAATATCGTTAATGGTTAATCGTTAAAATCGTCGATGTCGTAGCCCAAATCGTGGAGCATGCCCTCGCGGTTGCGCCAATTGGCCTTGACGCGCACCCAGAGCTTGAGATAGATTTTTTCGCCGAGGAGCTCTTCGATGTCGCGACGGGCGGCGGTGCCGATGCGCTTGATCATGCTGCCCTGCTTGCCGATGATGATGGCCTTCTGGGTGTCGCGCTCGGTGTAGATGGCGGCGTGGACGATGAGCTTGTCGTCGTGCTCGTCGCGCTCCTGATGCTCGATGACCACAGCCACGCTGTGGGGCACCTCCTCCTCGGTGAGGCGGAGGATTTTTTCGCGAATGAGCTCGGCCATGACGATGGTCTCTGGCTGGTCGGTGACGGCATCCTCAGGATAGAAGCTCGGGCCGTCCATGAGATAGCCCTTGGCCGTTTCGATGAGGCGGTCGACATTGTCGCCGCGCTCTGCCGACAGCGGAAAAATCTCAGCAAATTCGCGCCGCGTCTGCCACTGCACAATGCTGCGCATGATTTGCTCGGGGCTCATCATATCGATTTTGTTGAGCAGGAGAAAGACCGGCGCGTCGACCTCAGCCAGGCAGTCGAGGATGAATTTTTCGCCGGGGCCGAAGGGCACCGACGCATCCACCACGTAGAAAATCACGTCGCCCTCGTAAATCGTCGAGCGCGCCGCCTCGACCATGTATTGATCCAGGCGATGCTTGGGCTTGTGAATCCCGGGCGTGTCAACGAGTACCATCTGCGCGTCCGGCGTCGTGAAAATGCCGGTGATGCGGGTGCGGGTGGTTTGGGGCTTTGCGGAGACAATGGCAATTTTGCGCTCCATTATTTGGTTGATCAGGGTGCTTTTTCCGGCGTTTGGTCGCCCGATGAGGGAAATAAAACCGCTTTTCATCTTTCTTCCTCCTTTGCCAGTGTGAATCTCGCAGGCAAGAGCGCCTGCACCGTCGTTTCGATGATGTCGTCTGTTTCTGCGGCGCCAATGTAGAGGGTCAGCTCCGGCGCAAATTCGCTCATCACCTGCAGACAGGCGCCGCAGGGAATGGCGGGACGCGTGCCGTCGCCGATGATCGCCATGGCGACAAAATTCCGTCGCCCCTGACCGACGCCAGCAAAAATCGCGTTGCGTTCGGCGCAAATCGTCAGGCCATAGCTCGCATTTTCGACATTGCAGCCGCAGATGATGCTGCCGTCCTCGCAAAAGAGCGCCGCACCGACGTGGTAATTCGAATAGGGCGCGTAAGCCTGGGCGCGTGCCGCCTTTGCGGCATCAACGAGGGCGCGGCGCGTCACCGCGTCACCCCGCAGGCGCCGAGGATGGCTTCTTCTTCGGCGCGCATCTCGCGCTTGTCATCGTCGGTCATGTGGTCATAGCCCGCCAAATGCAAGAGCCCGTGCACGACGAGGTAGCAGACCTCGCGCTCAACGCTGTGGCCGTACGCTGCCGCCTGCGCCTCGGCGTGAGGCACCGAGAGGACAATATCGCCAAAGGGCGCGAGCTCGTCCTCGAAGAGCTCGATTTCGTCGTCGCGCTCATACATAGGAAAGCTCAGCACGTCGGTGGCGCGGTCGATGCCGCGATATTCGGCGTTGATGCGCTGGATCTCCTCATCGCCGGTGAAGGTCAGCCCGATGATGAGCGCGTCCGGCAGGCCCTCCTGGGCGGCGTACACCGGCAGAATCTCGTTCAGTTGCGCGATCCACGCAGGATCTGCGCCCCATTCGTCGACAATGTCAAATTGCATCGCTTGTGCTCCTTTACTTGGTCAGAGATTTTTTGTCAGGATAATTCACGCGCTTGTGATAGACCGTGTTGATGACGCGCATGAGCTCGTCGGTAATGTCGCGAATATCGCGGAAGGTCAGGTTACATTCGGTGAATTGCTTGTCGTCCATTTTTTCCTTGATGAGCTGGCGAATGAAGCCTTCCACCTGGCCGTGACCCAGATGATTGATGTTGGAGCGCACCGCTGCCTCGACGGTGTCGGCAATCATGAGAATCGCCGCCTCGCGGGTTTGCGGACGCTTGGCGTTGTAGCGAAAATCATCCATCTTGACGGATGGATCGATTTTTTTTGCCTTGTAGTAGAAATAGCCCACCACTGTGTTGCCGTGGTGCTGACCGATCATGTCGATGATGGTCTGGGGCAGACGCGCCTCCTTGGCCATGGCCACGCCATCCTTGACGTGGGAGGTGATGATGAGGGTCGAGAGGGTCGGCGCGATTTTGTCGTGAGGATTCTCGTTGGTCATCTGATTTTCCGAGAAAAATTCCGGCCGCTTGATTTTGCCAATGTCGTGGTAATAGGCCGCCGTGCGCACGAGCTGGGCATCGGCACCGACGCGCAGCGCCGCCGCCTCGGCGAGGTTGGCGACCATCAGCGAGTGCTGGTAGGTGCCCGGCGCCTTGTTCATGAGCAAACGCTGCAACGGCGTGTTGGGATCACAGAGCTCCATCAGCGACAGGGACGTGGTAATATTGAAGGCATTTTCCAAATATGGCAAGAGCCCGATGGTCAGCATCAGCGTCAGGAAGCCATTGCCCACGCAAAAGCCCAAAAGCATCAAAAGCCCGTTGCCGCTGAGCCCGCTCACCAGATAATAGATCAGCGCCACCACGGCCATGGCAGCCGTGGCGTAGACCGCCGACATGGTCAGGTCTGTGCGGCGATGGATGACCTTGATCTGGGTCATCGCGGCCATCGCCCCGGCCACATTGGCAAAAACGGCGAAAATATCGCTGGTGTAGATGCCAAAGAGGATGCTCATCACCAGCGTCGCGTAAATCGCCTCGCTGCTGCCGAGGAGAATGGCGATCATCACCGTCACCGCGGGCACAGGAATGAGAAAATGCACGAGGTTGATTGCCGATTGGGTGGTGCCAATTTGTAGCGACGAAATAATCGGAAAGAGAATCGTGATGATTGTCATTGCCACGAGAATGACGGCGGTATTTTTCTGCCAATCGCTGCCCTTGCCGCGGTTGGTGCGCCATTTGTTAAAGACGACCACCCCTGCAAAGGCCAAAAACACCGTCATGAGAATGCCCAGTCCGAGCTTGTACGGCGAGCGATCGTTGTCGTTAGAGAGGGCCTGGATGCCGGCATACTGCTCCTCGGTGATGGTGTCGCCCTTGGAGACGACGGTCTGGCCCTTTTGGATGGTGTAGAACACCGGCTCCACCGATTCGAGAATTTCCTGGCGGCGGCTTTCCGTGTCCTCTTGATTGATTTCGCTGGTTGGATAAAACTTCGTGTTTTCGAGAATGCGGTAGACAATTTTGCGGTCCAGCTCGCTAAAGGCGTAGGATTGGTTGACGTTTTCCAAAAGCTGGTCCTTGGCCTCGGCCAGATCCTCCTGCTTGACGCCCTTGCCCATCACATCCGAGGCAATGGCCACCGCCTGGCGGTGCAAGAGCTCCACGTGGTCGACAGTGTAGGTCGAAAGCGTCTCCCAATCCTCGTCGCTGATGTCGCTGTTGAGAAGGTCGTCGAGCTGCTTGTGGCGCTCGTCATAGGACTCGTCGTCGCTGCCCTTGGCGGCCGTCTCCTCGTCGACGACGAGAATGTCCTGCAAATCCTCAAAGGCGCGGTCGATGGACACGAGCGTCAGATTGTTGAACTGGTCGAGGTTCGTCTCGTAGACGTCCTCAAAATTTTTCAGGGCCGCCTCCTGCTTTTCCTTGGTGGCTTCCTTGTCCTCGTAAACCACCGAGCGATCGGCGGTGATGGTCCGCGTGGCCACATCGCCCACCTTCCAAAACAGCTGGGAGGACGCCATTCCCTGGAACATGACCAAGGTCATCACCAGGAGGGTCACGCAAAAAACCACACGATTGGAAACGGTCACACCGGCGAGGAGCTTATTCAGCGGGCGCCAGCGGGTCCTGGTTTTTTGTATCTCTTTCTTGTTGATTTCTGTGGGCATTGCTGCTCATCTCCCTTTGCTGAAAGCGGTCATAGGCGCGGATGATTTTCGCCACCACCGGATGACGCACCACGTCCTCTGCCTTCAGCTCGTAAAACCCTATTTCCTCGATGTCTTGCAATATATGATAGGCTTGGCGCAGGCCGCTGTGGCTCGCCCGCGGCAAATCGATCTGGGTCAGATCCCCGGTGACCACTGCCTTGGAGCCAAAGCCGATGCGCGTGAGAAACATTTTCATCTGCTCGGAGGTGGTGTTCTGCGCCTCGTCGAGAATAATGAAGGCATCATCCAGCGTGCGCCCGCGCATGTAGGCCAACGGCGCAATTTCGATGACGCCCTTTTCCAGATGGCGCTGCGCCGTTTCCTGGCCCAGCGTGTCAAAAAGCCCGTCGTAGAGCGGGCGCAGATACGGGTCGATTTTTTCCTGCAAATCCCCCGGCAAAAAGCCCAGCTTTTCGCCAGCCTCCACCGCCGGTCGCGTGAGGATGATGCGATCCACCTCGCGGCGCTTGAGGGCCTGCACCGCCATCACCACCGCCAGATAGGTCTTGCCGGTACCGGCCGGGCCGATGCCAAAGGTGATGGTTTTCTGGCGGATCATCTGCAAATATTCTTTCTGGCCCTGGGTCTTCGGGCGAATCTGTTTGCCGCGCGGCGTGACCATGAGCACCTCGTTGAGCCCCTGGACCTCGCCGGCAGTCAGCTGTCTGGCGGCCTGGGTCAGGGCGTAGTTGACATCGCCCTGCTCGAGCTCTCTTTCGCGGGCCAGCGCAATCAGGTGGGCAAACAAGGCGCGCCCGGCGGACACGCTTTCTTCGCTGCCGGAGAGAGTCAGCACATTGCCACGGGCCACCACGTCGCAGAGCAGATTGCTCACGATCAGCCGCAGATACGCGTCGGCTGGTCCAAAAATTCGTGGTGCCACCGTTTCATCAAGGACAATTTGTTCTGTTATGTCGCGCAAATGTCTATCTCCTTCTGTCTATCGATTGATAACCATGCTTCTCTTTATTGTACCCCATCCCCATCCTTGCGACAAGCTTGAAAATCTCGCGCCAGCCCTTGCCAGCGAGCGTCCTTCGGCGGTATCATAGACGCACAGCGAAAAATTTTGGGAGGGATACAATGAAGCGGCTCAAAAATATCATCCGCAATATTAATATCAATCTGCGCGCCAACCGCCGCATTTTTTGGCTGATCACGGTGCTGCGTGTGCTCGTGGTGCTCTCGATGGTGCGCGCGATTTTTAACGGCAACTACAACGGGGCCTTTGTCTGCCTCTTGTCGCTGTTGCTCTTTCTCGTGCCATCGCTGATGGAAAACGGCTTCAACATTCACATTCCGCCGGTGTTTGAAGGCAGCATCTACCTCTTTATCTACGCGGCAGAAATTCTCGGCGAAATCAACCATTTCTACGCCGCCATTCCCGGCTGGGACACGATCCTCCACACGATCAACGGCTTTTTGGCGGCGGCGGTGGGCTTTTCGATGATCGATCTCCTCAACCGCAACAGCAAAAACATCAGCCTCTCGCCCTTCTATTTGGCGATGGTTGCCTTCTGCTTTTCGATGACCATCGGCGTGCTCTGGGAATTTCTCGAGTTCTCCGCCGACAACCTCCTGCACATGGACATGCAAAAGGATTTCATCATCTCTAGCATTCACAGCGTCACCCTGGACCCATCCCATTCTCAGCACGTCGTCCACATCCACGACATCATCTCGACCCAGCTCACCACCGCCAGCGGCCAGACCTACACCATCGACGGCGGCTATCTGGACATTGGCATCATCGACACCATGAAGGACCTTTTTGTCAACTTCATTGGCGCCGTCTGCTTTAGCACCCTGGGCTACTGGATGCTGCGCCACAAGGACCGCTACAGCCGCGCCTTTGCCTCCAATTTCATTTGGCAGGCCGTCCCCGACGAGACCGACGAAAGTAACTACATGCTCACAAGCGACGGCTTCACCGCCGACGATGACGACGACAGCGAAAAATAACGCGCAACGAAAAATCCCTCGACGCACCTGCGTGGTGAATCGAGGGATTTTTTTACTTGTCAATGGCGTTGATGAGAGGCGTAAAGTAACCCTCGGTCGTGTAGTAGTGCATGCCGTCAATGATGATCCAATCGCTGCCGATGCGCGCGCTAATGTAGTTGCCATCGCTGTCGGTGACTTGGATGAGGTGGGTCCAGCCAGCCGTGGCTGGCTCGCTCTCCACGCGCGTCACAGGAATCGCACGAAGGTATTCGGACAGGGCGACAAAATGGTCGTCATCCCTCTCAAGAACGATTTCTGTTGGCGGCGTGGTCTGGGCGGTGCTACGCAAGACGATGCTAGCGGTGTCGTCAGCGGTCAAGCTGAGGCTTGCCGTTCCCAGCGCATTCACCAAGCGGCTCATGACCGCAGCCGCCTCGGCGCGGGTCGCCAGGGCTTGCGGATGGAAGGCGCCGTTTTCATCGCCAGCCATGAGGCCAAGTAGGCGCATATTTTCAACCGACTCAACGGCATAGGCCGAGACTTGGTCAGCGTCGGTGAAGGCCTCTACCCGCTCGATCTGGGTCAGGTTCAAGCCCTCACATTGGCTGAGCACGCGATTCATCATCACCGCCATCTGCTCGCGGGTGATCGCCTCACCCACGCCAAAGGTGCCGTCTGCCGTGCCCGTGGTCACGCCCACAGACGCCGCCCACTGCACGTATGGTGCGTACCAAGCCCCAGCCTTGACATCGCCAAAGCTCACGTCGGCATAATGCGTCGCATCCACGCCCAAGGCGCGGCCCAGAATCGTCACAAAGGTCTCGCGGGTCAGCGTCTGCGTTGGTGCAAACTGCCCGTCGCCGACACCCACCATCAGGCCAGCGTCAACCATTTCCGAGACGACGCCCGCATACCAGGCATCCGGCTGCACATCGTCAAAATCTGCCGCCCACGCAGGCGTCGCCGACAGGGCCATCGCCCCCACCAAGAGGGCGCTCACGAATTTTTTCTGCATACTTTTCACATCTCCTTTGTTGTCCATTGTCAGAAATTTGTGTCGTTGGAATAATTGTACCATGCGTCGCCCCCCAAATCATACAAACTGGTTAAAATTGCCCGCATCAAAAAAAGAGCCGCGCGGCTCTTTTGGACGAGATTATTTTGTATAGACCTTGAGCGCCAGGTAGTAGGTCCCGGCGAGGAAAATGCTGCCGCCGATGACGTTGCCGATGGTGACGGGCAGGAGATTTTGCACGAGGAGATGCTGCCAATCGAGGGTTGCCAGCTGTGCGGCGCTGATGCCGAGAAGATCTTGGGCAGCCTCGGCGTAGGCAGGACTCTGGGCCGCCAGCGCGCCGAGGGGCAGATAAAACATATTGGCCACGCTATGCTCAAAGCCACAGCTCACAAAGACCCAGATCGGAAAGAAGATGCCGAGGATTTTGCCCGCCACGTCCTTGGCCGCCGCCCCGAGAAAGACCGCCAGGCAGACGAGGAAGTTGCACCAGATGCCGCTCACCAGCGCCGGGCCAAAGCCGAGATTGGCCTTGCCGACGGCGGTCTTGATGGCGAAGGCGCCGAGCCGTCCGCTCGAGAGATCCAGCTGACCAATGTAAACCACCGTCAGCGCCAAAAGCACGGCGCCGATGGCGTTGGCAATGGCGACGAGGACGAGGTTTTTGGCGACGCCCGCCAGGCGAATCTCGCCGGTGGGAATCCCCAGCACATTGAGACAGCTCCCGGTGAGGAGCTCCGAGCCCGTGAGCACAATCGAAATCAGCCCCACTGGGAAAATCGCCCCGCTAACAATCCGCGCCACGCTCATATTCTCCATGCCGTGGCTGGCAATCATCGCCGCATCGGCGCCAAAGGAAATCATCAGCCCCGCCATCATCCCCAGTAGCAAGGTCTTCATCAGCGGATAGCGCACCTTGTTGATGCCATTTTTGGTCAGTGCCGCCACAACCTCAGCCGGTGTATTAAATCCCACGCTCATCGCTCCTTTTCGTTAATCGGTGTTTTGTGTTCTTATTATAACCGACGAAAAATTTTCGCGCCACACCTCCTTGCCCTTTTCAAAATTGTTTTGCAAGGGTGCTTGTGTTACACTCAAAGAAAAATCCCTCATAAGGAGTGACTCCCATGGAAAAAGCAACCTTTCTCTCGGCCGATCATCAAACCGAGATCACCTATCACCTCTGGCAGCCAGCGGACGACGCCCGCGCCGTGCTCGTGCTCTTTCACGGCATGCTCGAATACGGCGAGCGCTACGCGCCCTTTGCCGAGGCGCTGAACGCGCGCGGCATCATCGTCTACGCGCCGGATCATCTCGGCCACGGCGATTCGGTGACGGGCCCCGACATGCGCGGCCATTTTGCCGACCGCGGCGGCAACGCCTGCGTCCTGCGCGATTGCTACCAGATGCTCACGCTGGCCCACGCCGCCCATCCCGACCTGCCCCTCTTTGTCATGGGCCACAGCATGGGCTCGTTTTTGACCCGCCAGCTCCTCCATTCCTATCCGCTGCCAGCCCTCGCAGGCGTCCTCCTCATGGGCACGGGCAACCAACCGCGCGCCGCCGTCGCCTTTGGCAAGCTTGTCACCGGGACATTCGCGCGCATCTTTGGCCCGCGCCACAAAAGCCCGCTCCTCTTTAAGCTCATCCTCGGCTCCAACAACCTGCGCTTCCGTCCGCGCAAAAACGACTACGATTGGCTCAGCCGCGACGAATTTTCCACCGACGCCTTCGCCCACAACCCGCGCATCGTCGACAACTTCACCTGCCAGGCCTACGCCGACATGCTCGGCGGCATGCTCACCAACTACGACCCCGCGCGCCTGAAAATGCTCGACACCACGATCCCCGTCTTCATCCTCAGCGGCGCCGCAGATCCCATCGGCGGCTACGGCAAAGGCCTCGAACAGCTCCGTGACGACTACGCCGCCCTCGGCTACCAAGACCTCACCCTCCGCCTCTACCCCGACGCCCGCCACGAGCTCCTCAACGAAATCAACCGCGACCGCGTCACCGCCGACATTGTGGACTGGATCGAGGGGCGGATCACAACACAAGCGTGATTGGGAGGCGATCGCATGAAATTGGACGAGATGCGTTATTTTGTTGAAATCGTCGATGCAGGCTCTATTTGTGAAGCATCTCGCAGCCTCTTTATATCCCAGCCCTCTCTGACGCGAACGGTCTCCGCCCTTGAACAGGAACTCGGTTTGCAGCTATTGGAGCGCACCAAGCAAGGCAGCACACCGACCCTCGCTGGCAAAGCGGTCTATGATGATTGCGTGCGTATTTTGGGACTGGTCGGAGACTGCGAAAGACATTGGAAAACCCTCGCTTATGAAGAAAAAAAGGACGAAGATCCAATCACCATTCCGGTCATTGCCCTGCCGATGATTTGCAACAGCACCATGAACATGGCGCTCGTCGAGGTGCGAAAGAAATACCCTCGCATTCACACGCGATTATTCGAAGCGCAGCTCGACAAAATTTTATCCAAGACTGCCAGCGAGCCTTTTTCCATCGCATTGGGCCATTTCAACGAGGAAACCAAGGCAGAAATATATGCCTTTGCAAAGCAACACGACCTGCAAATCGTCCCTCTCTTTGATGATGAGTACCGTTTCTTCGCCGGTGCTACCAATCCCTTATTGCAAAAGGACACGATCACCCAGGAAGATTTGAAGCACTACACCATCGCCAGCTATTCTAATGAAGATACAGAGACCGACCACAACTTCATCCAAGCCGGATTGAGTGGGCTGGACAAAATGTTTGGCAATGTCATTTATCTCAGCAACCGCTACGAAATGATGAACATCGCCGCAGGCAGCGACCAGATTGTCACCCTCGCAGCAATGCGCATGACCAGAGACTATTCCTTCCGACAAAACCATGCCCTAAAGCCTCTATCACTGCCCTTCCTGCATTTGCCCATGACCTATTTCATCCTCTATGCCAAGCAGCCAACCATCGAAGAAGCACTCACCGTCGGCGTTCTCCAATCCTTCTTCCAATCTCTCTAACGCAAAAGGCTCGAGCCACAAAACGTGACTCGAGCCTTCTTTTTATTCTGTCAATCCCAAAAATCGCATCCCATTATAATACATGACATCCTCTGCCACCTCCGGCCGCAGCACCTTGAGATAGTGAGCCACAGATCCTTCGATATCCACACATGGATAAGCAGAGCCGTAGATAAATTTATCATGCAGCATGTAATTGGCGGCCATGATATAATCCTGCGCCCCGGGAGAATTGAGGGCGTAGATATCCGGCGACAGGTACACATTCGGCTCTGCAAACGCCAGCCGAATCGCCTGGGTGATCCACGGAAAGCCACCGTGGCATAGGGCCATCTTGAGCTTTGGAAAGGTTCGGGCGACATTTTCCGCATGAACAGGATTGCAATAGTCATTGGTCGGGCCGTGGAAGCCGCCAAAGGAAATCAGCATCGGAATATTTTCTCGCTCACAAAATTCATAAATCGGAAAGATTTTCTCATCATCCATAAAAAATCCTTCCATCCCGGGCTCGATAAATGGCGCGATACATGGCCCGTCCAGAATATATTGGCGCAGCTTTGCCACTGACTGTGCACCACCATCAACAGCGACGCCACAAGCGCCGAGAAAGCGCTCGGGATACTGCGCCAACAGCTCAACCAGCTCATCATTTTCGTAGCCACGCGCATTTTTGCGAATCGACACCACGCCCGTAAATTCGCCACATCGATCCATCTCTTCAAAGAGCACGTCCAAGGATTTCGTTTTCACAGATTCCGCCACGCGCATCCCGAATCGCATCGGAAAAAGCTGAGACGCAAACGGATTGTCCTGGGTCAGATCATACATCGTATCCAAATACGGCTGAAACGGTGGGCGACAGCGAACATCTAATATCTTCATTTTTATCAACCTTACCTTTCCTCACAACAGCTCATACCAAGCCTAAAATATACCAATATGGTAGCACCAAAATCCAGAATAATACCAGGGTAATGCCCATTTTGATGACATTGTATTTCATAAAGTCCTTCATGCTCATGACACCAAAGCCAAAGAGCACCAAAAGGTACGCATTTTCATATGGGAAGAACACCATATCATTGGCAAAGAACATTGCCATAAACGGTAGCGCCGGATAGGCGATTCCGAGCCCTGTCCCAAGCGCTGCAAGCGGCCCCGGGAACATCCCCTGCATCGCCGACGGCGTCATCAGGATATTCATGATGATTCCGAAAATAATGCACAGGAACAAGAAGACCGGTTTTGGCACGCCAGACAACAGCGGCGTTACGTACACACTGATCGCCTGACCAATGCCCACCGCGCCACCAACGGCGCCGATGCCCATGCAGGAAGCGATGAACACAATAAATCCCACATTGACGGTATCCAGCGATTTTTCCTTCGTCGCCACATCCACACCTGGCAAGAAAAATAGAATCGGAATCAGGATGAAGCCCCAATTGATGTCGAGCTTGTGAATCGGCTGCAAGAAAATATAGGCAAACAGCAGGATCGTTAGGATGATGGCTTTTTTCTCTCTGCCAGAGATTGGACCGAGCCTTGCATATTCCTGCTCAAAATATTCCTGTCCGCCCTTTAACACCTTCGTCGGCTTATAGAGCTTGATAAAAATCGGGATCATCAAAAGATTGATGAGAATCAGCGGTAAATTGTAGAGCGGCAGCGACCACCATTGCAGCTGAAAATCCGGATCTGCCATCTGCACACCGGTGCTCCAAAGCGACACAGTGACAGGACTGTAAATAAAGTTCAGCGCCGTCGTGGAAACAATCTGCCCCACGATCATAATCAGAATCCCTTCCTTGGTGTGCTCCAGATGCAGCGCCTTGACCACGCCATAACAGAGCACCAGCGTTGCCATCCAGCCGTTGCTGAACGACACCGACATGACGAGAAAACCCGCCACAAAAAGCGCCAGCAAAATTTTCGCCAGACTCCCCTTGCATTTGGTACCCGCCCACAAAACGAGACGATTCAACAATCCGCTTTCATCCAAGGCATTGGCAAAAATCATCCCACCAATGATCATAAAGATCATGAAGCTCGACGACCAAATGCTCAGCGCAACAGACGTTTCTACCGCACCGAGCATGACATAGGCGAGCGGCAGCAACAGCCCCACTAACAAATTTGGCAACAGCTCAAACGCCGCCAACGATAATACAAACACCGTCGCTACCAAAAAAGATCGCATCGGCAGCGTAAACACATCGCCAACAGGAATGAGCCAAAACAACGCCGGCAAAATAATCGCCGCCGCCCATTTCACAGCGACAACACGACTCAAACGAGAATTTGTCATGAGTGTTCCCTTCTTTCTCAAAAATTAGAACGACGAGATAGGATACGCGCATATCATTTATCTTTTATATAAATCATTCTAATCTTTTAGCTGGGTTTTGAATAATACTCCTCATTTATTTGGGTCATGCAAAACAGGTATGACGTCATTTGACCGACAAACAAATTTATCTCTATAATGCCACCGACAAATTCGCACATAAAAATACCCCGGCGACGAACGAACCGTTTCGGTTCGCTCGTTGCCGGGGTTTGTCTTTAGCCGATACGTTTGTAGAGATCGTTGAATGGTGTGAAGTAGGAATCTATAAAGCAACGAGTAGAGCCTGTATGCAAAAGATCATTACCACTATAGTTCATATGCCAAATAGTGTATCCATAAAAATCCATTGCACCCCCATAAAAATATTTCTTCCAATCTTCCACTTCCGTCAAATCAAATCCATAGGCTGTTTCACCAATACTTCCCGTCTGCATATAAACGACTGGACCATAGCCTGTGTCAGCACTATAGGTAAAAACTACCGCATTTTTCTGTCCATTAGCCATTTTGGAGATAAAGAAATAATTATAAGTTTTTTCACTGCCATCAACCGGAAAATTCCAGTGTAGTTCTCCATACCACGTCCCGACCCCCTGCTCTGTCGGTGCGACATAATATTTCTCTACCAACCAACGCATGTCACTCGGCACATCCGACGGAATTTGTGGTGCTGCGGCTACTGGGCCACCAGTGTAGATGTCGACGCTGGCGTTGCGGCCGTCCCAGTTGACCTGCGAGCCCAGGGCTTGAGCGAAGTCACGGATTGGCAGCATGGTGCGGCCGTCTTTGATGTATGGGGCGACGCTGGCGGTTTTGGC
>JAUNGU010000035.1 GCA_030524315.1 Peptococcaceae bacterium
AATCGTGTCGACGTCACCGGAGGTGGCATAATACTTGGCGTAAGCCGTCTGGCCTGCCTCCACCTTGGTCGCAGGGCTGCCGCTGTAATCTGCAGCCGTGTACCAACCGTCGAAGGTTTTGCCGTCAGCCACCGTTGGCGTTGCCAAGATGCCACTTTCCGCATCAATGACGGCATCTGCATCAATGGTCAGCGGTGCGCCGTTAGTGACGGCGTAGCGCACCTGCGCAGAGGTGCCAACAGCGCCCGTCAGCTTGTTCTGGGAATAGAGGATTGGAGAGGCAGAAAGGTCTGCCCACACATACTGGCTCACGCCACTGCCATTGCCGGTGTATGCACTGGCATCAATGACCTTAAGAGCTGGACAATTGGCAAACATACCACTTGAAATTGGCAATTTGTCTTTGCTGGTAAATTGCACAATTTCTAGCGCTGGGCAATTTTCAAATGTACGCGATGCCTCAGGGGTGGCATTGCTTTCATAAACAAGCTTTTTTAGCTGGGCGTTGTTTGCAAATGCCCGGGAGTAAATGGTGGTGACCGTCGATGGAATGGTCACCTCTGTCAAGCCGGTGTTGTCAAATGCGCTCTGACCAATGGTTGTCACCTGATCCATGTGGGTGATATTGATGGAAGAAAGGGCGGTGCAATTGTAGAACGTAAAACTAGGGATGCTCGTTATTTCTCCGCGAATGGTCGCCTCGGTCAGCGCCGCGCAGCCCGAAAATAGATAGGTCCCCAAATCTGTCACGCTCGCCGGTAAATCGATGGCCGTGATGCTGCTGCCAGCAAAACAATAGCCACCAATGCTTGTCACCGAATCAGGAATGGTGATCGATGTGAACTTGGCACGGCCAAAGGCGCCATCCTGAATCGTCGTCACGCCTTTTGGCACGCTGAAGCTGTCGCCGTCGCTGGCTGCCGGATAGCTGATGAGCTGGGTGCCGTCGGCCGAGAGCAGGGCGTTGCCGGATTTTTTGAAGGACGAGCCGTCGGCCAGATTGATGGCAGAGAGGCTGCTGCATTCACGGAATGGATTTGCGCCCATGTCTGTGACAGTGGCAGGAATGGTGACTTCGCCCAGCGCGGTGCAGGTAAAGAAGGCGTAGTCGCCAATTGCAGTGAGACCGTCTGGCAGGGAGACAGTTTGCAGCTGGGTGAGACCGGAGAAGGCGTTGGCGCCAATGCTTGTCACGCCTTTGTCGATGACAATCTTGGTGAGGCTATCACGCAAGCCATACCATGGTTCCTTGTTGCGTTCGTAATCCGCCATCGCGCCAGTGCCGCTGATGGTGAGTGTGCCGCTTGCGGCATCGAAGCTCCAGGTGACGTCGGCTTCGTGGCCTTCGGCGCCGCAGTTGCCAGCGGTGGCCTGTGGCTGTTCGGTGGTGGTGTCGTCGGCTGCGGCAGCAGGTAGGGTTGGCGCGGCCCAGACGGCGGGTGGTGTGCAGGTGACGAGCATGCTGCCCGCCAAAACCCACGCGGTGATTTTTTTGTTCATAGGGTTGTCCTCCTTTTCTGGATGAGTGCGGCGGCTCACTCGACAAGCTTCTGCCACCCCCTGTTGACAGAATCAATATTTTGTCATCAAAAATTTATTTGGATCTCTAAATATAGCGATAGATTAATCCAGATGAATCTCAAATTATATTTATATCGCAAAAATTAGAGTGCACTAACCTAGGCCGCAAAAAAAATGATTTTTTCGGTCTTTGTTGGTGTGCCCAGAATTCAAGAGGATCTTGCATTGGTCATATATTTATTGTATGATGTTTATGAATATATATCGCGGCGTCATCACACTCTATTTCCCAGAGGACAAAATATTGATTTCGTCTATAGCACGAGCCGTAGCCGGTCGAGGCATTGGCGCTGCTCGCTGGCGGGCGCCAGGAGATAGAGACGCGTCGTCTCTATCGACGAATGGCCGAGGAGATCGGCGAGCTGGGCCATGTCGCGGGTGACCTTGTAGTAGGTCACGGCGAAAAGATGGCGCAGATTGTGGGGGAAAACTTTTCGCGGATCGACACCGGCAGATGCGCAGAGGCGCTTCATTTCTGCCCAGATTTGCTTGCGCGACAGACTATGACCACCTCTGGTGAGAAAAATCTCGCCGGAGGTGATTTTTTTGTGCTTGGCGTAGGCGCGCAGCTTTTTGCAGAGCTTGGCAGGAATGAGGATGGTGCGGATCTTGCCTTTGAGAGAAATGTCCGCCCGTCCGGCACGCGCCGCTTCCACCGTCATATAGGGCAGCTCACTCACGCGAATCCCCGTGGCGCAAATCGTCTCCATGACCAGTGCCAGCCGCACGGAGCGCGCCTTCGCCGCTGCCAAGAGCGCCGCATAATCGGCACGCGAGAGGGCGCGGCTATTCTCGCGAAAGGCCCTGCGCTGCACCCTGAGATAGCGCAGCGAGAGCCCCATCCAGCCCATACAGGAAAAAAACGCGTGCACCGCCGCCAGCATCCCGTTGACCGTCGTCGCTGCATAGCCGCGCGCCACAAGCTGCTGCTTCCATTCCGCCAATTGCGCCTTGGTCACAGCCCGCCCGGCGAGCCACCGCGCCAAGGCGCGCACATCGCGCGCATATTTCTCGACCGTGCTCGGGCGGCGCTCCTCGGCGCGCAGGTGGGCAGCAAAAATGGCGAGCCGATCCTCGGTGATCAGATAATCTTCCATAGAAATCCCTCCAATGATTTTTCTCCATTATCCGCCAAAAAAGGCCCGCGCGCACCTCTCGGCGGGGGCGATATGGAATTTTGGTGAATTTCTCTGGGAGAGACTTTTCTTTGGCGGCCGTTTGTGATACAAAATAAGGTAGATACGTATCGATGACGAAAGGAGGCGCGCTATGCTCTGGTGGTCAAAAATCAAAAAACATCTCACCCTTGGCAGCAACGCCAGCGATAAGGCGCTGCGCCGCCGTAAGCTGGAAAAATACATGCCGGTGATCCTCTTCCTCCTGGCGGTGACGCTCTTCACCGTCGCCGTCATCGCCATCCTCGTCGTCAAGGTGGGCATGCCCCTCTATGACATGATGACCCAGCCGAATGCGGCCCGGGATTGGATTCTCTCCTTTGGCAAGTGGAGCTATCTCTTTTTTGTGGGAATCGTCTTTTTGCAGGTGGTCGTGGCGATTCTCCCGGGCGAGCCCTTCCAGATTGGCGCGGGGCTGGCCTTTGGCCCGGTGATGGGCTCGATTTTGAGCCTGTTGGGGATTCTTCTGGGCTCGATCACCACCTTCATGCTGACGCGGATTTTTGGCTACAAGCTCATCGAGCTGCTCTTTTCCGAGCGCACCCGCTCCAAGCTTGATCTGCGCGGCTACAGCCACGACAGCATCGAGCGCGTCGTCATCATCGCCTTTCTCATTCCCGGCACGCCGAAGGATTTTCTCGCCTACGCCGCCGGGCTCACGCCAATCACCCTCAAGGATTGGATTCGCATCACCTGCATGACCCGCATCGCGCCCATCGTCATGGCCTGCCTCACCGGTCAAGCCATCAACAACGGCGACATGAAATCCGCCGCCACCCTCGTCATCATCGGCAACATCATCAACCTCGGCGTCTACCTGATTTACGAGCTGCACCACCGCTGGCAACGCCGACACACCGCATAAAACAAGCGCAAGTTTCCGACCACAGCGTCAGAAACCTGCGTTTTTTTGTGAGTTTCCGACTTCGAAGTCGGAAACTTTGACTTTTCGGAGACTTTTCGACCTCAAGGTCGGAAACTTTGTTTTTTTGAAGACTTTCTGACTTGAAAGTCAGAAACTTTTTCTCATTCGGCCTAAAATCCCCACAAAAAAGCCGTGGCTTTTCCCCAGTTTTGGAAAAAAAGTCACGGCTTTTGTCATAGTTATAAGATTGTCTGCACGGCTTGCCAGACGGCGTCGTGGATCTGCGCGGGGTCCTGGGCGGCGTCGATGAGGGTGACGTTGTCGTCGTGGCGGACCTCGGCAAGGCTGCGATACATGTCGCGCACGAGAGTGAGCTGGCGTTGGCTTTCGTAGCGCTCGTGGGCGTCGCCGCGGGCGTCGATGCGCGCCATGGCGTCGCTTGCGGCAAGGTCAAAGAGTAGCGTCAGATCCGGATGGAGGCGGGCGTCGGCCTGGCGGTTGATGGCAAGAATCCACTCCAGCGGCAGGCTCTGGCTGTTGTAGGCCAGCGAGGAGAGGATGTAGCGGTCGCAGAGGACGATTTTGCCAGCGTCGAGGTCGGCGCGCATGGCCTTGATGTGCTCAATGCGATCGGCGGCAAAGAGCAGGGCCATTGTCGCCTCGTCAAACTGGGAGGCGTCGGCCAGCGCCTGGCGAATGAGTTTGCCGACGGCGCTTTCCGACGGCTCGCGGGTGAGGACGACCTCACGGCCTGCGCGCGCAAGCTTGGCACGCAATAATTCTAGCTGCGTGCCCTTGCCGCTGCCGTCGATGCCCTCCAGGACAATGAGCCGCCCCCTCATGCCTGGACGCCGCCGAGGTTGAGGTGCATAGCTTCCTTGATGCGGGCGATGTTGGCATTGCCCACCTCGTTGGCGCGGGCGTTGCCGCTGCGGATAATGTCGCGGACCTCGTCGAGGTGGTCTTCGTAGTAGGCGCGTTTTTCGCGGAATGGGTCGAGCAGGTCGTTGAGGCTCTGCATCAGGCGCTTTTTGCAGGCGACGCAACCGATGGTCCCCGCCTTGCAGCGCTCGCAAATGTCCTCGTGCTCGGCAGTGGTGAAGACCTCGTGGTATTTGTTGACGACACAGATTTCTGGATGGCCAGGATCGGTGGCGCGAATGCGGCTAGGGTCGGTGACAGCCTTGCTGACCTTTTCCTTGATGGTTTCCGGCGTGTCAGAGAGATAGATGGCGTTGCCCAGGCTCTTGCCCATTTTGGCGTTGCCGTCGAGGCCCATCAGGCGTGGGAATTCGCCGAGCATGATTTCTGGCTCCTTGATCAGCGGCGCATCGGCGCAGTAGAGATCGTTGAAGCGGCGCACCAGCTTGCGGCAGAGCTCGATGTGAGGCTTTTGGTCCTCGCCCACAGGCACGAGGTCGGCGTTGCAGAAGGTGATGTCCGCCGCCTGGCTCACAGGATAGCCGATGAAGCCGTAGGTCATGTCATCATAGCCATATTGGGCGGCTTCGGTTTTGACGGTCGGATTGTGGCGCAGCACATTCATTGTCACAAACATCGAATAAAAAATCGTCAGCTCGGCGATGGCAGGCACCTGAGACTGGAGATAAATCGTCACCTTTTCAGGCTCGAGGCCAACCGAGAGATTGTCGATGGCCACCTGCATGATGCTGTCGCTGATCAGCTCTGGGCGTTCAAAATGGGTGGTCAGCGCCTGGATGTCGGCAATTTCGATAAAGGTGTCGTATTCGTGCTGCAGCTTGACGCGGTTGGACAGACTGCCAACATAGTGGCCAATGTGGAGACGACCCGTTGGACGGTCGCCGGTGAGAATGCGTTTCATAGTCATATGTCTACTCCTTTGGATCGCGGATGATCAATTTTTTATAGTAATCCATATAAAGTATAAGTTCAAAGGCCGCCTTTGTCAATTTTAAGGGGAAAATTGCTGAGGTTATCAAGGAAAATAATGGATAGCAAAACGCTCGGCTATTGATTTAATACCTTTAATATTCTATACTTGGGGTGAAAAATAAATAAATATGCGCCACTGGCGCTTAAAAATTCTTAGGAGGAATGGATTATGTCGATTTTAGCAAAACACGCCCAAGGAAAGGGCGGCCCAGACGTCATCTTTGCTTATTCTGCTCAGGCAAATAAGCGCGCAGAAGCCGTTGGCAAGGAAAATATTGTCAACGCCACCATCGGTGCATTTTTGAATGCCGATGGCAGCCTCAAAACCATGGACACCGTCGAGGCCGCAATCGAATCGATTCCATTCGCCATCGGCGCCAACTACGCGCCAATCAACGGCCTGCCTGAATACATCGAGGCCATGACCGACAGCGTTCTGCGCGACCATCGCCCAGCCGGGACCTATACGGCTGGCATCGCCACCCCTGGCGGCACCGGCGCGCTGCACAACGGCTTTTTTAACTACCTCAACGAGGGCGAGGTCTGCCTGACCACCGATTATTATTGGGGCAATTACAAGAGCCTTCTGAGCGAAATGGGCCGTGGCCTGGAAACCTTCAACACCTTCACCGACGACGGCCATTTTGACATTGCGTCCTGCAAGGCTGCCTGCGAAGCCGTCGCCGCCAAGCAGACCAACGTCGTGCTGCTCCTCAACACGCCAGCCCACAACCCAACGGGCTTTTCTGTCACCGATGAGGAATGGCAGGAAATCATTCCAATGCTCACGGCCATCGCCAATAACGGCAAGAATAACGTCGTCCTCATGATCGACACGGCCTACATTGACTACGCTGGTCCACACGCCCGCGATTTCTTTGAATTCTTCACGAATCTGCCAGAGAACTTCCTCGTCATCGTTTGCGCCAGCACCTCCAAGGGCTACACCCTCTACGGCTATCGTCTGGGGCTCATGCTCTGCATCGCCCAGAGCCAGGCTGTTTGCGACGAGTTTGAGCTCGCCGATGGCGCCTCTGCCCGCGCCACCTGGTCCAACTGCAGCCGCCCAGCCATGGAAGCGGTCACCCTCCTCAATAGCGACGACGCACACCGCAGCGCCTTCCGCAAGGAGCAGGACGAATTTGCCGCTAGCCTCGCCAAGCGCTCCGATATTTTCATGAAGGAAGCCAAGGAAGTCGGCCTCGCCGTCTGCCCATACCACTCCGGCTTCTTCATCTTTGTGCCAACGCCAACCCACGAGGATGCCGTCGCCATGTTTGACGTCCTCGCCGACGAAAACATTTTCGCTGTGCCTCTCGGTGCCGGCATGCGCATCGCCATCTGCGCCGTCGACGACGCCAAAATCCCAGGCATGGCCACCAAGTTCAAAGCCGCCTACGACAAGGTCGTCAAATAATTTTAGACTGTCAATTTTCACAGGCCGCTCTTCACGCGCGAAGAGCGGCTTTTTTCTTGCGGCCAGCCCTTGACGGGCGGTGGCGGGCGGGGTACAATGAGTAATCATAGAGAAATGCGTTGACGAGGAGGACGCGCGCGGTGCTGCATGTCAGAGAGGACGGTCGTGGCTGAGAGCCGTCTGTGCGGTGCGTGTTGTCTACCACCTCCGAGCAGCGCCGGGATGACCGGCGTCGGCGGCTGGCCGTTATCCAGCGTCAAAGTGGGTCGACATGCTTGTGCCGATCAATCTGGGTGGAACCACGGGAATTCTGGCGCTCTCGTCCCTTTTTGGGATGAGGGCGCCTTTTTATTGGATAGATATAGAGGAGGAAATGAAAATGATTCAGATTACGCTACCAGATGGCAGTGTGAAGGAGTTTGATCAGGCGCAGGTGACGCCGCTGGAGGTGGCCAAGAGCCTGTCCAACAGTCTGCCAAAAAAGGCTGTGGCTGCAAAGGTGGATGGCGAGGTTTGCGACCTCACCAAGCCGATTGACAAGGATGCGGCTGTGGCGATTTTGACCTTTGACGATGAAGAGGGCAAGGAGGTTTTCCGCCATTCGACGAGCCACGTCATGGCGCAAGCCGTGCAGCGTCTCTGGCCGGGGACGAAGATTGCCATTGGCCCTGCCATCGACAACGGTTTTTACTACGATTTTGACAGCGACCACACCTTCGTGCCGGAGGATCTCGAAAAAATCGAAAAGGAAATGAAGAAGATTGTCAAGGAAGGCGCCGTTTTTGAACGCCGCGAGGTTCCTCGCGATGAGGCGATTGCCTTCTTTAAGGAGCGCAACGAGCCATACAAGGTGGAGCTCATCGAGGATCTGCCGGAGGGCGAGGCCATCAGCTTCTATCAGGATGGTGAATACGTCGACCTCTGCGCGGGCCCTCATCTGCCAAAGACCAGCGCCATTAAGGCGGTCAAGCTCATGAGCATTGCCGGGGCCTACTGGCGCGGCGACGAAAAGAACAAGATGCTGCAGCGCATTTATGGCACCAGCTTCCCTAAGCAGCAGGAGCTGGACGATTATCTCAATCTGCTCGAGGAGGCCAAGCGCCGCGACCACCGCAAGCTCGGCAAGGAGCTGGGGCTCTTCTCGTTCGTGGATGAGGCACCGGGCTTCCCAATTTTCCACCCAAAGGGCATGATTTTGCGCAACGAACTCGAAAAATACTGGCGCGAGGAGCATGAAAAGGCGGGCTACAGCGAAATTCGCACGCCGCTGATCATGAGCCGCACCCTCTGGGAACGTTCCGGTCACTGGGATCACTACCACGATAACATGTATTTCACCGAAATCGACGAGCAGCCATATGCCATCAAGCCAATGAACTGCCCGGGAGGCATCCTGCTCTATAACGAAAGCCTCCACAGCTATCGCGAGCTGCCACTGCGCTGGGCCGAGCTGGGGCTGGTGCATCGCCACGAGCTCAGCGGCGCCCTCCACGGGCTGATGCGTGTGCGCGCCTTCACCCAGGACGATGCTCACATTTTCATGCGCGAGGATCAGATCATCGATGAGCTCATCGGCGTCATGAACCTCGTGGACCGCATGTATAGCAAATTTGGCTTCTCCTACAATGTGGAGCTGTCGACCCGTCCGGAGGATTCGATGGGCTCTGACGAGCTCTGGGAAAAGGCCACCGACGGCCTGCGCAGCGCGTTGGCAGCTGTGGGCAAGGATTACACCCTAAACCCTGGCGATGGTGCCTTCTACGGGCCAAAAATCGACTTCCATCTCAAGGATTCGTTGGGCCGTACCTGGCAGTGCGGGACGATTCAGCTCGATTTTCAGATGCCTGAGAAATTTGACATGGCCTACATTGGCGAAGACGGCGAAAAGCATCGCCCTGTCATGGTGCACCGCACCGTGTTCGGCAGCATCGAGCGCTTCATCGGTATTCTCACCGAGCATTTTGCCGGCGCCTTCCCAAGCTGGATGGCACCGGTGCAGGCGATGATCATTCCGATCACCTCCGACCAGGCGGCCTACGCCGACGAGCTCGCTGCATCTCTCAAGGAAAAGGGCGTGCGCGTCGAGGTGGATCACCGCTCCGAAAAAATGGGCTACAAGATTCGTGAAGCCACCGTGCAAAAGATTCCATACATGCTCGTCGTTGGCGCCAAGGAAGCTGAAAACGGCACCGTTTCCCTGCGTTCCTACAAAAATGGCGACGAGGGCGTGAAGAATTTTGACGACTTTGCGGTTGCCCTCTGCGAGGAAATTGCCAACCGTAGCATGTAAGCATTAATGAGACAGTGAACGTGAATTGAACAGGAGGCATGCGATGAGAGACAAGAAAACACCGACCAGCAGAACGAGCCGGCCCCGTTCAGCGCAGGCCTCCCGTTCCGGCACGACAAAAAGCACGCGCCCATCGTCAGCGAAGGCGCGCCCGCAGGCATCTGCCAGCCGCCCGCGGCCATCGAGCGCGCGCCCGGCGGCACGCAGCAGTCGCCCGAGCGGCGCGGCTCAAGCGTCGCGCGCCACACGCAGCAGTGCGACGCGTCCACCGACACGCGGCACACGGCCACAGCCCAACACCCGCGCCCAAGCGCAGGCGCGCCGGGCCAAGCGTCGCCGCGCCCAGCAGCTGCGTTGGGGTCGCATCATTGCGATTGTCGCGGTGCTGGCGCTCTGCGTAGGGCTCGGCGTCTGGGCCAAGGGGCATTTCTTCCCGGCGGAGGACCCGCAGACGACCGTGACCCAGTCGGAGACGACGCCACTTGTGAGCGACGCCGACAAGCCGGGCTTTGATGAAACCATCAATAGCTCCTCGGCCATCCTCATCAACGCTGGCAACGGCGACATTCTCTACGAAAAGGACGCCGACACGCGCCGCGCACCGGCGAGCCTGACCAAGATGATGACCGTCTACGTGGCCATCAAAAACACCGACAACCTCGACAAAACCCTGACCATGCCAAAGGCCGCCTACGAAGGCCTCGAGGAAAACAGCGCCTCCCAGAGCGGCCTCAAGGCCGGGGAAAAGGTCACTGTGCGCGATCTGCTCTATGCGACGCTTCTTTCCTCGGGCGGCGATGCGGCCAACGCGTTGGCGCTCACCGTCAGCGGCAACCTCGATGGCTTTGTCAAGCTCATGAACGACGAGGCCAAAACCATCGGCATGGACAGCACCACCTTCGTCAATCCGACGGGGCTCGATGCGTCGAAGCAGCGCTCGACCTGTCGCGATTTGGCGCGACTCCTCAAGACGGCCCTCGGCGATGCCACCTTCGAGGAGGTTTTCACGAGCCGGGATTACACCACCAGCGCCAACGACGAGCATCCGGACGGGCTCAAGCTCAGCCACACCATGGAAAAGGATCTCTCGAGCTTCCAGCGCTACTTTGACACCTCCGGCTATCAAATCGTCGGCGGTAAAACCGGCTACACCGAGGACGCGGGCAACTGTCTCGCCTCCCTCGCCGAAAAAGACGGCGCCCCATCCTACATTGCCGTCACCATGCACGCCACCGGCACCGGCGACCAATACTACCAAGCCGTCCACGACGCCGTCACCCTCTACGGGGAAGCGTACGACGACAAGAAATAAGCACCACCAAGGACCTGCATTTCCGTGCAGGTCCTTTTTTGCTGCGCGCATGAAAAAAGCCGCCCTCGGCGGAGCGGCTGGTGCATTCGATTAGCTGATGTGTTCTGCGATCTCATCAAAGAGGGCGAGCATGAGGCTGCGGCGGGCCAGGAGGCCGACGAGCTTGCCCGAGTCGCGCTCGAGGATCGGCATGTGCTTGAGATGGCGATTGTCCATGACGCTGGCGACCTCGGCGAGGTTGTCATCGACATAGGCGTACTGGACGCGGCGGGTGGCCGAGTAGGTGACGGCGAGCTCCTTGCTTTCGGAGAGAATTTCTTCGTCGCGCTTGAAATCGTCGGCGTCGTAGGTGGTGGCGTGAAAAATCAGGGGCATGCGATCCTGCTGACGCGTGCGGCGCGCGAGAAAATTGATGACGTCGCCATTGCTGAGGAAGGCGACGAGGGCGCCATTCATATCAACGACCGGCAGACAGCCAATGTGGTGGGCGCTAAAAAGATCGATGGCGTCCTGGACGGTGGCCGTGTCGGTGATGGTGATGGGGTTTTTGATCATGATGTCTTGGATGCTTTTCATGAGGGCTCCTTTCTGGAGATCAGTCGTTGATGCTGAGCTTGTTGAACCAATCCTCGTAGCGCTGCCACTGCTGATGGTAGAAGCGGTTGATCATGACGCGGCGATACGGCGTCAGGTCCTTGTCATAAAGCAGGGTGCAGTCGTGGTGGCCGCTGTGGAGAAGCTGGCGAATCTGTGGCAGCACGCGTTCCGGTGCGTACTGGAGCAGGAGACGCGGTGGCACATGGAGCCAGAGGGCAGGATTGTTGTGGTAGTGGACCTCGGTGACCTCGCGGTTGTAGATGCGATCCTGGACGAGGTAGGGCACGAGGTTGCAGTCGCTTGTGGTGGTGAAAAAGCTCGAGCGGCCCTGGCGAATGTTGATTTCGAAAACCTTGTAGCGGCCGTCGCGCTCGTCGTACTTGATGTCAAAGTTGGAGAAGCCGACAAAGCCAATGTCCTCGAGGAACTTCTTGTACTTGTCGTAGACCTCCTGAATACCCTCCTGGATGATGGCGTTGTAATTGCCGATGCCCGCTGGCGTGTAATCCTCGAGGACGCAGTGGCCGAGGCACATGGCCTGAACCTTGCCGTTTTTGTCCGAGTAGGAATTGAGGACGTACATGGTGGCGTCGTCACCAGGAATGAAATCCTGGACGATCAGCGTGCCAGTGTAGCCAGCGCCGTAAATGTCGGCGAAAATCTGCTCCAGCTCAGCAGGAGAATTGGCCTTGTAGGCTTTTTTCTTGCCGGGGAAATCCAGCGCCACGTATTCGATGGAGTCGCTGGCCTTGACGGCGATTGGATAATCGAAGGGCAGGTCGAACGGTGGCTGGCTGTCCTTGTGGAGCATGACGGTGGCTGGATAATCGAGGCCGTATTCCTCGCAGATGTTGTAGAAATCCTCTTTGTTCTCGAGCTTTTCTTTGAGCTCGAGGTCGATGTATGGCACGATGAAATTGTCGCTCAGCCAGTCCTTGTTGCTACTGATGAGCTCGGTGTAGCGGTCGCCGCAGGCGATGAGGATGAGGTTGTCGTAAATTGGCGTGTAGGTGCGCGCGATCTCGTCCATGACCTCGCGGAATTTGTCATCGGTGTCAAAATCCGGGCAGGTCTGCACCTGGACGATTTTGCTGTGGCGCGTTTCGAGCAGCGGAATCTTGCCGAGGGCGAGGGATTTTATGCCATAGGCCTGGTGAAAATTGCGCGCCATGCCGTAAGCGTTGGCGTCGGTGCCTAGAAGAATTGGTAAAAATGTGGTGTCTTTATTTTTGACGAGTTTGTCCATTCGTTTGGCCGCCTTTCTAAAATACTATTTTCAGTATACCACACTCGCTACGGCCCTGCACCCTTTCATTGACGCTCGCGGGCGTTCTCTTGTACAATAAAAGCGGACAAAGGAGAGGATAACATGATTCTCATTCAACAGCTTTATCTGAGCATCGACGAGCCGGTGGCCGCCCTGCGCGAAAAAATCGCCGAGCGGCTGCGGCTCGCGCCGGATGCTTTTTCATACAAGATCATCAAGGAATCGCTGGACGCGCGTCGCCGCGACACGCCGCGCTTTAGCTATCAGGTGCAGGTGGATGCGGCCCTGGGCGAAAAGCAGGTGCGTGCCCTCCGCGACAAGCACATCCGCTGGCAGCCAGAGCCTAGCGAGGCGCCGATTATTTTTGGCGAGGCGCCCCTTGAGGGGCGGCCAATCGTCGTCGGCAGCGGTCCGGCGGGGCTTTTTGCCGCCTACGAGCTGGCGCGGCTGGGCTATGCGCCGCTGGTGCTCGAGCAGGGGCAGGACGTGGAGACGCGTTCGGCGCAGGTTGAGGATTTTTGGCAGAATGGGCAGCTCGACGTGCATTCCAATGTGCAGTTTGGCGAGGGCGGCGCCGGGACTTTTTCGGACGGCAAGCTCACGAGCCGCAGCAAAAATCCCCTGGGCCGTCACGTCAACGAGATTTTCGTCGCCCACGGCGCGCCAGAGGAAATCGCCTATCAGGCTAAGCCCCACATTGGCACCGATTTGCTCAAGGGTGTCATCGCCTCGATGCGCCGGGAAATTATCGCCAAGGGTGGCGAGGTGCGTTTCGGCGTCGAGGTGCAGTCGCTGCTCATGGACGAGGTCGGCGGCGCGCGTCGATTGCGCGGCGTGGAGACGAGCGCCGGCAGGTTCTATAGCAACGTGGTGCTCCTTGCCATCGGCCACAGCAGCCGCGCCCTTTTCCGCCAGCTGCACGCGCAGCACGTCGCCATGGAAGCCAAGGCTTTCGCCGTGGGCTTTCGCATTGAGCACCCCCAGGCCTTCATCAACGCCCATCAGTATCGCGATTGGGCGGGCCATCCGCGCCTGGGCGCGGCAAGCTACCAGCTGACCTGGCACGATGATGCTCGCGGACGCGGCGCCTACACCTTTTGCATGTGTCCCGGTGGGCAGGTCGTGGCAGCGGCCAGTGCGCGTGAGCGCCTCGTCGTCAACGGCATGAGCTACCACGCCCGCGATCTGGAGAACGCCAACAGCGCCCTCTTGGTCAACATTACGCCAGCGGATTTTGGCGCGGGCATTCTCGACGGCATCGCCTTTCAGGAGCGCATCGAGGCGGCTTGCTACGCCCTCGGAGGCGGTGGCTATGTGGCGCCGGTGCAGACAGTGGGCGACTTCCTCCGCGGCGAGTGCTCGACGGCCCTCGGCGATGTCACGCCGAGCGTGCGCCCGGGGCACGTGCTCGCCGATCTCTCGGGGCTCTATCCCGCCGACATCACCGCCAGCCTGCGCGCCGCCATCGGCGGCATGGCCACGCGGCTCCACGGCTTTGACCGGCCAGATGCCGTCCTCACCGGTGCCGAAACCCGCTCCTCTTCGCCGGTGCGCATTCTCCGCGACAAGGTCACAGGCGAAGGCTTGGGCGTCCGTGGCCTCTACCCCATCGGCGAGGGCGCAGGTTACGCCGGTGGCATTGTCAGCTCCGCCATCGACGGCCTCGCCACCGCGCGCAAAATCGCCAGCCAATTTCGGCCCGAGTGATCACCAGAAAGGAGGACCCCATGCAGACCGTTGTACAATTACAAGACATCGACAAGGTCGCGCCTCATATGAAGGACGCCGTCTTTCGCTACATTAGCGAGGTCCAGCTCGAAGGCTTCACCGGATTTGACGACTTCGACTTCATGTCCTTCGACTGGTACGACATTCACACCGAGCGCGAGGAAGTCTCTCGCGGATTCATCTATCTCGACGAGGAAGATTTGATCTTCATCTGTCGGGACAGCTACACCTACGAATATTTCGCGGGGATTTTTGAAGACATCACCAAACAGGTCCCCGGCACCAATGAGCAAATGCTCTACCGATTTTTCATTCGCCTCTTTACCGGTGACATGCAATACCTCGAAAACCTCGAGGACCGCATCGACGAGCGCATCACCCAGCTCCTGTCCGGCGACCTCGGTGATTGCCTCGACGACATCATCACTACCCGCCAGGAGCTTTTGCGCCTCAAGCGCTATTACGAGCAGGTCAACACCGTCTTTGACGGCATCGTCCTCAATGACAACGACCTCCTCACCAGCGACGCCATCCAGCGCATCAACATCCTCGTCAAGCGCACCGACCGCTACTCCGACAAGGTGCGCAACCTTCAGGAGCTCGTCACCCAAATGCAAGCCACCTACCAATCCCAGCTCGAAATCCAGCAAAACGACCTCATGAAAATCTTCACCATCATCACCGCCATCTTCCTGCCCCTGACCCTCCTCGTTGGCTGGTACGGCATGAACTTCGTCGACATGCCCGAGCTCCACTGGCAATACGGCTACCCCGCCGTCATCGTCCTCAGCATCGCCATCGTGATAGGATTGGTCGCGTACTTCAAGCATCGGAAGTGGTTGTGAAAACTGGATAAAAAAATCCGCAGCGATGAACTGCGGATTTTTTGCGTTTACCCTACACCTTGCGATACGCCCAGTGGTTGGTTGGGCCGTGGCCGTGGCCGACGAGGATGCCGTCTGAGATGGCGGCGGCGATGTAGGCTTTGGCGGTGGTGACGGCGTCTTTGATGGTGCGGCCTTTGGCAAGCTCGGCGGTGATGCAGGCGGAGTAGGTGCAGCCGGTGCCGTGGGTGCGGACGGTGTCGATGCGCTCGGAGGCGAGCTTGACGACTTCGCCCTCTGCGGTGAGGAGGACGTCCTCGGCGTCTGTGGTTTCGATGCGGTGGCCGCCTTTGATGACGATGTTTTTGGCGCCCATGGCCTGGATCTTCTTGGCTGCGGCGAGGAGGCCGTCGCTGTCGGTGATGGTCATGCCGGTGATGACCTCGGCCTCGGGCACGTTTGGCGTGAGGACGGTGGCCAGGGGCAGGATCTCCCGGACGAGGGTGGCTGCGGCTTCGTTTTCCATGAGGGAGGCGCCACCCTTGGCGATCATGACAGGGTCGACGACGACGGGAATCTCTGGATGCTTGGCGAGCTCGGCGGCCACGGCACGCATGATGTCGGCGTCTGGGAGCATGCCTGTCTTGAGGGCTGTGATGTCAAAGTCGTCAAAGACCGAATGGAGCTGCTCGGTGACCATTTCCACGGGCACCTTGTGGATGCCCTGGACGCCGAGGGTGTTTTGCGCCGTGACGGCGACGATGACGGAGGTGCCAAAGACGCGGCGCTCCTGGAAGGTTTTGAGATCGGCTTGGATGCCGGCGCCGCCGCCGCTGTCGCTACCGGCAATGGTCAGCGCTTGGGGCACGGGATTTGCGTGATAGGTCATGATGATTCTCCTTTGCGAAAATTATTGGTTGATTTTGTCAAAAATGCCGCGGGCGTTAAAGGCCTTGAGCAGAATCGCTGCCACTACAGCCCCCACAAAGGAGGAGAGGATGAAGCTTGGAATATAGCCAAAGATGGCGACCTTGGCGCCGAGAAATGGCGCGGCCATGAGGGCGGCGAGCATGGCGCCCAAAATCCCCGTGCCAAACACCTCGCCACAGGCAGCGGCGGCGAGATTCTGAAAGCGGCGATAGATGAGCCCCGCCAAGAGCGCGCCGACCATGCTCCCCGGAAAGGCGAGAATCGAGCCCGTGCCCATGAGATTACGAATGAGCGAGGTCACAAAGGCGCAGCCCATGGCGTACCATGGCCCCAACAGCACCGCCGTGACCACGTTCATAAAATGCTGAAGTGGCGCGGCCTTGGCCAGGCCAATCGGAATAATAATGAAGGCGTTGAAAACAACGCTGATGGCAACAAACAATCCGGCAATGACAAGTTTTTTTGTCTTGCTCACTTTTAACATCCCCCTAACAACGAAAAAACGCCCGTGCATGCACAGGCGCTCGTTTGAAATAGATTTGCACTTCCCTACGCTGGTATGACCCAGATCAGGTTCAAAGAGTTCGCTCTCAGTCCGTCAAACGGACGCCTCCAGTGTCTTTGCAATTGTAGTATAGCATTTTTGCGTGGCCATTGACAGACGCAGGCGCAAATTGTGAAAAGCCGTGCGGCTTACAGCCACATTAGGAAAGGTGGCTCTGGGTGTAGAGCTTGGCGCCACCGGCGACGTTGATGGCGTCAATGCCGTGGCCTTGGAGGATGCGGCAGGCAATGTGGCCACGCACGCCGATCATGCAGGAGACGTAGACCGGCTGATCAGCGGGCACCTCGGCAAGGCGGCTGCGCAGCTCCGGCAGCGGAATGTGAAGGGTCGATGGCATTGGCACGCGCTCGAGCTCCTTTTTGCCGCGCACGTCAAGGACCGTCGCGCCTTGAGCGATGAGTGCATCGAGATGTGGCGTGTCGTCAAAATAGCCCTCACCGGACGCGATGTTTTCTGCGATGTATCCAGCAAAATTCACCGGTGCCTTGGCAGTGCCAAATGGTGGCGCGTAGCAAAGCTCCACATCTGCCAAATCAAAGACGCTCATGCCGGCCTTGATGGCCGTGGCAATGACGTCGATGGTTTTGTCAATGCCCATGTCCTTGCCCACAGCCTGGGCGCCGTAGAGCTTGCCGTCGGCTGGTGCATAGAGGACCTTGAGGCTCATCTGGCTGGCGCCGGGATAGTAGGTGGCGTGATTGGCCGGATAGAGGTGGATCGATTGATAATCGACGCCCATCTGGCGCAGCTGCTTTTCGTTTTTGCCGGTGGTAGCGCACTGAGTGCCAAAGACCTGCACCACGGAGCTGCCGAGGGTGCCGGCGTAATGCTTGTCCTTGCCGCAGATAATGTCGGCGACCATGCGGCCCATGCGATTGGCTGGGCCCGCCAGAGGAATCTGTGTCTTTTCGCCAAAGATGAAGTCGCGCACCTCGATGGCATCGCCAATGGCATAGACGCCGTCGGCACCCTTGACGCGGAATTGGTCGTCGACGACGATGGCACCGCGATCGTTTACTGCCAAGCCCGCCTCCTTGATGAGGCCGCTTTCCGGACGCACGCCGATGGCCATGATCGTGCAATCGGCATAGAGCTTTTGCCCGTCGGTGAGGACGACGGTTTTGCCGCCGTTTTCAAAGCCTGCCAGCGCAGAGCCCAAATGGAGATCGACGCCATTTTTGCGCAACTCGGCGTGAACCAGCGTTGCCATTTCCGGATCCAGCGGTGCCATCACCTGACCGGCTGCCTCAACCAAATGCACAGCCAGCCCACGGCGGCGGAGATTTTCCGTCATTTCTAGGCCGATGAAGCCGCCGCCAACGACCACCGCCGTGCTTGGACGGGTCGCCGTGAGAAATTCCTGGAGGGCGTCGACGTCGGCAATGTTGCGAATGGTGAAGATGCGGCCTTGCGCCTCCTCAAGCCCCGGCACCTGCGGCACAATTGGCGCCGCTCCAGGCGAGAGCACCAGCGCGTCGTAGCGCTCGCTGCGGACCTCGCCAGTGCGCAGATCCTTGACGCTGACGGTTTTTTCCGCAGGCTGAATGGCCGTGACCTCGGTGCGCGTGTGAATGTCGATGTTGAACCAGGCGTGCATGGTTTTTTCGTCCTGCACGAGAAGCATCTCGCGCTTTGGAATCACCCCGCCAATGTAATAGGGCAGGCCGCAGTTGGCGAAGGAAATGTATTCGCCGCGCTCAAAGAGCACAATCTCTGCCGCCTCGTCCATGCGGCGCAATCTGGCTGCGCAGGATGCGCCACCAGCCACACCGCCAACAATTAAAATGCGTTTACTCATGAGTTAAACTCCTTTCGGGAATAGTCCTTTGCACCTATTATACACTCTTTCATATTTTTTGCGATGGGAAAATCATTGCGCCAGCAAAAACAGACGCAAAAAAATATTTTCAGCGGCGGTGCATCATCGCTCTTTCAAGGAAATCATGCAAGAGGTCGGGGCCTTGGCAGAAAAACCGTTATTTCTGCAAATGCGTAAATATTTCGCGCGCAAAAATTTTTCGCCGACGGCACTCGGCCGAAAAAAATGAAAAGACTCGCGATTTTCGAATGCTTAGAATTTTACGGCAATATTGACGCCGCCTGGAAAAAACGGTCAGAAAATGACCGCTCATGTAAAAATTTTCACAGCCTGAGATTTTTTGCGCCGCCGCCTGCGGGTGGGTGATTTACGGAAACGGTGAGTTTTTTGCCAGGTTTATATGTGAAAAATTTCTCTTATAGAATGAATTGTCAGAAAACGAGGGTTGACGTTTCGTGCAATCTTTACGATAATAAAGATGATGAAAATTTTTGCGCCAAAAGTGTCGGAAAATTTCTTTGTTATTGTCAGATAATTATAGTAAGATAAATAACAGTTGGATTGAGAAAATTTTCCAATCAATTTCCGGCGCCCAGGCGCCAAGGTATGAGTTGTTTAATCTCAAGATTGAATGAGGTGGGAGAAACATGTCAGAAGAAAGATTTGAAGTGATCGTCATCGGCGGTGGCTTGGCAGGCTTGTCTGCTGCATATCGTCTTTCCAAGGCGGGCCGCAAGGTGCTCGTATTGGAAAAAGCCCCTTTCAGCGGTGCGAAGAATGTATCCGGTGGTCGTATTTACACCTATGCCCTCGATAAATTAATGGGTGACGCCTGGAAGGATGCACCACTCGAACGCGAAATCAACCAGGAACTGCTGATGATGATGAACGACGAAGACGCCGTTGTCATCGACACCACGACCAATGCCCAGGGCAACCAGTCTTACAGCGTTCTGCGTGCACGCTTTGACAAGTGGCTCGCTGGTAAGGTAGAAGAAGCTGGCGGTCTCGTTATCGGCGGCGCAACCGTTGACGGCCTGATTCGCAAGGATGGCCGCGTGTGCGGTGTCACCGTTGGCGATGAAGAACTCGAATGCGATCTCGTCATCGACGCTGAAGGTGTCAACGCCCTCGTTGCTGAACGCGCTGGCGTCATCGATCCAATCCGTTTGGAAAATGTGGCTGTCGGCATCAAGTCCGTCATCCGCTTGAAAGAAAAAGAAATCAACGAACGCTTCAACACTGAAAGCGGCAAGGGTGCTGCACTGCTCGGTATGGGTACTGCAAACAACGGCATCTTCGGTGGTCTCTTTATGTACACCAACAAGGACACCATTTCCATCGGCTTGGTACAGGATTCCAAGACCTGGAAGGAAAATGGTTTCCATCTGCCAGACGCCATGGAAGCCCTCAAGGAACATCCAGTCATCGGCAAATACATCGATGGCGGCGAATTGGTCGAATACACCGCTCACTTGATTCCAGAAGGTGGCTATGATTCCTTCTCCGAATTCTGTGGCGACGGCATCCTCGTTACCGGCGATGCTGCAGGTCTCTGCTTGAACCGCGGCTATACCGTACGCGGCATGGACTATGCCATCATGAGCGGCATTGCAGCAGCAGAAACTGCTGAGCAAGCGCTGACCAAGGGCATCTTTACCAAAGATTTCTTGAGCATGTACACTGCTCGCTTGGAACACAACACCCTCAACGACTTCAAGACGCTGAGAAGAGCCCATCATTACATGGCCAACACCGAACACCTCTTCACCACCTATCCAGAATTGGCCATCGACGCCATGCAGAGCCTGTACAAGGTCGATGGCAGCGCCATCCAGGGCACTGTGAAGACCGTCGTCAGAGGCCTGCCTAAGGTGAAGGTGCTTAGCGTAGCAAAAGATGCAATCAAGGGGGTATTGTCATTATGATGAAGAAATTGAACATGGACGATCGCCTTGCGGCGGACCGTTTTGATAGTGATGACGAACACGCGCATATCGTCATTGATAAGGAAGCATGCCGTACCTGCACCCATCGTGCCTGCACCTACAGCTGCCCAGCTGAACGTTACAAGTGGGACGAGCTCAATGATGTGATGACCTTTGACCACGTTGGTTGTCTGGAATGTGGTAACTGCCGCCTCGTCTGCGAACGCCTCAACGAACGTCGCCCAGGCTACGACTGGAATTATCCAACCCAGGGCCACGGCTTCCTGTCCAAAGAAGGCTAATAGCACACGAGATCGTTTGAATTTCTAAAGCGAAAGAAAGAGGAGCAGTGAACTATGAGAATCTTAGCATGCATTAAACAGGTTCCGGATACCTCCGAAATTAAGGTCGATCCAGTAACCAATACCCTGATTCGTAAAGGGGTACCAAGCGTTGTAAACCCAATGGACCTGAACGCAGTAGAAACTGCCGTCGTCCTCAAAGAACAAAACCCAGGCTCCACCATCA
>JAUNGU010000036.1 GCA_030524315.1 Peptococcaceae bacterium
ACCTTGTGCACTGGGGTGTAGATCGAATCTACAGGAATGGTGCCAATTGGCAGCCCTTCCTTTTTGTTCTTGTCTGCTGACACATAGCCACGTCCGGTTTCAACAACCATCTCAATGTAGAGACGGCTGTTGGTGTCTAAGGTTGCTATGTGTAAATCTTTGTTAAGCACTTCTACGGCGTCTGTGGTGATGATGTCACCGGCAGTGATTTCGCCTTCTTCAGTAGCATCGATGATGATGATTTGTGGTTCATCAGAATTGCTCTTCAGTGCCAAGGTCTTGATATTGAGAATGATTTCCGCAACATCTTCCTTTACACCGGGAACAGTAGAGAACTCATGCAATACACCATCAATTTTAATGGATGTGACTGCTGTCCCTGGAATAGAGGATAAAAGAATACGGCGCAAAGAATTTCCCAAGGTTACGCCATATCCCCGTTCAAGTGGTTCGACAACAAATTTTCCATATGTATTGTCATCACTTTGCTCAACACATTCAATGCGTGGCTTTTCAATTTCAATCATTCATAATCCTCCTATATGATAGGCCCTGCAGATTGCTACGATGCTAAAGGATTACTTGTTGTACAATTCGACGATCATCTGTTCATTGACAGGGATGTCGATTTCTTCGCGCTTAGGAACCGCAACGATCTTTACACTGTGGTTTGCGGCATCCAGCTCCATCCAGGATGGGATGTGAGCGAGATCCTGGTTAGCAAGGAATTCTTTGAAATGTGGGGAATTCGCGCTTTTTTCCTTCATCTGGATGACATCGCCAACCTTGACCTGCATAGAAGGAATGTTGGCCTTCTTGCCATTGATGGTGAAATGGTTGTGAACGACCATCTGACGGCATTCACGACGGGTCTTACCAAAGCCAGCACGGAAGACAACGTTGTCAAAACGCTGTTCGAGCATGACGATGAGGTTTGCACCTGCAGGCCCTTCGATTTTCTTTGCCTTTTCGAAGTAGTTTCTGAAAGGCTTTTCCATCACGCCGTAGATGAATTTGGCTTTCTGCTTTTCCTGCATCTGCATGCCATATTCACTCTGTTTTTTGCGCATTCTCTTTGGTTCGCGGGTAGATTCTTTGCTATACCCTAATTCAGCAGGAGAAATGCCCAATGCACGGCATCTTTTAACGATTGGTTCTCTGTTTCTTGCCATTCTATTGAACCCTCCTTATACTCTTCTGCGTTTTGGTGGACGGCAACCGTTATGTGGAATTGGGGTGACGTCCTTGATCATGCTGACTTCGAGGCCTGCAGCCTGAAGTGCACGGATCGCTGCTTCACGACCTGCACCAGGACCCTTTACAAGGCATTCGATTTCCTTGAGACCATGTTCCATGGCAGCCTTTGCAGCAGTTTCAGCAGCAACCTGAGCAGCGTAAGGGGTGCTCTTACGGGAACCACGGAAGCCCATGCCACCGGCACTGGCCCAGCTGATTGCATTACCATTCACGTCGGTGATGGTAACGAGCGTATTGTTAAAGCTGCTCTTGATATGAGCAACGCCTTTTTCAATGTTCTTACGTTCTTTACGACGAACGCGAGTCGTTTTTCTTGGTTTTGCCACTTTGTCTCACCCCTCTTACTTTTTACGTTTCCCAGCGGAAGCTTTTTTGCCCTTGCGGGTTCTTGCGTTGGTCTTGGTCTTTTGACCGCGAACAGGCAGACCCTTTCTATGACGAATACCACGATAGCAGCCGATTTCAGTCAGGCGCTTGATGTTGAGGTTGACTTCACGACGAAGGTCGCCTTCAACGGTGTAGTCGTCGATTAAACGACGAAGCTTTTCTTCTTCTTCGTCGGTCAAATCACGAACGCGAGTGTCTGGGTTGATCCCAGCTTCTGCAACGAGCTTTTCAGCGGTAGGTCCGCCGATCCCATAAATATAGGTAAGACCAATAACGATACGTTTATCTCTTGGCAGGTCGATACCAGCAATTCTTGCCATTTAATGCACCTCCTCAGGTTGACGATTAGCCTTGTACTTGCTTATGCTTTGGGTTTTCACAAATCACCATGACGCGACCTTTGCGCTTGATGATCTTGCATTTTTCACACATCGGTTTTACGGATGCTCTAACTTTCATATTATGAAGCCTCCTTGTGAGAAACTCGTTTTTACTTAAAGCGATAGGTGATTCTGCCACGGGTCAGGTCATATGGAGAAAGCTCCACAGTGACTCTGTCGCCAGGCAAAATCTTAATAAAGTTCATGCGAATCTTTCCACTGATATGAGCCAATATGGTATAACCGTTTTCAAGCTCGACCTTAAACATGGCATTTGGCAGAGATTCAACAACAGTTCCCTGAAGCTCAATGACGTCCTTACTCATGTTTGTCCTCCTTTTTTATAGTGCGGTTAAGATCACTGGACCATCTTCTGTGACGGCGATGGTGTTTTCATAATGACATGCAAGCTTACCATCCAAAGTCACTGTTGTCCAGTTGTCTTCAAGAACCTCAACCTCGTAGGTGCCGAGATTGATCATTGGTTCAATGGCTAAGCACATACCGGCTTTGAGGCGTGGGCCATGTCCGGGTTTCCCATAGTTTGGAATTTGTGGATCTTCATGCATCTTGGTGCCAATGCCGTGACCACAGAAATCACGCACGACCCCATAGCCACGATCTTCGGCATAGACCTGCACCGCGTGGGAAATATCTGAGAGACGATTTCCCACAACGGCTTGGGCCATACCTTCGTAAAAGCTTTGCTTTGTGTCATCAATGAGCTTTTGCGCTTCATCGCTGATTTTTCCACAGGCGATGGTACGCGCGGCGTCGCCATGGTAACCATTCAGGATGGCACCGATGTCGAGGCTCAAAATGTCGCCTTCGTGAACAATGACATCCTTAGATGGAATGCCGTGGACGACGACTTCATTGATGGATGCACAAATGGAAGCAGGAAAACCACAGTAGTTCAAGAAGGATGGGATGGCGTTTTTGCTACGAATGTAGCGTTCTGCAATCTCATTCAACTCTAACGTACTCATACCTGGGCGTAAAGATTCTTCCAATAATTGATGAGTTTCGGCAACGATGCGACCCGCTTCACGCATTAAATCAATTTCATGTGGTGATTTAATCGTAATCATGCGTCCTGCCCCAGTTTCTGCATGATTTCTTTCGTGACGAGAGCCATGTCTTGATCCCCATTGATAGAAATCAAATTGCCTTTTTCCTTGTAATATGCAATGAGTGGCGCTGTATTCTTGTCATAGACGGCGAGTCTATTCTGGGCAGTTGCTTCAGTGTCATCATCACGTTGATACAAGGCGCTGCCATCATTATCGCATTTTCCTTCCACCTTCGGTGGGTTGAACAAAACATGATAGGATGCTTTGCACGTTGGGCAAATTCTACGCCCGGTGAGTCTTGCGACGAGCTTTTCAGTTGGCACGTTGATGTCAACGGCACCATCAAGCTTGTAGCCGAGGTCTTTCATGATCTCATCAAGGGCATCTGCTTGCGCAACGGTGCGTGGAAAGCCGTCCAAGATAAAGCCTTTTTTGCAGTCGTCTTCGGCGAGGCGTTCGCGAACGATGCCAATGGTGACTTCGTCCGGAACCAATTCGCCACGATCCATATATCCCTTGGCTTCGAGGCCAAGTGGTGTCTGTTCTTCTTGTGCTTTGCGGAACATGTCACCCGTGGAAATATGTGGAATATCAAGTGCTTTTTTCAGTTCATCCGCCTGGGTGCCTTTACCGGCCCCAGGAGGTCCCATCAATAAAATATGCATTTTTACACCCTCTATTCTTACTTCATAAAGCCTTCGTAATTTCTCATCATCATGTTGGACTCAATCTGCTTCATTGTATCAATTGCAACACCAACGACGATCAGAAGGGAGGTGCCACCAAAGTAGATGTTCATGTTGGCAAATCCCATGACAATTGCAGGCAGTACAGCGATGATGGCGAGGAACAACCCACCGAAGAAGGTGATACGGCTCATGACTTTCATGATGTAGTCGCTGGTTGGACGTCCTGGACGGATGCCAGGAATGAAGCCACCATTTTTGCGGATGTTGTCTGCAACATCGATTGGATTGAAAGTAATTGAAGAATAGAAGTAGGTAAAGAACAAGATCAACAATGCGTAAATCAGGTTGTACCATACATTCGTAAAGGTGAAGTGCTGGGTGATCCAGCTTGCAACAGCATTATCCGGGAAGAAGCCTGCGATTGTTCCTGGGAAGAACATCAAGCTCATCGCGAAGATGACTGGGATAACGCCGGCGGAGTTCACCTTGATCGGAATATGAGTGGATTGGCCGCCATACATTTTACGACCAACAACGCGCTTTGCGTATTGCACAGGTACTCGACGTTCCCCTTGGTTGACGATGATGACGCAAACAATGGCGACAAGGGCCAATACCAAGAAGGCGAGTACGATTAAAACATTTGTCATGCCCTGCTTTGCATACTCAACGAGGTAGGCAATACCAGCAGGGATACGGGATACGATACCAGCGAAAATGATCAAGCTGATCCCGTTACCGATGCCCTTTTCGGTGATGAGTTCACCGATCCACATCAGTGCAGCGGTCCCTGCAGTCAGGGAAAGCACGATGATGGCAATGCTCATAACGGAAGGATTGGTCAAGGTAGAGCGCAACCCGATGGACAAGCCAATGGCCTGGACGAAGCCCAAAACGACGGTCAGGTAACGAGTGTACTCAACGATTTTTTTGCGGTCGTCCTTGGCAAGGGCTTCTAAGCGTGGGAATATCACAGTCAGGAGCTGAATAATGATCGACGCGTTAATATACGGCGTGATGCTCATCGCAAAGATCGAGACGTTCTTGAAGGCACTACCAGAGATGGTATCAAAGAAGCCGAGGAGCTTTACCTGTTCAATCAACGCTGCGATCTGTGTTTTATCAATTCCTGGAATTGGAATGTGACTCCCAATGCGGAAGATCAGAAACATTACCAAGGTAAAGATGATCTTCTTGCGCATTTCTTGAGTTTTAAGGGCGTCACGCAGAGTCCCTAACATTAGTCAATGACCTCTACGGTGCCACCAGCTGCTTCGATTTTTTCTTTAGCAGCAGCGCTGAATGCCTGTGCTTTGACAGTCAGTGCTTTGGTGAGCTCGCCATTTGCTAAAACCTTTACGCCACCGTTTTCCATTTGCTTAACCTTGCCGCATTCGACGAGGCTTTCTGGCGTAACAACGGTGCCAGCTTCGAAGCCTTCGAGGGTGGAAAGGTTGATGACGGAATAAGTGGTTTTGAACTTGGCATTGCTAAAGCCACGCTTAGGCAGACGACGTTGAATAGGGGTTTGACCACCTTCAAAGGCTGGACCCTTGCCGCCACCAGAACGTGCCTTTTGACCCTTGTGACCCTTGCCGGCAGTCTTGCCGAGGCCGGAGCCAATACCGCGACCTTTGCGCTTGAGGCTTTGCTTAGCGCCTTCTGCTGGTTGTAATTCATGCAGTTTCAATGTAACGTCACCTCCTAAATTAGTTGTTTTCTTCTACAGTGACAAGGTGGCTGACCTTGTTGATCATGCCACGAATGCAATCGTTATCAGGACGTACTACAGTGCTGTTGGTTTTGCCCAAGCCGAGTGCCTTAACAACCTTTTTCTGGGCTGCACTGGCACCGATCACACTGCGGGTTAAAGTAATTTTTAATTCTGCCATCATAGACCTCCTTAACCTAAGATCTCTTCAACAGTTTTGCCACGCAGCTTGGCCACTTCTTCCACGCTCTTCATGGTTTCAAGACCTTGCATGGTTGCACGAACGATGTTGATCAGGTTGTCGGAGCGAAGAGATTTGGTAAGGATGTTGGAGATCCCGGCCAATTCTGCAACGGCACGTACAGCGCCGCCAGCGATAACCCCAGTACCTTCGGAAGCAGGCTTCAGCATGACACGCGCAGCGCCGAAACGGCCAACGGTTTCATGAGGAATGGTGCCACCTTCAACAATAGGTACACGAACCAGATTTTTCTTTGCATCTTCTACGCCTTTACGGATAGCTTCCGGTACTTCACCGGCTTTACCCATGCCAACGCCTACAATGCCATTACCATTACCAACAACGACCAATGCGCTAAAGCTGAAGCGACGACCACCTTTAACAACCTTGGCAACGCGGTTAATGGTAACCACACGTTCTTCTAAGTCAAGTACACTTGCATCGATAATTTCTTTAGTCACGTTTTTCCCTCCTTCGCCGTTTATTAGAAGTCTAAGCCAGCTTCTCTAGCGCCTTCAGCCAAGGCTTTGATACGACCATGATAGATGTTACCCCCACGGTCAAATACCACCTTGGTGATACCGGCTTCGAGTGCTTTTTGGCCTACTGCAGTACCGACAGCCTTAGCGGCTTCGGTCTTGGTGCCTTCGGTCTTGACAACCAAGGTAGATGCGCTGACGAGTGTCACGCCCTTGGTATCATCAATGATCTGCGCATAGATGTGCTTAGCGCTACGGAAAACCGCGAGACGAGGACGTTCAGGTGTACCCGCAACACGGAAACGCATTCTTTTGTGCTTGTGAGTGCGGATTTTCTTTCTAGGATATTCTTTTTTCAAAACGGTTCACTCCTTTCTCGCCTAATTACTTAGAACCGGTCTTACCAGCCTTGAGCTTAACAACTTCGCCTTCGTAACGAATCCCCTTGCCTTTGTAAGGTTCTGGAGGACGAACGTTGCGGACGTCTGCTGCAACAGCACCAACGAGCTGCTTGTCGATCCCTTTTACGACGATCTTGGTCTGTTCCGGTACCTCAAAGGTGATACCGTCAACCGCTTCCATTTCAACAGGATGGGAGTAACCAGCGCTGATAACCAGCTTGGTTCCCTGAAGCGCTGCTCTGTAACCGACACCCTTCATGGTCAGGGTCTTGGAATAGCCTTCGGTAACACCGACGACCATGTTGTGGATGAGGCTACGGGTGAGCCCCCACAGCGCATTGTAGTTTTTAACGTCGCCATTTGGGCAGGCGACAGTAACTTCTCCGTTTTCAGCCTTGATCACCATGTCTGGATGAAGGTTCTGGGTCAGTTCACCCTTAGGACCTTTGACAGTGACCACGTTGTCTTCGGAGATTTCAACAGTAACGCCATCTGGGATGACGACTGGAAGTTTACCAATACGAGACATTCTTTACCCTCCTAAGACAAGATTACCAAACGTAGCAAATAACTTCGCCGCCTAAGCCGGCTTTGCGTGCTTCTTTATCGGTCATAATCCCCTTAGAGGTGGAGATAATCGCAATACCGAGGCCGCCAAGCACCTTAGGGATGTTATCACTTTTGCAGTAAACTCTTAGCCCTGGCTTAGAGATTCTCTTTAAACCGGTGATAACGCGTTCACGATTTGGACCATACTTCAAGGTGACATCGAGCTTACCTTGAACCTTATCTTCAACCACTTCGAAACCCTTGATGAAACCTTCAGCAACGAGGATTTCTGCCAAACGGGTCTTGGTCTTAGATGCAGGAATTTCTACTTTTTCATGCATTTGCATGTTCGCGTTACGGATTCGAGTTAAGAAATCCGCGATTGGATCTGACATTACCATAAAATGATGACCTCCTTTCGAAAAGATGCTTACCAGCTGGACTTGGTTACGCCTGGCAATTCGCCTTTGCTAGCCAATTCACGGAAGCATACACGGCAGAGACCAAACTTTCTCATGTAACCGTGTGGACGACCGCAGACCTTGCATCTGTTGTGTTCACGTACTTTGTATTTAGGTGCTTTATGGACAATTTTGGATGTTTTAGCCAATTTCCTTACCTCCTGTTAACCTGCAAAAGGCATGCCGAGCAACTTCAGGAGCTCTTTACCCTCTTCGTCCGTCTTAGCGGTCGTGGTAAATGCGATTTGCATACCTCTGATTTTATCAATTTTATCGTAATCGATTTCTGGGAAAATCAGCTGTTCAGTCAGGCCAAGGCTGTAGTTGCCACGACCGTCGAAGCTCTTGCCGGATACACCGCGGAAGTCTCTGACGCGAGGCAGGGCAACGTTGAAGAGACGATCGACGAATTCATACATGCGGTCGCCACGAAGGGTAACCTTGACGCCGATTGGCATGCCTTCACGAATTTTGAAGCCTGCGATGGATTTCTTGGCACGAGTGATAACTGGTTTTTGACCAGCAATGCGTGTAATATCTTCAACAGCACCATCAAGGGCTTTAGGATTGTCTACTGCTTCACCTAAGCCGATGTTGATGACAATTTTGTCGAGTTTTGGAATCGCCATAACGTTAGTATAACCAAACTTTTCCTGGAGTGCAGGAGCGATTTCAGCAATGTATTGATCTTTTAATCTAGCCACTTGTAGACCTCCTCCCTATTAAAACTCTTTGCCGCTCGTCTTCAGGACGCGAACTTTTTTACCGTCAACCATTTTGTAACCAATGCGGGAGCCTTTTTTGTTGGCTGAATCATATGCCATGACGTTGGACACGTGAATTGGCATTGGCTTGTCAATGATGCCGCCCTGAGGGTTGGCCTGGGATGGTTTGGTGTGGCGTTTTGCAACTGCAACGCCTTCGACGATGACGCGCTGCTGTTCAGGAAGCGCTTGGATAACCTTGCCGACTTTGCCTTTATCTTTACCGGAGATAACGATAACCTCGTCACCCTTACGAATTTTCATTTTTGGCACTATATTCACCTCCAGGGAATTAAAGTACTTCAGGTGCCAGGCTGACAATCTTCATGAAGTCTTTGTCACGAAGCTCTCTGGCAACAGGCCCAAAGATACGGGTTCCTCTTGGGCTCTTGTCATCTTTGATAATAACAGCTGCATTTTCGCTGAAGCGAATATAAGAGCCGTCAGGACGTTTTACAGGACGTGCGGTACGAACGACAACGGCCTTGACAACGTCGCCCTTCTTGACAACGCCACCGGGTGTTGCTTCTTTTACTGCACAAACGATGATATCACCTACAGACGCATAGCGACGCTTGGTGCCACCAAGAACGCGGATGCAGAGCAGTTCTCTTGCGCCGGTGTTATCGCCGACTTTAAGTCTAGTTTCTTGTTGAATCATTGCGAGCTTTCCTCCTTTCGAGCTTACGATGCTTAAACAATCGGTGCCTTTTCAAGGATTTCGACGAGGCGCCATCTCTTGGTTTTGGACAAAGGACGAGTTTCCATAATCTTAACGCGATCCCCTACCTTAGCCTCGTTGAGCTCGTCATGGGCTTTGAAGTGCTTGGTGTTCTTCGCAAGCTTACCATAGAGAGGATGGCGGCGAGGACTGTCAACATCAACAACGATTGTTTTGTCCATTTTGTCGGAGCTTACAATGCCGATGCGCACTTTTCTATTGTTACGATCTGCCACTTTTTTTCCTCCTTATACTTACGCCTGAGCAGCAAGTTCGCGTTCGCGAATCACTGTTTTTGCTCTAGCAATATCTTTTCTAACCTGCTTTAACTGCATTGGGTTTTCAAGTTGACCGGTAGCCATCTGAAAACGCAAATTAAAGAGTTCTTCTTTAAGTTCAACAACCTTTTTGTTCAACTCTTCGGTGGAGAGTTCTCTTAAGGTTTCAGCCTTCATTAGACATCAGCCTCCATTTCTTCCCTTTTCACGATCTTGCACTTGCAAGGCAGTTTGTGCATTGCTAAGCGAAGCGCTTCCTTTGCAACTTCTTCAGGCACGCCGCTGACTTCAAACATCACGCGACCAGGCTTTACGACTGCGACCCAGTAATCTGGAGCACCTTTCCCGGAACCCATGCGGACTTCGGCTGGCTTAGCGGTGACTGGCTGGTCTGGGAAAATCTTGATCCAAACCTTACCACCACGCTTGATGTAACGGGTCATTGCAATACGAGCTGCTTCGATTTGGCGGCTGGTGATCCAAGCGCCGGTGGTCGCCTGCAGACCAAATTCACCATAGCTGATGGTGGTACCCTTGTGGGCCTGACCGCCGAGCTTTCTACGATGTGGGCGACGCCACTTAGTTCTCTTAGGCATTAACATAATTAGCGTCCTCCTTCTTTGCTGTCATCCAGGATTTCACCATTATAGATCCATACCTTGATACCGATCTTACCATAGGTGGTGTCGGCTTCATAGAATCCATAATCAATATCTGCACGCAGGGTGTGTAGAGGTACTTTACCTTCGGTCACCCATTCAGTGCGGGCAATATCGGCACCAGCCAGACGGCCTGCGCAGCTGATTTTGATACCCTGAGCGCCGCTCTTCATGGCTCTCTGGATGTGCTGCTTCATTGCGCGACGATAAGCCACACGGTTTTCCAGGGCTTGGGCAATGGATTCAGCAACGAGCTGAGCGTTTGCTTCTGGGCGTTTTACTTCGACAACGCTGATAGATACAGACTTGCCGGTGAGTTTTTCAAGATCCCCGCGAAGAACTTCAATGGCGGAACCATTGCGGCCGATAACGATACCAGGCTTTGCAGTGTGGATGGTTACCTTGAGCTTGGTATTGCCGGTGCGTTCAATAACGATTCTTGCAACACCGCTGTCGAACAGCTTGGTCTTGACGAATTTACGAACCTTGAAGTCTTCATGGAGGAGATCGACATAGTTTTTATCGTCAGCATACCATTTAGCGTCCCAATCGCGGATGACGCCAACACGAATGCCAATTGGATTTACTTTCTGTCCCACAGTATTCCTCCTTATCTTTCGCTTACCGTGATGGTGATATGACTGGTTCTCTTGGAGATGCCATCAGCACGACCCATAGCGCGTGGCTTGAAACGCTTGATGCTTGGGCCCTGATCAACAAAGGCAGCACTCACGACGAGATTTTCCACATCCATATCATAGTTGTGTTCTGCGTTTGCAACAGCGGATTTTAACACCTTCGTCACGATTGCAGAACCTTTATGTGGAGTAAATTGTAAAATACTGTAAGCTTCCTGAACGCTCTTGCCGCGGATCAGGTCAACAACCTGGCGCGCCTTGCGTGGTGAGATTCTAATGTGTTTTGCACATGCTTTTGCTTCCACTAAATTTCCTCCTTTCTGCTTATCGGGAACGACTGGATTTTTCGTCGCCTGCATGGCCCTTGTAGGTACGGGTAGGCGCGAATTCACCGAGTTTATGTCCAACCATGTCTTCTGTTACATACACTGGCACGTGCTTTCTGCCATCATGAACGGCAAAGGTGTGACCAATGAATTCAGGGAAAATGGTGGAAGAACGCGACCAAGTCTTGATCACAGATTTTTCATTGTTATCATTCATTGCGACAACTTTCTTGTAGAGTTTTTCGTCTACGAAAGGTCCTTTTTTAAGAGATCTGCTCATGAATGAATTGCCTCCTTTCGATTAAGCCCGGGCTTACTTGCCCTTTCTTGGGGTCACGATGAACTTGTTGCTAAGGTTTTTCTTCTTGCGGGTCTTGCCACCGTGAGCAACCTTACCCCAAGGGCTAACAGGTGATTTGCGACCTACAGGCGCACGACCTTCACCACCACCATGAGGGTGATCGTTAGGGTTCATGACAGAACCGCGAACGGTAGGGCGGGTGCCCATCCAACGGGTACGACCGGCTTTACCGATGTTGATGTTGGCGTGTTCGCTGTTACCAACAACACCGATGGTTGCACGGCAGGTCAGAAGAACCTTGCGGACTTCACCGGAAGGAAGTCTCAGAAGTGCATATTTGCCTTCCTTTGCCATCAGCTGAGCGCTTACACCGGCGCTGCGGACGATTTGGCCGCCACGACCAGGATGGAGCTCAATGTTGTGGACCAAGGTACCAACAGGGATGTTGGCCAGTGGAAGGGCATTACCGGTCTTGATGTCTGCATCCGGACCGGAGTAGATAACATCGCCAACCTGCAGACCAGCAGGTGCAATGATGTAACGCTTTTCGCCGTCCAAATAGTGGAGCAGAGCGATGCGGCTAGAACGGTTTGGATCGTATTCGATGGTGGCAACGCGAGCTGGAACGCTGTCCTTGTTGCGCTTGAAATCGATGATACGATATTTTCTCTTGTGACCACCGCCATGATGACGAACGGTGATGCGGCCATAGCTGTTACGGCCGGCATTCTTCTTCAGCGGTGCAAGCAGGGATTTCTCAGGCTTGTTGGTGGTGATTTCTTCGAAAGAAGAAACAGTCATCTGACGCACGCCGGGAGAAGTCGGCTTAAATGATCTAAGTGCCATTTTGTTCCTCCTTATTAATTAAAGACCTTCAAAAACTTCAATGCTATCGCCTTCGCGAAGGGTCACGATGGCTTTTTTCCAGCTGGCAGTCTTGCCCTGGAAACGGCCCATACGCTTCATCTTGCCGTGAACGTTGATAGTGTTCACGTTGGTGACCTTCACCTTGAAGATTTCTTCGATGGCATTTTTGATTTCGATTTTGTTGGCATCCTTTGCAACCTTGAAAACGTATTTGTTTTCCTGCATGAGGTCAACGCTCTTTTCGGTTACGACTGGTTTGATGATGATTTCTCTTGCCAATTTCATTACGCCAGCACCTCCTCAACCTTCGCAAGTGCATCCTTGGTCAGCACGAGGGTGTTGTTGTTGAGAATCTCATAGGTGTTGAGTTCAGAAACGGCCACAGGGGTCACACCCTGGATGTTACGAGCACTCTTCATGACAACTTCGTCGACTTCAGGAAGAACCAGCAGAGTTTTCTTATCGGTACCAAGGGCAGCCAGCACCTTGATCATTTCTTTGGTCTTTGGTGCATCGAAGCTCAGGGCATCGACAACAACCAGTGCTTCTTCGTTCACCTTATCAGAAAGTGCAGAACGCATTGCCAAAGAGACTTTTTTCTTGTTGACGCGATATTCATAGCTTCTAGGCTTTGGCCCGAAGATGATCGCACCGCCACGCCACAGTGGAGAACGGGAGGTACCAGCACGTGCACGGCCGGTGCCCTTCTGACGCCATGGCTTGCGGCCACCGCCTCTGACCTCGCCACGAGATTTCGTGCAAGAGGTCCCACGACGCAGGCTTGCCAAATAATTAACAACAACTTCATGCATAACAGGCTTGTTTGGTTCGATGCCAAAAACTGCATCATTCAGCGTCAGCTCTTCAACATCTGCACCTTGCATATTTTTAACTTTAATAACAGGCATGTATTCTCCTCCTTTCCTTACTTACTAGCTTTAACGCTTTCCTTAACAACCACGAGGCTGTTTTTAGCGCCAGGGATGGAACCCTTAATCAGGAGCAAGTTATTTTCAACGTCCACCTTAACGACCTTAAGGTTTTGAACGGTTACGTTCTTATTCCCAGCACGCCCAGGCATCAAATGGCCCTTGAAAACGTGATGAGGACCGGCAGCGCCTACAGACCCGGTTTTTCTCTTGTGCTTAGAGCCGTGTGTCATAGGCCCACGATGACGGCCGTAACGCTTAATGGTACCTGCAAAGCCTTTGCCCTTGCTGACGCCGGAAACGTCGATTGCTTCGCCTTCAGCAAATACATCAGCCTTGATTTCGTCGCCATTGTTGTAGTCTGCAGGGTTGTCAACGCGGATTTCGCGCAGATACTTTCTTGCAGCCACGCCAGCCTTGTCGAAGTGACCCTTAGCAGGCTTCTTCACAGCAACAGGCTTGATATCACCATAGCCGACCTGAACAGCATTATAACCATCCGTATCAATTGTCTTTACCTGGGTGACCACGTTTGGACCTGCTTCAATAACGGTTACAGGAACCAGCACGCCTTCTGGAGTGAAGATCTGAGTCATCCCGATTTTCTTACCTAAAATGGCTTTCATTCGAACTGCCACCTCCTTCTTTTAATAATTATAATTTAATTTCGATTTCAACGCCGCTTGGCAGATCCAAACGCATCAAGGCTTCAACAGTCTTGTTGGTGTGTTCGGTGATGTCAATGAGACGCTTGTGGGTTCTGGTTTCGAACTGTTCTCTGGAGTCTTTGTTAACGTGTGGAGAACGCAACACGGTGTAGACTGCCTTTTCAGTTGGTAGTGGAACTGGGCCGGAAACGGTAGCGCCAGTCTTTTTGGCAGTTTCCACAATTTTGCTTGCGCTTTGATCAAGTACCTTGTGATCAAAAGCCTTCAAGCGGATTCTGATTTTACTTTTTGCCATTATATATCCTCCTTCTTTCGCCCGATTAACGGACTTCTCCGTGAGAGTTACCTAGGACACGGACTCAGGTGTATCCTATCGCCTAGCAATCTCTCACTTCTTTGCTTTTTTCAGGCACCCCACTACTTTAACATACAGCCAGCGTCTTTGCAAGCGTTTTTTTGCGCATTTTTCGCGGGTTTGCAGGTTTTTTTGGCGCGTCGTTTTGCGACCAAAAATTCTCATCCTCCCAAAATTTTCCAGCCATTTGTGCCCAGGTATTTCTATTTTTTTCACAAAAATTTTTCGCTCAGCGCCTCCGAGCCAAAAATTTTTGTGCGACTAATATTTCCCAGCGCAAAAAAATCTCGCCCTGCACGTGCAAGACGAGATTTTTTTGTTGCGATTTATTTGCCAAAGACCAGTTCCTTATCCTCACCCACACTGACCTTGATGGTGTCACCGTCTTTGTAGGTGCCGCTCAGAAGGGCATCGGCGAGGGGGTCTTCGATTTTATTTTGGATGGTGCGGCGCAGTGGTCGCGCACCGTATTCGGGATCGTAGCCGTCCTTGGCCAAGGTCTTTAGGGCCTCATCTGTAAATTCGATGGACAGGTCCTTGTCGGCCAGGCGCGTGCGCAAATCCTTCATCATGATGCTGGCGATTTCCTCAAGCTCTGTATCGGTGAGTGGATGGAAGACGACGATGTCATCGATTCTGTTGAGGAATTCCGGACGGAAGGCCTTTTTCAAGTTGTCCATGACGTGTTCCTTGATGTGCTCGTAGTTGCGTGCGTCCTCATCACTCGCATCACCGGTGTCAAAGCCCAGGCTCTTGTTGTGCATGATCGCTTGCGAGCCGAGGTTGGAGGTCATGATGATGACCGTGTTCTTGAAATCAACGACACGTCCCTGGCTGTCGGTCAGGCGACCATCGTCCAGTACCTGCAAGAGAATGTTGAAGACGTCAGGATGGGCCTTTTCGATTTCATCCAAAAGAACGACGCTGTAAGGCTTGCGGCGCACCGCTTCGGTGAGCTGGCCGCCTTCATCGTAGCCGACATATCCCGGAGGCGCCCCGACGAGACGGCTGGTGGCAAATTTTTCCATGTATTCGCTCATATCGATGCGGATCATGGCGTTTTCGTCGTCAAAGAGGGCTTCGGCCAGGGCCTTGGCGAGCTCGGTTTTGCCGACGCCCGTTGGCCCCAGGAAGAGGAAGCTGCCGATTGGCCGTTTTGCATCCTTGATGCCCGAATGGGCGCGGCGCACGGCCTTGGAAACGGCGGTGACGGCCTCTTCCTGGCCGACGACCCGCTCGTGGAGGATGGCCTCCAGATGGAGCAAGCGTTGGCTGTCTTCTTCCTTGAGCTTGGTCACAGGCACGCCAGACCAGCTTGAAACAATATCTGCAATGTCATCGGCCGTGACGACCTGATGACTGGTTTTGTTCTGCTTGTCCCACTGCTCACGCAGGCTGTCGAGCTCTGCAGTGAGGGATTTTTTCTTGTCGCGATATTCGGCGGCCTTTTCGAATTCCTGAGCCTGGATGGCGGCCTCCATCTCATTGCCCACCTTGGCCAGCTCGGCCTCGAGCTTTTGCAGGGATTCCGGCGCGACGCTGTGTCTCAGGCGCACGCGCGAGCAGGCCTCGTCAATGAGGTCGATGGCCTTGTCCGGCAGCTGGCGATCGTTGATATAACGGTCCGAAAGCTTGACGGCGCTGACGACGGCCGCATCCTCAATGATGACGCTGTGGAAGGATTCGTATTTGTCCTTGATGCCGCGCAAAATGGCAATGGCATCCTCCACGCTTGGCGTATCGACAATGACTGGCTGGAAGCGACGTTCCAGGGCTGCGTCCTTTTCGATGTGCTTGCGATATTCATCCAGGGTGGTGGCGCCGATGAGCTGGAGCTCGCCGCGCGCCAGCTCTGGCTTGAGGATGTTGGCGGCGTCCAGGGAGCCTTCGGCAGAGCCAGCGCCGACGATGGTGTGCATTTCGTCAATGAAGAGGATGACGTTTTTGCGTTTTTTGACCTCTTCGATGATGTTTTTGACGCGCTCTTCAAAATCGCCGCGGTATTTGCTCCCGGCAACGAGGCCACCCATGTCGACGTTGTAAATCTCCTTGTCCTTGAGGAGCTCTGGCACCTCGCCTTCGACGATGCGCTGGGCGAGGCCTTCGGCGATGGCCGTCTTACCGACGCCCGGCTCGCCAATGAGAACAGGGTTGTTTTTGGTACGGCGAATGAGGATCTGCACGACGCGCTCAATTTCCTTGTCGCGGCCGATGACCGGGTCGATCTTGCCTTCCTTGGCCAGCTGATTGAGGTTGCGGCCAAATTCTTCCAGGGGGTTCTTTTCGGCCTGGCCCTGTCCAGGGGCACCGAAATCGTCGGCCATACCGCCTTGAGGAGTGGCCTGCTTCTGGCCAAAGACATTGCCACCATAGTGGTTGTTGACCTCGCGAATGATTTGCTCGAGGCTCACGCCCAGCTCTGTCAACGTCTGATAGCCAACACCGGCAATGCTGCCGTTGCCTTCCATCATGGCGATGAGCAGGTGCTCAGTGGCGATGCTGTTCATATTGAGGCGCATTGCCAAATCCCAAGCGAGCTCAAAGCAACGCTTGGCGCGAGGCGTGTAGCCCAGACGGCCGACGTTGACATTGTCGCGACCGCGGCCGATCATTGCCAGGATGTGTTCCCGGGCCGTGTTGTAATCCACGCCCAGGGCATCCAGGACGCTGGCGCCAATGCCACCGGCGCGCATGATGCCCAAGAGGATGTGCTCGGTGCCGATCATGTTGTAGCTCATATCGACGGCTTCTTCCTGGGCGTAGGCCAAGGCGACCCTTGCATTTTCTGTAAAGTTAAAACTAGCCATATCTCATCTCTCCTTAAAGAGGGGTATTTTTATTTTCGAGCGGGCTCACGACCCGCTGTCTGCGCCTGAATTGTCAAGCGCCTTGAGGGCATCGCGTAGGCGCGCCGCTTCCTCAAAATGTTCGGCCTTGATGGCTTGATCAAGGTCTTCACGCAGCTTTTCCGCCGCTATTTTGTCCGGTGTCGTTGCCTTGGCGCTGCTTATGCCATGGAGCCTCGTCAGGGATTCTGGCAAGCGCTCGGCAAAATGCTTATAGCATTTACTGCAACCCAAGAGGCCATCGCGCTGGAAATCCTCCCAGGTTTTGCCACAGGCCGGACAAACGTCGGCTGTCTCTACCTGTACTACCCGAGCGCGCTTTGAGTCGGTAGCAAAAACCTCCCTCAAGCGCTCGCCGTCAAACAAGCTTCTATCAAAAAAGCTGGCCAGTTCATTATACCAGCTGTTCTCTTCTTTTGCAGCACAGGCGCTGCACAAATGCGCACTGTGGCTCACACCGCCGATAATCGTTTGCAGGTGGACAGTGGCTTCTCTTTTTCCGCATTTTTCACATCGCATGGTGACTGCCTCCTTCATATATATTGTCCGTGGCATCCGTGGATGCAGCATCGTGGTCTTTTTTATTTGCACCAATGCTCATATGGGCCAACAGGTGGCGCATGAGATGGGCACGCAATTCGCTGGTGGTCATCGTCTTTGCATCCTGCAGCACACGTTCCTTCATGAGCGATTCAAGGAGCGTTCCCACATCCGCCGGGATCACATCCTGCGAAACGAGATAGGAGAGAATGCCCTCCTCATCCTGCTCGCTGAGATTTTTCTCTGCTGCTTCCATGAGTGGCTGGAAATCGTGCGCAGTATCAAGGGGAACCGACTGGATGCGGACATAGCCGCCACCACCACGCCGGGTTTCTACTATATAACCATTGGTCAACGAAAAGCGGGTTCTCAAAACGTAATTGATCTGGCTTGGCACGCAAGCAAATTTTTCTGATAAGGTACTGCGTTGCACCACCAATCCATCCTCCCCAGCCTCTGCTAGGAGGGCCTTCAAATACATTTCGATGTCTTGTGATAGACTTGCCATCATTTTCACCTTCCTCTCTTTTGACCTTTATTTACCTTACAATTTTATTATACACGCTTCTTAAGATTCGTAAAGGTCAAATTTCCCCATTATCAGTAGGATATTAGATTTTTAATCGCCTTTATTGACAATCAATCCGCCTTAATCAGCTAAAATCGATTTATTTGCAGTCAGCCCTTTGCTTTGTTTTTCAACCGTTGCCGAAAATATGCTATGATAAATCCATCACCATTTTATGGAAGGACGTTAGCCATGAACGACATCATCCAGCGAAAACTCAAGGCGCTGCCAACCAATCCTGGCGTCTATCTCATGAAGGACAAGGACGGCACGATCATCTACGTGGGCAAGGCGATTAATCTGCGCAATCGCGTGCGCTCCTATTTTCGCACCCAGCCCAAGGAAGCTGTCAAAACCAAGGCCTTGGTGCGTCACATCGAGGACTTGGAATACATTGTCGTCGACAATGAAACCGAGGCGCTGGTGCTCGAATGCAACCTCATCAAAAAATATCGCCCAAAATACAACATCAGCCTCAAGGACGGCAAGACCTATCCGTACCTGCGCATCACCAAGGAGGATTATCCGCGCATCTTCATCACGCGTCAAGTCATCCGCGATGGCTCCCGCTACTTTGGCCCGTACACAAATGTCACCGAGCTGCGCGACACCCTGGAAATGCTCCACCACATCTATCCCTACCGGACCTGCGCCAACAGCCAGTTCAACAAGGGCATGTCCTGTCTCAACGAGCATCTGGGACTGTGCAAGGGCCCCTGTGTGGGCCATATTAGCCAAGCCGACTACATGTCGATGATTGAGGCGGTGGCAGAATTTTTCGCTGGCCACACGGAGCCCCTGCGCAAAAAGCTCGAGGCAGAAATGCTCGCGGCCTCGGAGGCCCTCGATTTTGAGACGGCTGCCACCAAGCGCGATCAGATCCGCGCCATCGACACCATCAGCAACCGCCAACGCGCCATTTCCCAGCGCACCGACAACCACGACCTGGTGGCCATGGCGCGCAACGACCTTGGCGCAATGATGCAGGTTTTCTTTGTGCGCGGCGGCAAAATCATCGGCCGCGAATCCTACCCTCTCCATGCCAACAAAAACGACAGCGACGAGGAGGTTTTCTCGAGCTTTATGAAGCAGTTTTATCTCGAGCAGGAGGCGGTGCCGCGGACCATCTACATTGACCTGCCCTTTGCCGATGAGGCCCTTCTGGAAAACCTTCTCAGCGAGAAGCACGGCATGAAAATCCACCTGCATCAGCCCAAGGCCGGGCAGATGCGCGCCCTCATGGATCTCGTGCGGCGCAACGCTGAGGAAGCCTTGGCCAAGCGCCTCATTTCCAACGAAACAGCCAAGGCCCGCACCGAAGGCGCCCTCGTCGACTTGGCCGACTATCTCCAGCTGCCGCGCACGCCGCAGCGTATCGAATGCTACGACATTTCCAACATTCAGGGCAGCGATTCGGTGGCATCGATGGTCGTCTTTGTCAACGGCAAACCCATGAAGAGCCAGTATCGCCATTTCAAAATCAAAACCGTCGAAGGGCCCAACGACTTTGCCAGCATGTACGAGGTCATCACCCGCCGCTTTTCCCACGCCACCAAGGAAATCCAGGGCGGCATCAAAATGGGCAAATTCGCCTGGCTGCCCGACCTCGTCATCATCGACGGCGGCAAGGGCCAGCTCGGCTATGCCCGCCGCGCCATGCGCGAGCAGGGTTATGCGAACATTCCCACCTTTGGCCTGGCCAAGCAGGAGGAGCTCCTCTTCAAGGAAAATGTCGACGAGCCGGTGGTGCTGCCGCGCCAATCCAACGCCCTCTACCTCGTGCAGCGGGTGCGCGACGAATCCCACCGCTTTGCCATCACCTACCACCGCTCGCTACGCGGCAAGCGCCAGCTCGCGTCAATCCTCGACGATATTCCCGGCGTCGGCAAAAAACGCAAGGAGAAGCTCTTGACCCACTTTGGTTCATTTAGTAAAATTCAAAGTGCAGACCCCAGCGAATTGGCCGAGGTCGATGGCATCAGCGCCGAATTGGCCGATACCATTCATACGTATTTGAAAACCCATCAGGATCTTCAAGCACGCCTCAAGCATAAATCATAGTTTGACGAAAGGACGCTATTATGAAATCTCTCATTGTACATTTATTATCCTATTCATTGGGCCTCTATCTGACCGCCAATCTGGTGCAGGGCCTTTATTTTGACAGCATCGCCACCTTGATTCTCGGCGCCGTGGTGCTCTCGATTGTCGATGCCATCATCCGCCCGATCGTCATGATCTTGACGCTCCCGATCAATTTTCTCACCATTGGCCTCTTTACCTTCGTGATCAACGGGCTCATGCTCAAGATCACCTCCTTCATCGTGCCAGGGATGGACGTTGGCGGCTTCTGGACGGCAACCTTTGCTGCGCTGGTTCTGACCATCATCTCGACCATCATCAACTGGCTCATTAGCGACTAAAGCAAAAGCGCTGGCAAGCTCTGCCAGCGCTTTTTTGCGCCTTGAATTTACAATCTAAGTGCAACACATGAAAAATAGACATACAGAGCCTTA
>JAUNGU010000037.1 GCA_030524315.1 Peptococcaceae bacterium
CCTGCGCCCGTAGATCGCGGCGCGTGGCAGCTTGAGAATTTCCGCTTTGCCTATCGCGGCGCGCGGGAGACCCTCGCCATCGACAGCGCCGCCCTCCCGGCGGGCCAGGTGACGGCGATCATCGGCCACAACGGCGCAGGCAAATCGACCTTTTCGCGCTGTCTCTGCGGCTTAGAAAAGCGTTGCCACGGCGAAATCATCCTCGACAAAATGCGCTACACGAGCAGAGGACGCCTCAAGCAGGCCTACATGGTCATGCAGGACGTGAATCACCAGCTCTTTACGGACACGGTCATCGACGAGGTCCTCCTGAGCCTGCCTGACACGCGCGCCGATGGTCGCGCCCGGGCCGAGGCTTTGCTGGCGGCGATGGATCTCCTGCCCTACAGGGACCACCATCCCTTGGGACTCTCCGGCGGGCAGAAGCAGCGCGTCGCTATTGCCTCGGCGCTGGCCAGCGCGCGGCCAATGATCATTTTTGACGAGCCGACGAGCGGGCTGGATCTCTTCCATATGCGCCAGGTGGCCGAGGCGATCAACGCCCTCGCCGCCGAGGGCAAGACCATCGTCATCGTCACCCACGATCCCGAGTTCATTCTGCGCTGCTGTCAGCATGTGCTGCATCTGGAGGCGGGGCGGATTCACGCGGCCTACGAGCTGGACGCGGCAGGGCGCAGGCAGCTGCTCGATTTCTTTATGGCGAAGGGAGGCGCGGCCCATGGCGACGCTTGACGAAAAAATTAGCTTTGGCGACAATGTGCGCCACATCATCGAAACGCCGGAATGCACCGTCTTTCAGCTCTTGGACGAGAGCGGCGAGGGGACGATGACCCTCTACAATATTTTTGACGGCGCCTACATGATGGTCAACGACATGCACCTCACGTCCTGCGTCTCCCATTTCAAGCAGCACGACGGCAGCCAGCTTCTGTGCATCGACCACTGTCGCGAGGGGCGCATCGAAAACGAAATCGCCGACGGCGCCTATTGCTATTTGCAGGAGCACGAGCTGCGGGTCGACAATCGCCACCACCACAGCGGGCCGGTGAGTCTGCCCCTGTGCCATTATCACGGCATCACCCTGACCTTTGATTTGCCACCAGCGACGGCGAGTCTCAAGGGCTTTTTCGGCGGCTTTTCGGTGGATCTCTACGCCCTGGCCGACAAATATTGTGACGACGCGCGGCCCTTTGTCATTCACAGCAACCCGGGCATTGAGCATATTTTTTCGGAGCTCTATCACGTGCCCCAGAAAATCAAGGCCGACTATCTCAAGGTCAAGGCGCTGGAGCTCTTGCTCTATTTGGACGCCTTGGAAATTTCCGACGCCAAGGAGGCGCGGCCGTATTTTTACAAGAGCCAGGTGGAAAAAATCAAGGCGATTCATGCCCTCATTACCGCAGATCTCGAGCGCCATTACACGATGGAGGCCTTGGCCGAGCGCTTTCAAATTTCCCTGACGGCGATGAAAACCTGCTTCAAGGAAATTTACGGCGACTCGATGTATTCCTATCTCAAGCGCTACCGCATGAACGTGGCGGCGTCGATGCTGCGTCAGTCGCCCGATAGAAGCGTGGCCGACATTGCCGGTGCTGTCGGCTACGAGAGCCCGAGCAAATTTGCCACGGCCTTTCGCCAGGTCATGGGCCAATCGCCGATGGCCTATAGAAAATCCTTTTTCTAAACGGGATAGAAGCGCCGCATTGGAGCGGAAAGGGCGCAATGCAAATGATAAAGTAAGGATGGTTCGCAAGAGCGGCCATCCTTTTTTAGTGGAAAATTTTGCGAGGTGAAGCATATGCAAGAACATTGGATCAAGACCCTGCTCCGATTCGCCGGGCCGTGCCGCGGCAAGATGGTGCTGTCGGTGCTGCTTTCGGTGGCGAGCGTCGCCGCGGGCTTTGTGCCCTTTTGGGCGGTGTACGAAATTTTGCAGGCGGTGATCGCGCGCACAGCCGATTTGTCGCTGGTGCTATATTGGTGTGGCGTGGGCACGGCCGCCTATCTCGTGCGCGGCGTCTGCTTTGGCTGCTCGACGGTATTGTCCCACATTTCTGCCTACACGATTCTCGCCGGACTGCGCAAGCAAATGGCCGATCGCCTCATGCAGGCACCCTTGGGCGAGGTGCTAGGGCGGCGCATCGGCGCTCTCAAGGGCATCATCGTCGACAAGGTCGAGGAAATCGAGCCGCCGCTGGCCCACATGATTCCGGAAATCAGCGCCAATTTACTGCTGCCGCTGGCGATTGTCATTTGGATGCTCGCCATCGATTGGCGGCTGGGGCTGGCGCTCCTCGTCGCGCCGATGCTCTCGATGCTGCCCTTGGCGGCGCTCATGAAAAGCTACAGCAGCCAATACGCCGGTTACATGGCCGCCAACAACCGCGTCAACAGCGTCATCGTCGAATACATCGAGGGCATCGAGGTGGTCAAGGCCTTCAACCAGCGCACGAGCTCCTACGAAAAATACACGAGCGCCGTCACCGGCTTCAAGGATTTCACTCTGGCCTGGTTCAAGAGCACCTGGAAAACCATGAACCTCATGCTCGCGATCATGCCGACGACCCTCCTCGGCGTGCTGCCCGTGGGGCTCTGGCTCGTGCAGGGCGGGAAAATATCGGCGCCAGAGCTGGCGCTGGGTGTGATCCTGGCGCTGAGTATTGTCGCGCCGCTCATGAAGGTCACGACCTTTATCAACGAGGCCAAGGCCATGGCCTACGCCATCGAAACGGCCAACAGCCTCCTAGAGCTGCCGATTTTGCCGGACAGCGACCAGCGCCAAACCCTCAGCCACACGGACATCACCCTGGAAAATGTCGCCTTCGCCTATGACGGCGATCTCGACAAGGCGGTCATCAAGGCTCTCAGCCTCTCGCTGCCACAGGGGAGCTTCACGGCGCTGGTCGGCCCATCCGGCAGCGGCAAATCGACGCTGGCGCGGCTCGTGGCGCGATTTTGGGACGTGGGCGCGGGACGCATCGCCATCGGCGGCGTGGACATTCGCGAGCTGCCGCTGGCGCAGCTCTCTGAGCTCGTGAGCGTCGTCACCCAGGACAATTTTCTCTTTGATTGCTCGCTGTTGGAAAATATTCGCCTCGGCAATCCTGCCGCCAGCGATGCCGACGTTTTTGCGGCGGCGCGGGCGGGGCGGCCTGCTGCGACGACTTCATTCGCCAGCTGCCTCAAGGCTACGACACACCGGCGGGAGACGCGGGCAAGCGCCTGTCCGGCGGCGAAAAGCAGCGCATCGCCATTGCCCGCGCCATGCTCAAAGCTGCGCCGATAGTCATTCTCGACGAGGCGACGGCCTTCACCGACCCGCAAAACGAGGACAAGATTCAGCGCTCAATTATGGCGCTGACCCAGGGCAAGACGCTCCTCGTCATCGCCCATCGTCTCTCGACGATTCAAAACGCCGACCAGATTGTCGTCCTCGAATCGGGGTGCATCGTCGATTGTGGCAAGCAGGAGGAGCTCTTGGTGCGCTGCCCGCTCTACCGCGACATGTGGCAGGCGCACATTGGCGCCCAGCATTGGGCAGTGAACGAAGAAGGGACGGTGAATAGCGATGATTAAATCCATGAGGCGCATTCTCGCTTGGGCGAGCGCCTACAAGGGGCGGCTCTATGTGGGCGCGGTGCTTTCATTTTTTAGCAGCCTGACGACGGCGGCACCGATTATGGTGGCAGCCTTCGCCCTGGACGAGGTGATTCGTCGCGCCTGGTCGGGCGCCGGGGCGATTCCCACGTCGCTGATTTGGCAGAGCCTGGGGCTGATCGCCCTCTCGATCCTCGGCAATTTTCTCCTTCTCTATGGCCGCGCCGTGCTCCAGGAGAGCGTTGGCCACGAAATCGCGGCCCAGGAGCGCATCGACCTCGGCGAGGTGCTGGCGCGGGTGCCGCTGGGCTATTTTGCTGAAAACAGCGTCGGCGACATTCTCACAGCCGCCACCAACGAGCTCTCGGTGCTGGAGCTCCAGGGCATGAAGATGGTCGACGCCGTCTTTAACGGCTACGCCAAGCTCCTGGCGATTGTCCTCTGCCTGGCCTTCATTTGCCCGAGCGGAGCGTTGGTGGCTGTGGCAGGGGCCCTCGTTTCCGGCTGGGCGCTGGGCCGTTGCAGCCGCCACAGCGCGCAGACGGCAACTATTGCCCACAGCGCCACCGAAAAAATGGCCGGTGCTGCCATCGAATACATTCGCGGCCTGGCGCTGGTCAAATCTTTCGGCCAGGAGGGGGCGGCGGTGGCCAATTTTGCCAGCGCCAACAGCGCCCTCAAGGACATCCACATCCGCATTGAAAAGGGCTTCACGCCGTTTAACTGCCTGCATCTCTTCGCCCTCAAGGCGGCGGGCATGGGGCTGGTGGCGGCGTGCAGCTGGCAATTTTTCGCCGGCGACTTGTCCCTCATGTATTATCTGACCTTCGTGCTCTTTTCCTTCACGATTTTTGGCAGCGTCGAGGTGGTCAACGAGGCGGTGCACACCTTGGGCGTCATCGATGCGGCAATGGACAAGCTCGATCACCTCATGCAGGCGGAATACATTGACGCCGACGGGCGCGACCTCACGCCGGAAAACACGGCGATCGTCTTTGACCATGTCGACTTTGGCTACGACAATCGCACCGTGCTCCACGACCTCAGCTTCACGATTCCCGCCAATCGCACCACCGCCATCGTCGGCCCATCTGGCAGCGGCAAGTCGACGATTTGCAACCTCATCGCCCGCTTCTACGATGTCAGTGCGGGCGCAATCACCCTGGGCGGGCGCGATGTGCGCGATTACACCTGCGACAGCCTCCTCAAAAATATGAGCATGGTTTTTCAGAATGTCTATCTCTTCCGCGACACGATTCGCAACAACATTCTCTTTGGCAGGCCCGACGCCAGCGAGGACGAGCTCGTCGCCGCCGCCAAAAAGGCGCGCTGCCATGATTTTATCATGGCGCTGCCGGACGGCTACGACACCATCGTCGGCGAGGGCGGCTCGTCCCTCTCCGGCGGCGAAAAGCAGCGCATCTCCATTGCGCGCGCGATCCTCAAAGATGCGCCGATTGTGATTCTTGACGAAGCCACAGCGAGCATCGACCCGGAAAACGAGCACCTCATCCAGGAGGCGATCAGCGCCCTGACCCACGGCAAGACCATCATCACCATCGCCCACCGCCTGGCCACCATCGAAAATGCCGACCAGATCCTCGTCATCGCAGACGGCCGCCTCGTCCAGCGCGGCAATCACGCAGCGCTCGTCGCCCAGCCCGGCATCTACCGCGACTTCATCGAGATCCGCGAGCAAGCCGAGGGCTGGCGCATGTGAGCACGTCCACCTTGCAATTTCCCGGCGCTTCAAGTATAGTGAGAGAATAGTTAGCGCTGGTTAATAGCGAGGAGGGACAACATGAACTGGACGCGCATTCTTTTGGACGGGCTGGCGATGGCGGCGTATTTTAATTTCTTTGCAGCAGCGGTGGTGCTCTACAATCCGCGGTTGATGTTTCCAAGCTATCCACCGGCCATCATCAAGGCGGCACCACAGCCGCCGACGGCCAGCGAGAAAAAATTCTACTGGATCTGGATTCTCGCGGGCGAGCTCTTGCCACTCTTGCTCTACGGCAGCATCGGTCTGGCGCAGATGGCGGGGCTGAGCTTTGGCCAGCTCTTTCTGGCAGGCTACGTGCAGTGGATGTGCATCAACGTCGGCGACCTGCTCTTCCTCGATGGGCTGCTCATGCAGGGGCTCTGCAGAGATCGGTTCGTCATTGCGGGCACCGAGGGCCATCCCGGCTACAGCTTCTCGCGCTGGATGCGCAGCTACGCCCTGCCCGAGCATTTGCTCCAGTGGCCGCTTGCGATGTGCCCGCTGATGGCGCTGGCGCAAGCGGGATTGGCGCTGCTGTGTCGTTGAATTCTCAGAAGCGATTGTCTACCAGGCAGTCGCTTTTTTCTTTTGCCGACGCAGCGCTTGCAGGAGTCTTTTGTAAGAGGGCGGATGTTTGCGAGGGGAAAATATTGCACTTTTCAGGGATTGTGGGCGAAAATATCTATGCGGAAAAATAAAAATCAGCGGTGAAAAATGGGACGATGGAAGGCTGTCGCTGTAAAATTTGGATGGATTATTTATTTAGCAATTAATAAATTACGCACAAAGCTAATATTTCGGTGACGAGCAATCGCGCAAAGCCGCGCCACAGCTGGATCTATCGAGAGGCGCGATGTTCAGCGAAAAATTCGCATGCTGTGAAAATTTTCCCTTCATCCGTTGATGGCTCTGATAAAATTTATCGGGATGGGTGGTATTTGCGCGTGTTCATAGCTGATATAGATTGTCAGCCAATGGCAGTTATCGCCGGCCCTGCTGAGGCTCGTATAAGCAGCGCTGGGTTTATGCAAAAGGCGGCATCCCTTACAATGGAATCACTGAGAAGTGGTGAAAAGTGAGAAGGGAGAAGATGTGAATGAATACAATGGGACAGACGATTAAGCGCGTGCCGATTCCTCTGTGCGGTGTGATTTTGGCAATGGCGTCGCTGGGCAATCTCCTGGGCGACGTCTCCGGTGATTTTCGCCTGATTTGCGGCGGCGTGGCCTTTGCGCTGATGGCAATGGTGGTAGCCAAGCTCGCGCTGCATCCGGGAATGGTGCGCGCCGATTTGAACAATCCGGTGATTGCCAGCGCCTCGGGGACCTTCTGCATGGCCTGGATGGTGCTCAGCACCTATCTCGTGAATGTGAGCAGCCGCGTGGCTCTGGGCGTGTGGCTGGCGGCGATTGCGTTGCATCTCCTCTTGATGGTGTATTTTACGCGCAAATTTATGTGGCATCTGCAGATAGAAAACGTCTACGCCAGCTATTTCATCGTCTACGTGGGTATTTGCGTGGCGGCAGTGACGGCGCCGAGCCATGGGCGCGAAGCCATCGGCGAGGTGGCATTTTGGTTCGGCTTTGCAGCCCTCTTTGTCATCGGCGCCCTGGTCGTCTACCGCTACGCGCGCCACGCGGTGCAGACCGATGCCCTGCGTCCCCTCTTTTGCATCTGTGTGGCGCCAATCAGCCTCTGTCTGACGGGCTATGCAGCGTCTGTCCCTGACAAATCGCCGTTGATGCTTGGCGGCCTTCTCGTGGCGGCGACACTGGCCTACGCCTTTGTCCTCGTCAAGGCCATCGGCTACGCGCTGACGCTGGACTTTTACCCAAGCTTTGCGGGCATGAGCTTTCCCTTCGTCGTCTGCCCGCTGGCCCTCAAGCAGGTGCTGGCTGTTGCCGAAGCGGCAGGCACGAGCCTTGTCGGCCTCAAGCTCCTGTTCATCCTCGAAACCGTCGTGGCGCTGATTTTTGTGAGCATGGTGCTGGCGCGTTTCCTTCATTATTTATTCCTGGCCACCGAGCGCCAGGACCACTGCACCGAAAAATTATTCCTCGGCAAAATTCCCTATCAGCTCTGCGATGACGGGCTGGATAAATAAAAAATGTCGCTTCCGCAAGGAGGCGACATTTTTTTGCAAGGGCACAAAAAGAGCGCCCGATGGTGGGCGCTCAGAATATATGGCTTAGCGTTCATCCAACGGCGCGTAGGTGAGGTCGTTGGCATCGAGATAGAAATAGCCGGGACGCATGATTTTGCTGTCCATGATCTGCTCGAGGCGATGGGCCGACCAACCGGCGATGCGCGCCGTGGCAAAGAGCGGCGTGAAGAGGTCGGATTCGATGCCCATCATTTCGTAGATGAGACCGGTGTAGAGGTCGATGTTTGGGCAGATGTTGAAATCGTCGCCCTTCTTTTCGCGCATGAGTTCCTTGGTCACGTGGGTGATGCGCTCGATGAGATCGAACTGGGCTTCAAAGCCCGTTTCCTTGGCAAGGAGCGCCGATTTTTCGCGCAGGAGCACGGCGCGCGGATCGCTCAGGGTGTAGACGGCGTGGCCCATGCCGTAGATGAGGCCGCTGCCGTCAAAGGCGTCACCGGCGAGGATGCGCTTGAGATAATCGGCGATTTCGCCGTCGTTGTCCCAATGCTTGACGTGGCTCTGGATGTCCTTGACCATGGCGTGGGCGCGCTGGTTGGCGGCGCCGTGGCGTGGCCCCTTGAGGGAGCCAATGGCCGTGGAAATGGCCGAGTAGGTGTCGGTGCCCGAGGAGGAGACGACGTGGGTGGCAAAGGCCGAGTTGTTCCCGCCGCCGTGGTCGGCCTGGAGGCAGAGGCAGAGGTCGAGAATATTTGCCTCAAGCGGCGTGAACTGGCTGTCGGGACGGATCAGGTGCAAAATATTTTCGGCGGTGCTGCCATTTTCCAGCGGCTGGTGCATGATCAGGCTCTTGTGGTTGAAATAATGCTCCTTGGTCGCAAAGGCGTAGGCCAGCATCAGCGGCATCTTGGCGATCAGGTCAATGCACTGGGCGAGCACATTGCCGAGCTCAATGTTGTCGGGATCCTCGTCGTAGGAATAGAGGGAGAGGATGGTGCGCTGGAGCTTGTTCATGAGGTTGCGGCTTGGAATTTTGAGGATGATGTCTTCCTTGAAGCTTTCCGGCAGCTTGCGGCGGTGCTGGAGAATTTTTGAAAAATGATCCAGCTCGGTGCGATTTGGAAGCAGGCCAAAGAGCAGCAGATAGACAATTTCCTCAAAGCCGTGGCGATGCTCGCGTTCAAAGCCGCGCATGAGATCATAAATCGGAATGCCGCGGTAGAGGAGCTTGCCCTCGCAAGGGATTTTCTTGCCGTCCTCGATGGTGTAGCCGCGGACGTCGGAAATGCGCGTGATGCCGACGAGCACCCCGGTGCCGTTGTCGTTGCGCAGGCCGCGCTTGATATTGTATTTGCTGTAGAGCTCAGGCTCGATGGAATTATTTTCTCGCAGATAATGCATGCGATTGGCAATGTCTGCACGTAATTTATCAATTTCAAGATGTGCGTCTGTCATTGGTGATTCAATCCTTTCGTCGCAGGTCTTTTTAGCATTCATTATAGCATATGAAAAGCGATAATTGTACCTTTGGGAGACATATTATGCATAAAGTTTCGAGACTCTTGTAAATTTTTTCAGCAAGGCGCTGGCGGCGATTGGAAAATTTGCAGCAAAAGGCTGCGCCAGCGCCTGCGAATTTGCTATAATAGACGGACAGATTTCAAAAATATTGGAGGAACGATTATGAAATATGCGTTGTTTGATTGTGACGGCACGCTCTTGGATTCGATGCCAATGTGGGTGAATCTGGCGACGGACGTCATGAAAACCTACGGCGTCGATTTGCCACGCCATATTGAGCGACAGACGGCGAGCATGAGCCACACCGATGCGGCAAAATTTTACGCCGACACCTTCTTGGATGGCAAGGGCGCCAAGGAATTGGAGCAAACCTTCACCGACACCCTCAAGCACAATTACGGCGAGGTCCTCGAGCTCAAGCCCCACGTGCGCGAGGTCCTCGAGGCGCTCCATGACAAGCAGGTGCCGATGGCTGTGGCCTCATCGACCGACGCCTATCTCCTGGAAATGGTGTTGGCGCGCACGGGGCTCCGCGATTATTTCCGCTTTGTGCAGACGGTGGATAATACGGGCTATTCCAAGGACAGCGACGCCTATTTTCAGCACGCCGCCGCGCAGCTGGGCTGCAAATGCGAGGACATCGTCTTTTTTGATGACGCCCTCTATGCCCTCGAGCGCGCCAAGAAAAACGGCCTGACGACCGTCGCCGTCCAGGATGACACCAATGCCGACCAGGACGCCGCCATTCGCGCAGCAGGCGATTACTACATCAACGATTTTAGCGAGGTCAAGGTGGATGAGTGGTTCGATTGATAAACGTGAGGCAAGCTTTCATTTGACCTGCGCTGCCTTTGATTTGGACGGGACGCTCCTCAATGCTCAGTCGCGCCTGAGCGACGGCAATCGCGCGGCGCTGGAGGCCCTTGAGGCAGCGGGGATTCCTGTGATCATCGCCAGCGGTCGTCCGTTCTCGACGATTCCGGCAGAGATTCTGGCGCTGGATGCGGTGCGCTACGTGGTCACGGGCAACGGCGTGCGCATTTACGACAAGGCTCAGGATGCGACGATTTATCGTTGCTCGCTGGCGCCTGCGCAGGTGGATGCAATTTTGCAGACGGCCCAGTATTATCCCGTGGGCAAGGAATTTTTCATAAGCGGCGATGCCTTTGCCGACCGCAGATTTCTGGATGCGCCGGAACAGTTTGGCGTACACGGCGCGGCCTTCGATTATCTTCTGCGCACGCGCAAGCCTGTGGATGATGTTGGCGCCTTTGTGCGCGCCAACGCTGGCGAAATCGACAGCATGGGCCTCTCGATTGCCGACGGCGCCCTCAAGGACCAGCTTTGGCAACGCCTGGCGCGAGAGGTCGAGGACGTCTACATCACTTCCTCTCTGCCACGGCTCATCGAAATCGCCGATGCCCGCGCTGGCAAGGCGGCGGCCATCGCCGTTGTGCTCGAGCGCCTGGGGCTGGAGGCGTCGGGCCTCGCCGCCTTTGGCGATGCCGACAACGACCTCGGCATGATCGAAGCGGCAGGTTGGGGCGTGGCCATGGCAAACGGCGCCGCCCATCTTAAGGAAAAGGCGCGCCACATCGCCCCAGACCACGACGTCGACGGCGTGGCGCAGGTGATTTGGCGGCTCTTAGAAGGAGGACACACATGATCCGACGCATGGATGCAGAGACCCTGACAGCGGTCTACAACAATTCGATGAAAACGACCTTTCCGCGCATGGAGCTCAAGCCCCTCAAGGCCATGCTGCGCATGCAGGCCGATGGCTGCTATGACGTCTGGGGCTATTATTCCGACGCCGGTGAGCTCCTGGCCTACGCCTGCGTCTGCAACGTCTCGACGCCGGTGCTCCTCGATTATCTCGCCGTCGTCGAAAATCACCGTGGCGAAGGGCTGGGCTCAATCTTCCTCGGCGCCCTCATGAGCGACAAAAGCCTCTACCCGGCGATGATGCTCGAAATCGAGGCGGTGAGCGCTGCCGAGGATGCCGCCGATCGCGAGAAACGGGCGCGCCGTCTGCGCTTCTACGAAAAGCTCGGCTTTGTCCTCACGCGCACCGAGGCCCACGTTTTTGGCGAGCATTACTGGGTCCTCGACAACCAATCCGAGCTTGGCGACCATGACGTCAACGACGCCATGACCGACGTTTATCATTACATGGTGCGCAACCCCCTCGTCAACAAAAAATTCGTCCGCGTCCAGACCCGCGAGGACACGGCCCTCTCATAAAAAGATAGAAAGAAGGATGATTCTTGGCAACGACAGGCATCAAACGCAGGGCGTTTCAAGCCGCTTTTCCCTATACGATTCCGATTTTTGCAGGCTTTTGGTTTTTGGGCATCGCCTACGGCCTCTATATGCACGTCTCGGGCTTTAGCTTTGTCTATCCAATGATCATGAGCGCCGTGATTTTTGGCGGCTCGTTGGAATTTGTTGCCGTGAGCATGCTGCTCAGCCCCTTTGCGCCGCTGCAAACCTTTCTCGTGGCAGTGATGATCCAGGCGCGGCATTTATTTTATGGCATCGCCATGCTCGACCGCTTTGCCGGTCTCGGCTGGAAACGCTGGTATCTGATCTATGGCATGTGCGACGAAACCTTTTCCCTCAATTATTCGGCAGAGATTCCCAAGGACGTGGACCGGGGCTGGTTCATGATTTTTGTGACCTTGCTCAACCAGCTCTATTGGGTCAGCGGCGCCACCTTGGGCGGGCTCCTCGGCGGCTTCATCCGCTTCAACACCGACGGCCTCGAATTTGTGCTCACGGCCATGTTTGTGGTGATTTTTCTCGAGCAATGGATGAAGGAGCAGAAGCATTATACGGCTCTCATTGGCATGGGCGTCTCGGTGCTGTGCCTCGTGATTTTTGGCCCCGACAGCTTCCTCATTCCGAGCATGATCGGCATCTTGCTTTTGCTCATCGGCTTCAAGAAACCCATTGAGAAGGCAGGTGGCTGGTCATGACCTTGCTTGAGCAAATCATCACCATCGGCCTCTGCGCCCTCGGCACCATGCTCACCAGGTTTTTGCCCTTCTGGATATTTCGCGAAGGCAGACCCACGCCGCCGCTCATTATCTACCTCGGCAAAGCCCTCCCCGCCGCCGTCTTTGCTCTCCTCGTCGTCTACAGCCTGCGCAACGTCGACCTCGCAGCCCCCAGTCACGGCCTGCCAGAAGCCATCGCCGTCGGCGTCACCATCCTCCTGCATTTCTGGAAACGCCAAATGCTCCTCTCCATCGCTGCCGGCACCGCCTGCTACATGCTCCTGACCCAGCTGGTGTTTTGATGGATGGGAGAAAGATAAAGAAAAACCTCGATGCATCTGACTTGTTCAGACGTATCGAGGTTATTTTTGTATTTATTCCCCGCCCTGCCACAGTACCGACACGGCTTGGTTGTAGCGGGGGTCGATCCAGTGGGGGGCGATGGTGGTGAGGGGTTGCATGACGAAGTCGCGGGTGAGGCAGAGGGGGTGGGGGATGGTGAGGGTGTCGGTGTTGATGAGGCGGTCGGCGTAGTAGACGATGTCGATGTCGAGGGTGCGCGGGCCCCAGTGGATGAGGCGCTGGCGGCCTTGGGCGGCTTCGATGGCGTGGATGTGGTCGAGGAGGGCTTCGGGTGTGAGCAGGGTTTCGATTTGCACGGCGCCGTTGATGAAGGGGCCCTGGTCCTCGTAGCCGACGGGATCAGTCTCGATCCAAGGGGCGATTTTTTGCACGCGGATGTCGGGCTCGGCGGCGAGGGCTTCGAGGGCGGCGTCGAGATGGGCCTGGCGCGGCTCAATGTTGCTGCCGAGGGCGAGGATGGCTGGCTGCCAGCCGCGATGGATGCGCACCTGCGGATAGGCCAATGGAAGATTCACCGGCGCCGACGGTTTTTTGATGGTGAGGTCGAGGGCGCGGATGAGAGGAAATTCTCGGAGCAGGGCGCGGGCGCAAAATTCTGCCGCCGCCTCGATGAGGTCAAAGCTTTGCGCCGTGAAAAGCTCGGTCAGTCGATGGGCGAGGCTGCCGTAATCCAACGCCAAGGCGAGGTCGTCGGCTTCACCGGCGGCGCGGGTGGAGAGGGCGCAGTCGCAGCTGACGAAAAATGTCTGGCCGTTTTCTTTTTCGAAATCAAAAACGCCGTGGTGGGCGAAAATTTCCAGGTCGATGATGCTAACGCTGTCCATGCTTGATCGCCTCCAATCTGCTGACGGTGTCGAGGACGCGTCGATTCATTGCCACGTTGTGCACGCGGAAAATGCGCGCCCCTGCCAGATAGCCGTAGATGGTCGTGGCGGCGGTGCCCTCGTCGCGCTGATCCACCGGCAGGTCGAGGAGATTGCCGATGACGCGCTTGCGCGAGGTGCCCAGGAGCACGGGATGGCCGAGGGCGCAGAGATCGTCCAGATGGGTCAGGGCCTGGGTGTCATAGTCAAAGCTTTTGGCAAAGCCGATGCCCGGGTCGAGAATGATCTGGCTGCCTGCGATGCCCGCGTCCTTGGCGATGGCGACCTGGCGGCGCATGTCGGCGAGCCAGTCGCTGAGAAAATCGTCGTAGTCGTTGTCCTTGCGGTTGTGCATGATGCAGACGGGGCAGCCCGCCTCGGCGATGAGGGGCGCCATCTCGGCGTCGTAGGTCAGGCCCCAGATGTCGTTGATCATGTCGCAGCCAGCCGCCAGCGCTGCGCGGGCGACAGGCGCGCGATAGGTATCGACAGACAGCGGCACGTCGGTGACGGCGCGCAGGGCGGCGATGATGTCGATGAGGCGCGCGCATTCTTCGTCGATGGAAATCTGCACGTGGCCGGGGCGGGTGGATTCAGCGCCAATGTCGATGATGTCGGCACCGCCTGCAATCATCTCGCGGGCGTGGGCGACGGCGGCGTCGACGCTGTTGTAGCGGCCGCCGTCAGAAAAGGAGTCGGGCGTGACATTGAGAATGCCCATGATGTAGCCGGTGCTCCCGGAAAAATCAAATTCTGTGTTGCGAATAAGCATGGATGCTCCCTTCTTGTGATTAGTAATAAATGGTGGCATTTTTGACCGTGGCGGGCCAGTAGCAATCGGCTGCCGCCGCGCAGCGAAAGCAGGGGCGGCTGAGCTTGTCGGCGTGGGCGAGGATGTCGCCGAGAGAGGCGGTGCCGGGGGCGATGCTGTCATCCTTCCGGCGATGCACAGCGATGGCGTCGCAAACGGCGCGGATGCAGGCGGCATCGGCCCCACAATCGGCGAGGAGCGTGCGCGCCATGGCGACGCTCGCCGCATCGTGGTGGGCATCGCCCTGGCTGCGGCCAATGTCGTGGAGGAGGGCGGCGAGATAGACCGTCTCCTTGTCAAAATCACGCCCGTGCTCCAGGCAGATGATCCAGCTGATGCGTGCCACGTCGAGAAAATGGTCGAGGCCGTGGCGGCAAAAGCGACGCGTCTCTTCTTTGCGTTCGATGGCGTCCAGGGCGTGCAGGTAAGTGGGATGCGTGAGTAATCTATCGACGATGATCATAGGTCGAGGATGTGCAGGCAGGTCTGGGAGAGGCTGCTGTCTGTCTCGAAGGCGCCGCGGCGGGCAAAGGTGACGGTTTTGGTGCCGGGCTTTTTGACGCCGCGCATGGTCATGCACAGATGCTCCGCCTCGATGACGACCATGGCGCCGCGCGCCGACAGATGCGCCATAATGTCGTCGGCAATCTGCGCCGTCATCTGCTCCTGGAGCTGGAGACGGCGGGCGTAGACCTCGACGGTGCGTGCGAGCTTGCTCAAGCCGACGACCTTGCCGTCGGGCAGATAGGCGATGTGCACCTTGCCAAAAAATGGGAGCATGTGGTGCTCGCAGAGGGAATAAAAGGGGATGTCCCGCTCGAGCAAAAATTCTGAGTGGGGCACGTCAAACTGCTTGGAGAGGTGCTCGGCGGCGGTACTGTCCATACCGGCCAGAAGCTCCTGGTACATTTTGGCGCAGCGTGTTGGCGTCTCGACCAGGCCCGGGCGGTCCGGGTCCTCGCCGATGGCAATGAGCAAATCGCGAATGGCTTGCTCGGCTTTTTCGATGTTAACCATTAAATTGAATCCTTTCTAAATGGGAGAGAATGCGGCGGCTGGCCTCCAGGTGGGAGAGGGAGCCGCAGATGATGAGCAGATCGCCCGCCGGCAGAATCTTCAGCGTGTCGAGGACGGCGAGCTCGTAATCGGGCTCGAGGCGAATCTCTGCGCCGGGCACGACGAGCTTGGCCAGCTTGGCAAGCTCGGCAGGATCAGATGAGCGCGCGTCGTCGATGGTCGTCAGCGTCATCGCGCTGGCAACGGGCGCCAGCGCCGTGAGAATGCCAAGGGCGTCCTTGTCCTTGAAAATGTGCAGGATGAAGTGGACGCGCTTGTCGGGGAACCATTGCTGCACCGTCTCGGTGAGGGCGCTGGCGGCCTGGGGATTGTGGGCGCCGTCAAGAACAATCAGTGGGTCCTTGCAGACGACCTCAAATCGCCCCGGCCAGCGCACCTGGCGCAGCGCCGATTGCACCTTGTCCACCGGGAGCACGAAGTGGCACTCGCGGAGCACGCTGACAGCCTTGAGAATCAGTGCCAGATTGCGCGTCTGGTGGCTGCCGATGAGGGGATAGTGGTAGCGGTGTGCCTCAAAGACCACCTCTTGGCCGTCGAGGCCGCGCTCGACGACACTGCACATTTCCATCGTCGCAAAGGTGCAGGGCGCGTCCATGGCGACAGCCGCTTCCTTGATGATGGCATTGATTGCCAAGCCGTTGTCGTAGGCGACGACGGGCACGCCCGATTTGATGATGCCCGCCTTTTCGGCGGCGATTTCCTCGATGGTGTCGCCGAGAAATTGCATGTGGTCCATGCCGATGGCCGTGAAGACGACGAGCACCGGCTGCTCGACGACATTTGTCGCATCCAGTCTGCCGCCGAGGCCCGTCTCCTGGACCATCACCTCGGCGCCATTCGCAATGGCGATGAGGTAGGCGATGGCGAGCTCCATTTCAAATATCGTCGGATGAGGGAAGCCTGCGCCGACAATTTTTTCGCTGGCTGCCGCCACGCGCGTGTAGGCGCTGGCAAAATCCGCTTCGCTCGCCGCCAGTCCGCCGACGCGGAACCGGTCGAGATAGGTCGTCACCTCTGGCGAGGTGTAGGTCGCGGTGTGGATGCCGCAGGCGTCGAGGATGGTTGCCAGGGTCGTCACCGTCGAGCCCTTGCCGTTGGTTCCGGCGACGTGGATCACCTTGAGGGCGCGCTCGGGACGGCCCAGGGCCTCCATGAGCCGCGTGATCCCGTCCAGCCCGTAGACCGAGCCCAGGGCCTTGTAGCGGTCAATGTCCGCTTTTGCTTCTTCGTAGTTCATAATTTCCTCCATAAAAAAACGCCTCCCCAGGGAGGCGCGCGTGATCATGGGAGCGTCCGGTGTATCGCAGCGCGGGGCTTTCGTTCAACAGCACTCCCTCGTCTGTTGACACTTATCCAAAATGGAACGCACAGGGACTAAGATCGCTTGTATGAGATTGTATCCCTTGCCAAGGGACCAAAGACGTGGCATAATTTGTGCAAACAGACCAAGAAAGGGTGAGCATCCATGAACGATCAGGAAAAACCATCGCCCGAGGCGTGTGACGACACCTCCTGCAAGGAAGATCTCTTTGCCGGGCTGATGAATCTTTTTGCCCAGGCCGAGGCCGAGGATTCTGACACCGACCCTTCCGATTCTGAAAGCTAAGATGTAGTATACCATTTTTGCACAGCGCTGCAAAGAATATTTCCGGCATTTCCCGACGCGTCGCCGCTGACGCGCCGGGATTTTTTGTTGGGCGCAAAATTTCCGCCGAAAATTTCTGACCGCCCTATCTTTTTCGGGCGCTGGCCTGTTATAGTTTGTAGAGCATCTCATCTGAACAGGGAAAGGCGGTGGGCGATGGACCAGGACGCAGGGCTTATCAAAAAAATTCGCCAGGGCGACGCGCAGGCAGCGGAGGCCTTCGTGCGCAAATATTATGCTGACATGCTGCGCTACTGCACCTTTCATTGCACAGACCGCAGCGAGGCCGAGGATTTGACCCAGGAGGTTTTCGAGGGATTTTTCGCCCATCTCTCGCGCTACCGCCACCAGGGCAAGGCCAAGCATTATCTCTACACCATCGCCGCCAACTGCTGTCACAATGCGGCAGCGCGCCGTCGCTCGTTGCCAATGGAGGCGCAGACGCTGACGGCCCTGGCCGATGCAGCCGCGCCGACAGAGATGGCGGCAAGCGACCGCCTCGCCCTGCGCTGGGCGCTGGATGCGCTGGCAACGGAGCAGCGTGAGGTGATCATTCTGTACTATTATCAGGGGCTCAAGCAGCGGGAGATTGCCAAGGTGCTCGACATCGGCCTGCCGCTGGTGAAATATCGGCTGCGCCAAGGACGCGCGCAGCTGGCACGTTTACTCGAGGAAGGAGAGGATGAATCGTGACTATTGATGAACGCTTGCGAGGAGACAGCGCTGCGTGGCGCGTAGAGATGAACGAGGCTCACATTCGCGCCACCATCCGCGCCGCCCGGGCAAGCTTTGCCCAGGCAGAGGCAGCCGCGCCGATGATGTGGGGCGGCTTTTTACAGTTTGCGCTACGGCACATGCACAAGCGCTGGTGGCTGGCGCAGACGCTGGTGCTCTTGGCGCTGTGGTACAGCCTGCCGGAAATGACCAGCCAGCTACAGATGGTGCGTGCCCTCGGCGTGGGTGCCTCGCTGTTCGTGATTCTCGCCATTCCGGAGCTCGCGAAAAATCAGCAGTACGACGCCATCGAAATCGAGGCGACGACCTATTATAGCCTGCGGCAAATTTACGCGGCGCGGATGCTTATTTTGGGGCTGGCAGATGTGGTGATCGTGACGGTCTTTTGCATCTGGCTCTCGCTGACGGCGCCGGTCAGCCTCAGCCTGCTTTTGGTGCATTTTCTCTTGCCGCTGACCCTCACCGCCTGCCTCTGCTTTGTGGTGCTGGCGGATCGCCACTGTCGCGGCGTGGTGCGGCCCGTCAGCGTCTGCATTGGCGCAAGTGGCCTGTGGTGGCTGTTTTTTGCCAATGCCGCCCGCTACGACGCCTTGAGCACGCCGCTCTGGCTGGGGATTTTGGCGCTGGCGCTGGTGGTGTTGGCGGCGCTTATTCGCCAGTGGATGCTCGCATCAACACGAATTTGGGAGGGATCTGATGATGGAACTGTGTTTGAATAAGGTCAGCAAGCGCTTCGGCGCTTTTGCCGCTGTCGATGCCGTCAGCTTGACGATGACAGGCGGCGTCTACGGCCTCTTGGGCGTCAACGGCGCAGGCAAGACGACGCTCATGCGCATGCTTTGTACGCTCCTCGTGCCATCGGCGGGCAGCATCACCTACGACGGCCAGGATATTTTCAAAATGGACCGCGATTACCGCGCGCTTTTGGGCTACCTGCCCCAGGATTTTGGCTATTATCCGGATTTTACGGTGCGCGATTATCTCGGCTACATCGCCGCTATCAAGGGCGTACGTCCGGTGGTTGCGCGCGAGCGCGTGGCGCAGCTCATCGCTCAGGTGGGGCTAGAAAAGGCCGCTGGCAAAAAAATGAAACGCCTCTCCGGCGGCATGAAGCGACGCGTCGGCATTGCCCAGGCGATGCTCAACGATCCGCGCGTGCTCATTCTCGATGAGCCCACCGCTGGGCTCGACCCCAACGAGCGCATTCGCTTCCGCAATCTCATTAGCGCGCTTGCCACAGAGCGGCTGGTGCTCCTGTCGACCCACATTGTCAGCGACGTCGAATACATCGCCGACGAGATCTTGCTCATGAAGGACGGGCGCATCCTCCACCGGGGCACGGCGCAGGCGCTCACTCAGAGCATTGGCGCGCGTGTCTGGCAAGCGAGCGTGTCACGCGAGGCGGTGCCGCAGCTGGCCAAGCGCTACCAGATTGCCAACATGCACAGCGCAGCAGACGGCGTCAAGCTGCGCATCGTCGCCAGCGAGCGCCCAACACCTGATGCCGTGCCGCTGGCAGCGACCCTCGAGGATGTGTTCCTCTATTATTTTGGAGAGAGAGGAGGCGACGACCATGCTGCGCTATGAGCTCAAAAAAATTTTTGCCAAGGCCACGAGCAAGCTCGCCCTCCTCGTGCTCGTTATCGGCACCTGCGTCATCATCAACATGGCCATCGGCCAGGTGCGTTACACCGATCCCACCACCGGTGAAAGCGCCAGCGGTATTGCCGCAGCGCGTCAGCTGCGCGTCGACAAGCAAGCCTGGGAAGGGCCCGTCACCGCTGAGCGGCTGCGGGAAGTGCTCGCCACCCACCGCGCCATCATCCAATCGAGCGATTATCAATCCGAGGACATCACCCGGCAAAACATCGCCTATAGCCAGACCCAGGGCTATGAGGATCTGCGCGACCTCATCAACATGGCCTACAGCCCGCTGACAGAGTACGATTACTCGCGCATCGACACCGTCACTGATGACGACGTCGCCCATTTCTACGAAGCGCGTACCGCCAGCCTTCAGGCGTTTTTTGAGGAAGAGCCGCAGGCCTATAGCCAGGCGGAGCAGGATTTTCTGCTGGCGCATTACAGCGCCATGTCCGCGCCCCTTTATTACACCGACGCCGACGGTTGGGATGCACTGTATTATTGCTCGCCGTCGATGATCATGTTCTTCATCATGGTCAGCATTTTCTTTGTGGCGGGCGTTTTTCCCGGCGAACGCAGCACGCGGGCAGATGCCATTTTCTTTGCGAGCAAATACGGCCGCGACAAGGCCGTGCGCGCCAAAATCGGCTGCGTGCTTTTGGTGACGAGCGTGCTCTATTGGCTCGCTCTCGCCGTCTACACGCTGGTGCCCCTCGCCATCCTCGGCGCAGACGGCGCTGATTGCGCCCTGCAAATCATCGACTGGCGCAGCTTCTACAACCTCAGCATCATTCAAGGCTACGCCCTCATCCTCCTCGGTGGCTACGTGGGCACGATGTTTATGACCCTCGTCGCTGTGCTCCTCTCCACGCGCAGCCGCAACGCCGCGCTGGCGGTGACGGTGCCCTACGTGCTAATCTTCGCCACCAACTTTGCCTCCAATCTCCTGAGCGGTCGCAGTTTTTTGGCGGATCTCCTCGGCCTCATGCCCGACCAGCTCCTGCAAATCAACCAAATCCTGCACCACTTCAACCTCTACACCATCGCCGGCACCGTCCACGGCTCCGTGCCGCTGCTCCTCATCCTCTACAGCAGCGCGAGCCTCGTGCTCCTGCCGCTCATCTACCAACTCTATCGCAGGCGCCAGGTACGCTAAATGATCAGCGTTGTTCTCGAATATCGAGACAGCGCTGATTTTTTATTATCCACAAGCGCGCAACAAAAAAGAATCCCCCTCGCGGAGGATTCTCAGCTTGTCGAAAAAGGTCATCGAAAGATGGCCTTTTTCTCATATATAGAGGAT
>JAUNGU010000038.1 GCA_030524315.1 Peptococcaceae bacterium
TGAAGACAACATTCTCGCCATCATCAGCAAGGAAACGGGCAAAATCGTTTGGAAGATTGGTCCAGACTTTACCGTCAGCAAGGAGCTGCGCCGCATGGGCCAGATCATCGGCCAGCATCACGTGCACATGATTCCTCGCGGTCTGCCTGGCGAAGGTAACATTCTCATCTTTGACAACGGTGGCTGGGCTGGCTACGGCTCCCCATGCAGAACTTCCAAGGATGGCACCAAGGTGGACAAGCGCGACTATTCCCGCGTGCTGGAAATTGACCCTGTGACCCTCAAGGTGGTCTGGGAATTCAAGGGCAGCGTCTGGGGCGGTATGATTCCTGCCATCGGCAACACGAAATTCTACAGCCAGCTGATTTCTTCGGCGCAGCGTCTGCCAAACGGCAACACCCTGATCACCGAAGGCTCTGACTGCCGCATGTTTGAAGTCACCCCTGACAAGGAAGTTGTTTGGGAATACTACGCCCCATTCAACACCAAGGATGGCTACATCTATCGCGCTTACCGTTGCCCTTACGAATATGTGCCACAGCTCGACAAGCCTGAAGAAGTGCCTGTTGAACGCGTGGACAATGCGACCTTCCGTATGCCGGGGGCTGCCATGGGGATGATCGACAACGAAATCACCGTCCAGGGCACCTGGGGCTATGAGGGCAAGATGGACGCCTGCGTCACCGAGGATTCCCTCGAGCAAGAGGACGACGACGTTCAGCCAGCCTTCTAAAAAATAAATTCTAAAGAAAAGAGGAGACGCTATGAGCGTAGCAAAAAGCGACCCAAAACGCATGCTATTTTGGGCGGTGACCTTCATTGTGCCACTACTCGTTTTACTGATTCCAACCAACGACACCTTTACCCAGCAGCAGAAATTTTTTGCAGCGATCACTTTGTGGACAATATTGATGTTTGCCTTTGAGCTGGTGGACAACTACATTCCATGTATCATCATGCCGTTTCTCTTCATTATTTCCGGCGTGGCGCCATGGGATCTGGCCTTTGCGGGCTGGCACCAGTCGATTCCTTGGCAGGTGCTGGGGATTTTCCTTCTGGTCAATGCCCTCTTGCGCAATGGGCTCTTGACGAGAATTGCCTATTTTTGTCTGCTGAAAACGTCCTGCACCTACAAAGGGGTGCTCTGGGGGATGTACTTCTTTGGGCTGGTGTTTAACCTCTTCCTGCCCGGTGGCTCCTGCGTCGCCATGGCGACCTTCGCCTTTGGGATTTGCTCCTCCTTGGGGCTCAAGCAATCCAAGACCGCTGCCGGGATCACCCTGGCGGGTGCCATGGGCTATTTGATGCCGGGGCTCTTCATCTATGTGCCAAGTAATTTTGGGCTCTTGGTGTCGGTGGCATCGTCGGTGGATTCGTCCATTTCGATGAACTTTGTGCAGTATCTCATGCACAACGCCATCTTCATTCCATTTGGCTTCATCATGGTCTTTATCATCTCGAAAATGTTCAAGCCGGACATTCCGATCGATAGCAAGGAACTCTTCAAGCAGAAACGCGAAGAGCTCGGGCCAATGAGCCGTGAAGAAAAAGTTTCCGCTGTAGGGATTTTCATCATCTTCCTCTACATCATCACTGCCAACATTCATAAGCAGGACATGTCCTATATCTTCGTATTGGTTCCTGCCATTTTGGCCTTCCCTTGCTTTGGCGTGGTCAAGAAGGAAGACATTGACAACATCAACTTCAAGTTCGTCTTCTTCCTGGTAACCTGTATGTCGATCGGTTTTGTCGCTGCATCCACCGGTATCAGTGACACCATCGTTAAGCTCATTCTGCCAACCATGCAGCACATGGGATCTTATGGCGTCGTTGCCATGACCTGGCTCGTGGCGGTCATCATCAACTTCTGCCTGACGCCGCTGGCTGCCATGGCGTCCTTCGGCGTACCGCTGACCAATATTGCGCTCTCGCTGAACATTGAGCCATACGCCATCCTCTACGCCTTCAACAATGGCTTGGACCAGGTGCTCTTCCCTTACGAATACGCCATTTATCTGATTTACTTCTCCTTCGGCATGCTGACCATGAAGGACTTCATGAAGTTCTTTAGTACGAAAATGCTCATCAGCATTGTCTACATCATGATCCTCGTCGTGCCTTATTGGAAGCTCATCGGATTGCTCTAAAATTTCTCAAACAAAAATGCGTCTGCCGCGCTGATTGCCAGCGTGCAGACGCATTTTTTTGATTGGAATGCGGTAGGCTAGAGCTTCCATTCGGCAGAGGCCGTCTGCAAATCGACGAGCCTGCGGTAGAGGCCGCCAGCTGCCATCAGCTCGGCGTGAGTGCCGCTCTCTGCGACGACGCCGTCTGCCAGGACGACGATCTTGTCGGCGGCTTCGACGGTGCGCATGCGGTGGGCAATGATGAGGACGGTTTTGCCCTTGACGAGCTTGGAGAGGGCGTGCTGGATTTCTGTCTCGTTGTCGACATCCAGCGACGCCGTCGCTTCGTCGAGGAGAATCACCGGCGCATCCTTGAGCAGGGCGCGGGCAATCGAGAGACGCTGGCACTCGCCGCCCGAAAGGGTCGAGCCGTTTTCGCCGATGACGGTCTCGTAGCCGTCGGGGAGCTTTGAGATGAAGGCGTCGCATTGGGCAGCCTTGGCGGCGGCGATGACCTCCTCGTCGGTCGCGTCTTTTTTGCCGACGCGAATATTTTCCATGATGGTGTTGTTAAAAAGCACCACATCCTGGAAAACGATGGAGAAATTTTTCATGAGCATCGTCGCATCGAGGGGCGCAATGTCGGTACCGCCGAGGAGAATGCGCCCGCCATCGAGGGGATAGAATTTCGCAGCAAGCTTGGCGACGGTGCTCTTGCCGCCACCGGATGGGCCGACGAGGGCCGTGACCTGGCCCTGCTTGGCGGTGAAGGACACATCCTTGAGGACGGGCTTGCCTGCCTCATAGGAAAACGCCACATGGTCGAAGGTGATGTCGTAGCCCTCGGTGCGAATGTCCTTTTCGCCTGCCTCGTCGGGATGGTCCTCAATTTCCTTGAGCCGCTTGACCTGGAGCTGCACCGAAAAGAGCTCAGCCATATTGGCCATGGCGCCGGAGAGGGGATCGTAGAGACGCGACGCGGCAATCAGAAAGAGAATGTAGGTGAAGAGGTCGGTCTCGCCAGCGACGACGAGGCTATTGCCGACGACGATCACCGTCGCCAGACCGAGGCGCAAAAACATTTGCCCTGTGGTTAGGAGGCTCGCCGTCACGAGCTCCGAGGAAATTTGCGCCTTTTCGGCGGCGTCCATTTTGGCGTCGAGCTTGCGGAGGTAGTTGTCCTCGAGATTGCAGGCCTTGATGTCCTGCACCGTCTCCAGACATTCCTGGATGCCCTCGGCCAGTTCCAGCCGCGCGTTCATGTGCTTTTTGCCGAGGGCCGCCTGCCATTTGCGCGAGAGGATGACGATGGCAAAGGCGATGGGCGCCACCCAGAGCAGCGCCAAGCCCATCTGCCAGTTGAAAATCACGAGGCCTGCGCAGACAATCCCCGTGGAAATCACCGCGCCAAAAAATTGCGGCACCGTGTGGGAAAAGGCGTGTTCAAAGCTGGCGCAGTCGCCCATGATCGTACTTGTGAGATCTGCGAGGTCGCGCTGGTGGAAAAAGCTCAGCGGCAGGGTGCGGAGCTTTTCTGCGAGATGAATGCGTCGCCGCGCGCTCTCCTTGTAGGTGCCGAGATAGGCGGCGGTGTATTGCTGGTAGTGGAGGATGAAAATCACCGCCAGGATGACAATACCGATGAGCGTGTAGCAGGCAGCACCTGTCCCCTGTCGGCGAGTCGCCAAAATTGGCGCCAGCAGCTGGTCGAGAACCACAGCTAAGAGCATCACGGGCAGCATCAGGCTGATATTGGCCAGCACCGAATAGACGATGCCCCTGAGGAGATCCCGCGCGCCCTGGTCGCTGAGGGCGTATTTTTGTTTGAGGGCGTGAATCATTGCTGCCCCTCCTTTCCTACCTTCCAGGCGATGGACGTCTGGTAATCGGCCCACATGGATGCGTAGATGCCGCGGGCAGCAAGCAAATCCCCGTGGGTGCCGCGTTCGGCGATGCGCCCGTCCCTAAAGACGAGAATCTCGTCGGCATCCTGGATCGTCGAGAGCCGGTGGGCGATCATAAGCACCGTTTTATTCTGCGTCAGTCGTTCAAAGGCGCGCTGGATGCGGTGCTCGTTTTCTGCGTCGGCAAAGGCAGTGGCTTCGTCGAGGATGACGATCGGCGCATCCTTGAGGATGGCGCGCGCCAGGGCGATGCGCTGATTTTCGCCGCCGGAGAGATAGGTGCCGCCTGCGCCGAAGACGGTGTCGAGGCCATCGGGCAGGCGCGCGATGATGTCCTGGCACTGAGCGTCACTAAGCGCCTGCATCACCTCACCCTGCGTCGCATCGGGACGAGCCGCGAGAAGATTGGCCAGGAGGGTGTCCTTGAAAAGGCGCGTATTTTGAAAAACGAATGCCACGCGCTGCATCAATTCTTCCTTGGCAATCTGGCGCACATCGACGCCGCCGATGGTCACAGCGCCCGCCTGCACATCGTAGAAGCGCGGAATCAGGCTCGCCGCCGTGCTCTTGCCGCTGCCCGAGGCGCCGACGAGGGCGACGGTCTTGCCAGCCGGTACCGCAAAGCTGATGCCATCCAGGGCTTTTTCGCTGGCGCCCGGATAGGAAAAGGACACGTTCTCAAAGCAGATCGACGCATCTCTAGGAATATCCGGATGGTTTGGCGCCGCCAGCGGCTGCTCCTGCAAAATCTCGTCGATGCGGCTGACGGCGCTTTTGGCTGCCATGAGCTGTTCGCTCGCAAACATGATGCGGTTCATCATCGTCGCACAAATCGGTGTGAACAGGCTGTAGAAGAGAAAATCGAGGACGACGTCCTCATACGCCGCCTGCCCGCTCACGCCCGAGAGAATCATCATCGCGACGGGAATGAGCAGGACGAAGGTGCCGTTCAAGGTCACGGTGAAGCCCATGAGCGGCACGCGACATTTCATGGCATAGCCCGAGGCGAATGTTTCGTACTCGGTGATGGCTGCGTGGAAATTCTTGAAGGAATAGATCGTCTGCTGAAAGACCTTGACGACGGGAATGCCGCGAATGTATTCCACCGCCTCCTTGTTCATGGTCTCCAGCGCCGCCATGTACTTGCCCATAAATTGCGCATTGTCGCCGCCCATCATCTGCTTGAGAAAGACGACGCTCACGCCCATCGGTATCAGGCAGCAGATGCCCAGCCGCCAGTCAAAGAGAAAAATCAGCACGACAACCGCCACAGGCATGACCACCGCGCCTGTCAGATCCGGGAGCTGATGGGCCAAAAAGCCCTCGGTCAGTCCTGCGTTGTCGTCAATGATTTTGCGCAGGCGGCCGCTGGCATTTTTGCCAAAATACCCCAGCGGCAGGGTGACCAGATGATGAATCGCCGTCTTTCGCATATTGGTAGCGGTGCGGAACGCCGCCAGGTGGGTGCAGTTCAGGGCGATGAAATAAAGAAAAATGCTCGCCGCCGAAAAAATCACCGCCAGCCACGCATAGCGCGTGCTCTCTGTGGCCAGCGCGATGTCGCCTGCGGCAAAGGCCTGGATCAAATCGCGGGTCACGAGCCAAATGCACACAAAGGGCAGCATCGACAAAACCGTGCTGATCCCTGCAAGCACGCAGCCCAAAACCGTGAGCCCATGATAGGCGCCTGCATAGTGGCGCATTTGCGAGAGGGCGCTGTCTGTTTGCTTGTTCATAGCAATATCTCCTTCCAGAATAATAATAGACGGATTAGTCTCGTCTAATCCGTCTACTAGCATAGAATGATTCAATTTTTTTCGCCACTCCATCCGGGGGACAATCTATCCAAAGGGACACCTCATTCACCCACGCATCAGCGCGTCATAGAGCCGCGGCAGATTGCCTGCCAGGGAAAAGGCTTCTGCATGCCCCGCGTCGATAACATGCAGCACGCGGTTGCAGGTCATCGCCGCAAATTCGTAATCATGGGTGATCATGAGGATGGTTTTGCCCTGGCCTGCCAAATTCTTGAGGTGGTCAGAAATTCTCAACATATTTTTGTAATCGAGGCCGCTGGTCGGCTCATCGAGAATTAAAATCGGCGCATCTATCCAATCTGATACAGCGAGGGTCAGCCGCTGCTTCTGCCCGCCGGAGAGGGTCGCCGGATGCTGCTCCTTCCAGTCGCGGAGGCCGTAGAGCGCAAGGAGCGCCTCGCCCTCGGCCTCACTGCGACCGTCGGCATTCAAGAGGAGCTCGTCAATAACGCTGTCGCCAAAGAGCTGGCAATCAGTGTTCTGCATGACGAAATAGGCGTGGTTTTTGCGCTTGCCCTTGGTGACCAGCTTGCCGCCATAGAGAATCTCTCCTGCCGTTTCCTTTTGCAAGCCGCAGAGGATTTTCGCCAGGGTGGTTTTGCCGACGCCGTTGGGCCCGACAATCGCCAGCAGATCCCCCGCGCGCGCCTCAAAGGAGAGGTCGTGAAAAACCCCCTGCTTGCGATAGGAAAAGGCCAGATCTCGTACCGCCAACGTCACTGCCTGCTCCATTGCCTGCGGCGCAGCCAGCTCGATGCGCTGCAAATCAGCCGCGCGAATGCCAATAGCCCGCCGCCTCTTCTCGGGCATGGCGAGCAATTCTTCCGCGGACCACTGCCTTTTGATGCAACCATCTTCCATGAAGAGCACGCGGTCAGCAATGTCCGTCAGATAATACAGCCGATGCTCGGCGACGACAAGGGTGTGGCCCTCTGCCTTGAGTTCGGCCATGAGATTTTTTAGCGCCTCGACAGAGACCATGTCCAAATTCGCCGACGGCTCGTCAAAAACAATGATCGCCGGATCCACCGCTGTGACCGAGGCCACGGCGATTTTCTGCTTCTCGCCGCTGGACATGGGATAGATGGCCTTGCCGCGCAGCGTCTCGCCGTTGATGCGCGTGATGGCTGCGGCGACGCGCGCGTCCAGTTTCTCGTGAGCCACGCCCATATTTTCACAGCCAAAGGCGACTTCATCCTCGGTGAGGCTGGCGAAAAACTGGCTCTTGGGATCCTGGAAAATCGAACCCACCCTTTTGCCAATCTCATACAGGGGAATATCAGCAATGTCACGCCCCAACAGGGTGACGCTGCCTGTGCGCGCGCCCTCGTAAAATTGCTCCGCCAAGCCGTTGATCAAGCGCGTCAGCGTCGTCTTGCCACAGCCGCTGCCGCCTGTCAGCACCACGCACTCACCTTCTTTGATCGCCAGATCAATGTGGTGCAGGCTCTCGCTCTCAGCGCCGGGATATTTGAAGGAAACATCGTCGAATCGGATGACCGCCTCTTTTTTCTCAATCGTTGCCATCACGCCACCGTCCTTTCCAGCAGAAAATAGCCCACCGTCACACCCACGGCAATCACGCACATGACTGCGTCACGTTTGCGAAAGGCGATGGTGCGGCGGCAGGTGTGAGGGCCGGGGTTGGAAATCCCCCGGCTTTCGGCCGACGCCGCAAGCTCCTCGGCAATGCGCGACGAGCGAAAAATCATTGGCGTCACAATATATTCCATCGCCCGCAGGGGATGCCGCCACGAGAGCAGCTTGCGCAGCCGCAGGGCAGCGAACACGTCGGCAAATTCGCTGCGCACCGTCGGGAAGAATCGCAGCATGAAGGTGATCGGCAGGGCGAGCACGTCCGGCGCGTGGATTTTCTTAAACACAGCCACCACCTCGCCCGGCGGCATACCGATGACCGGGTGCGCCGCCATGACCATCATCAGAATGCGCAGGGTCATAAAGAGAAACATTTCCGGCATGAGCATCGTCAGGCCATTGCCGCCGGAAATCAGCCGCAGCCCAATGAAGATGCCGCAGACAAGTAGATATTTGAGCGCCTGCCTGCCAAAGCCCTGCACCAGCAGATAGACACCCAGTGCGGCTAAGAGGGTGTATATCAAAATGTCGCTTGTGAGCACGGCCACAAGCGACATGGTGAGAACGATGACCAAGAGCTTCGTCCTGAAATCAAATGTGATATTCATCGCCTATCGAATCGCACCACTCTTTCGGAAATGCTTGACGATCAGTGAATTGCTGATCACACAGCCGAGAATCGCCATGATCACGGTGACGCCCAGGCTCAGCAGGATGTATTTCGGATCTGTGTAAAATTGCGTTTGCATCTGCACCTGCGCCTCGCTGACGCCGGTGGCGAGAAAGGCGTCCTTGAAAAACCAGATTTCCGACATGCCGTGAGCCGCACGCACCAGCGCCGTGATCACCCACGACACGGCGACGCGCTTGATGTCGTGATAGGCATCCTTGCCGCACATGGAGAGCTCGGCGATGATGCCGCCGCCCAAAAACCACGGAATCATAAACGGCCCCATCATCAGCCCGGCGATGATCGCCCACATGATATTGTAGATGAGCGCCGGGCCGTGCTTGCCGACCTTCATGCACATGTACACGTAAAAGGGCGCGAGAATCAGCGCCGCACCGGCGGCGTTGAAAATCATCGAATAAAATAATGACGCGCCCGTCGCCATCGAATAGGCCATGAACACTACAAACATCACCGCGCAAAAAATGCCGATGGTGGCGGCGTCCTTGACCGAGAATTTACTGCTTACCATTGTTTCTTTTCCCATGGAAAAGCCTCCTTCATCTCGCAGAAAGTTAGCAATTTCTAACCAGCCGTCCAAAAAAATGGCCAGCGGTGACCGGCCTTTCTGCGTTTATTTGACAAAGGCTATTTTATGGGCTTTCAAAATTCTTCGCCACTCCAAGCAGGCGCACTTCTATCCAAATGGACACGCTTTCTGTAATCGCTGGGCGAATGGCCAAAGGTGTCCTTGAAGGCAGAGGTAAATTTGTTGGGATTTTCGTAGCCAATCCGGTGGGCAATTTCTGTCACCGACAGGGTCGTGTCCGTCAGGAGTTTTTGGGCGACCTGCAGCCGATAGGTGCGCAGGTAGGCATAGATGGAGGTGCCGTAGACGCCGCGGAAGCATTTTTTCAAGGCGGTTGTCGAGATGCCAAATTGTTGCGCCAGGGCGTCAATCGTGTGATGGACTGTCAAATCGACAGTGATGGTGGCGGCGACGGCCTTGATCAAAGCCACCTGCTGCTGGCTGAAATAATCGATGGACGAGGCGGCTTCGTCGGTGTTGAGGTCGCTCAAAAAAAGCAGGAGCTCGAGGATCTTGACCTTCATATAGCCCGGCTTGCGTTTATCGCGGACGTGATAGAGCTCCGAAAAAATATGCTCAATCGAGGGATTGGCGCGCATGATATAGCAGCGATTGCCCTCGCAGACGGTGCGCCGAATGTGCCCCAGGTCAATATTTAGAAGCGCCATGATCTGCTCGACCTCCGGCAACAAGGCATCAAAATTGATGATGATGGAAATGCCGTGGTAATGATTCAGCGGGAAGCAGGAATCGGATTTGCGCTTCGTCCCGGCGCTGATGGCCAGATCTCCCTCGGACATGTAGCAGCAGCTGTTTTCGCCAAAGCTGCACTCGAAGCGTCCGACGGCGCAATGGTTGATCTCGATCATATTTTTCGCTGTGGCCTGGTTTTGGTTGCAGCAGCCCAGGTGCATGTCGTTGTAGTAAAGCTCGATGCCGGAAAACACCTGGTAGACGGTGATCCGCCCCGTGCCGGTGTCGTTGGCGAGGTGAAAAATTTTGCAATCCTCGCCCAATTCGTCATTGAGGGCTTCCGCCGCGCCGTATAATTTCGCGCCTGCCAATTCCTCGGGCAGCTGCGGCTGCGCCAAAATATCCATCGCACCGGCAAGCGCCTGTTGTTCATCCTGGGACATGTCGATGTCCTCCTTCTTGTTTAATCAGACTAACCCTCTCCAGTATAGGTGCAAAAAAATGCGCCTGTCAAATATTTTTGACGGGCGCCGTCGCACAAAAAAATAGACCTCCCTCCGGCTGAACGCTCAGTCGGAGCAAGGTCTGTGATTTTATTTGCGGATGCTCGTGTAATAATCGCGCAGGAAGCGGATGGCTTCTCGCTCGAGGGCGGTGAGCTGGCTCGTGTCTTTTTTGTAGACCAGGGAGGTCGTCAGCTTGACGTCGCAATTTTCCAGGGGCAGGCAGACGACGCGGCCGCTGGTGAGCTCGCTGCCTTCGTAAAAGGCAAGGTGGGGCGCGATGGCGACCATATTCTCGCTCTCGATGGATTTTTTGAGGAGCTCGTAATTGTCGACCGAATAGACGCGCTTGAGCTTTTTGAGATCGTGGTAAAAGGCGTTGTTGTCGGGCAGGAGAAACAGCCTGAAAATCACCACCCGCTCGCTGACGAGCTGCTCGATGCTGACGCTTTTCTCGCCGCTCAGGGGATGGTGCTTGCCGACGAACACGCAGAGGGCATCCTCGCACACCGGCTCAAACACGAAATTGTGATTTTCCGCGTGCTGCTTCACATAGGAATGGGTCAAGAGCCCTGCGCTCACCAGCCCCACGCTGTGGCCAGAGCTTTCCAAATCGCGCACAATATTTTCTGACTGGCTCTCGGGAATCGAGATGCTGGCTTCGGGGAATTTATCATTCATGTGGCGAAAAAGCTTGACCACCCCCGACATGGCGCCGACGGGATAGGAATAAATGAAGAGCATGTCGTTGTTGCCCTGGAGCTCCAGCTGCGAGAGCTTGAAAATATTATTGCTCTCCTCCAAAATCCGTTTGACCGATGGCAAAATCGCCTCGCCAAAGGGCGAGAGATAGGTCCCCGTCGAGGAGCGCACAAAAATATCCTGCTGCAGCTCCTTTTCCAGGGAGCTAATGGAATTGCTCAGGGTCGACTTGCCGATGAATAAATTTTTTGCCGCCTGGGAAAAAGAATGGCATTTGGCAATTTCCATAAAATGCTCCAGCTGTTCAATGCGCATCCCTGCTCACCGTCCTTATTTGATTTCGCTCGCTTTCTCTCTATGATAAACCATTTTCTGAGAAAACACATAGGAAAAATCATTGAACTTATAAAAGAATCTATTTTCACTTAATTATTCTTGATAATTCCCATGCAGCCAGATAATCATTCTGGAGATTGGCGATGATTTTCTCCCCAGGTGCAGAGGGCAGTCAACATCGGGATGAGAGATTGGCCTTTTTCGGTGAGGCTGTACTCCACCTTGGGCGGTACCTGCGGATATTCTTTGCGCAGCACCAACCCATCCTTCTCGAGGGCTTTCAGAGATTCTGTTAAGGTTTTGAATGTGACCTTGCCCAGATAGCGTTTCAAGGCATTATAGCGCACAACCTCATATTTTGACAGACAGTATAAAATAGGCATCTTGTATTTTCCACTGATCAACGACATGGTATAGGCAAAGCCCGTGCCTTCAAGGCGAAAGTTTTCATCGGTGGTATCGGTCATGCGTCTCTCTCCTCACACTCTACTTTGAGATAGTATCTTTCTTAAATGTGCGTACTTGTTGTTTCTTTTGGTCCATCATATAATCCGATTATGAAAAATGTCAACGACTAATTTTTTCCAAACAATGAGGTGACTCTTAATGAAAGAAATCAAAGGATATTGCTGCGATGCCACAGGCTGCCCTATCGGGACGCGTCCAACCATCCACATCAAAATATTTTCGGATTACATGTGTGCTTGGTGCTATTTGGCTGATGCTTTTCTTGCGTCCCTAAAAAATCGCTACGACTTCGAGCTTGAGCATATTGGCTTTGAGCTGCACACGAGCACGCCGGAAAATGGCGAGCCCATGGCGCTCCACCATCCAAGCACGCCCCAAACCCTTGCTTTAATCAATCAGCTGGGCGCTGCCTATGGCCTCAAAATTTGTGATCTGCCAATTTTGGCCAACACCAAGAAGGCGCTCATCGTTGGTGAATACGCAAAAACACGAGGGCTGAGCGATGCTTACGTCCATGCCATGTGGCGCGCCTATATGGTGGATGGAAAAAATATCAGCCTCCTTTCTGAAATCGAAAGCGCCGCAAATTCTATTGGCATCACATCCGAAGAAGTCCGAAACGCCCTCGACCATCCCAAATACCGCGAAGCCCTCGAAAAAAACAGAGCCATTGGCCAAAGCTATGGCATCACCAGCGTTCCAACCTTTATCATCAATGACGAGTATAAGCTCTCTGGCACCCTCCGGCCTGAGGTGTTCGCAGAAATCTTTGACGAAATTCTTGCCAACGATGCATGCACCGCCCGAAAGGAGGCTTTCTCTTGAGCATGTGGCAGCTGACAGCCATTCAGGTTGGCGCCGTGTACACGACAGATCCGTTGCGCTATCACGAGTGTCTGACGCCCTACGAGATCAAGGTCTGGTGCATAGCAGCCACCGATGGAGTCCACAAGATTCTCGTCGATACGGGCATTGACGGCGCGAATCTCGCCTGGATTCACAAGCATGTGGATGCAAAAATTTGGCTCACGCCGGATATGGAGACGACGACGGCCGTCAAAAACGCAGTGGGCTGGTCACCAGAGGATGTTGATCTGATTATCAATACCCACCTTCACTACGACCACTGTGGCAGCAATCGCTATTTCCCAGGCGCACGCATCATCGTTCAGCGCAAAGAATACGAGAGCGCCTTTGACCCGGCATCACCCCAGCGCGCCCTCTACGCCCGTCGATTTTTTGACAAGCACGCCATTTCCTATTTTCGCTGGCAATTTTTGGATGGCGAAGCTGAAATCCTGCCCGGGCTCATCTGCCTGCCGACGCCCGGTCACACCGACGGCCACCAGAGCGTGCTCTTTCATACTGCAAGGGGCAGTGTCTGTGTGGCGGGCGATGCCGCGACGCTTTTGGCCAATATTCGAGAGAACATCGAAATGGGCGTATCTATCGACAGCAAGGCCGTCTATGACAGCATGGAAAAAATCCGCCGCTGCGCCGACTTCATTATTCCCGCCCACGAACCCAGCATAGAAAACGGTGCCACAAACGATTTTCCCACGACAGAGGAGGCATACAACCATGCAACATCACTGTAAAATTACGGTTCTCGACACCAAGGTCTTCCTTGACTTGCAATCCGCCTACCTGGCGGATCCCCAGGCGGGTGCCTGTCCCGTGTTCCAGACGGGCGACACCTTCCTACTCGATGGCGACGATTTTTGGCATCTCATGGATGGCAAATTCTGCGCCGAGGCCTGGGATTGTATCAGCCGCTATGTCTACGCCGCCTTGCAGGGTGGGTCGATTATGCGCGGCTGGACAAACAACGAAAAAGAAATGATCGCCTGCTGCAACGATGGCACGCGGCCAGTGATTTTCAAAATTGAACGCATCGACATCCCAGATTAATTGATCCCACAAAAACAGCCCGAGGTGAAGGCAGATGGTCTTCGTCTCGGGCTGTTTTGTGTGATGCGGATTATTCGTCTTCGATGCTCAAGCAGAAACCGGCGACGTCGCCGTAGCCTTCGGTGCCGCGCACCTGAATCATGCGGCGGAATTCCTTGCTCTTGGCGCCCGGCAGGCGGAAGTCGGTGTTGTCCACCGGTGCGATGGCCACTTCCTCAGAGTGCTTGGCCTGTGGCACATAGTCGTACGGATAGCGATAGGCGCGGTAGACCATGTTGGTGGTGATGTGGTCGCCAAAATATGGGCTGATGTATTCCCAGACGATTTCGTGGTCCGGCGTGACCTCGATGAGACGGCCGTCTTCGCCCTCGGTGATGAGGGTGTTACCGTTTGGCAGGCGCTGAGCGCTAGAAATGTAGCAGCTGTAAAAATGGTCGGCGATGAACGGCTGCATGTAGCCGAGATCCATCGGACGGCACTGCCAAACAATTTCCATCTTCACAGGATCGATTTCGATGACGCGGGAATAGTCGCGCAGGGCGTTGTTGTTGCCTGTTGGCGCCGATGGGTTTGGTGCGCCGTAGCCAGCCCAGCCGCCGTTGTCAAAAATGAGAATGTTGCCGGCGCCTGGCAGCCCCTGTGGAATCATGTGGGCGTGGTGCTGGCCGATGATCTGGCCGATTTCCTTGGCCTTGCCCTGGGTGTAATCCGGGCCCAGCTTCCAGACGAGGTTGCCCGTCTTGCGGTCGATGATGGCAATGATGTTGGTGGCGCGGCCATCCCAGATGATGTTGTCCGGATGGAAGCGCTCGTCGCCAGCGTCGTACCATTTGTTTGGCCCGAGGACGCTCATGCAGTTAATGTGCATCCAGTCGCCCTTGCCATTTGGCGCCAGGTTTGGATTGCGGGCGATGGTATTTTTGGCCTGCTCGTCAAAGCCGAGCTCGTCAAAATGATCGTGGACGTTCCATTCCCAGGTGATGTTGCCATCCCAGTCGACCTCAATCATGCGGTCGCTGATGAGGGTGTGCAGGGAAATTTCTGGCACGAGCACATCGGTGTGGGTGAGGATCAGCGTCTTGCCGCTGTCGACCTGGGCGTCCATCCCCGGCACGTAGTAGCCGACGGGATTGCCCTCGCGCTGGTAGTCGTGGTGCTGGCGTGCCATCCATTCAGGATCATAGCCAGGGTCTTCGACGTATTCATTTTTCTTGAATTCCCACTTGATTTTGCCATCCCAGTCGACCTGAACCAGGTCCTTGTAATCCTGCCAGCCGTAGGTGCTGTTGCGCTCGCCCAGGCAGCCGAAAACATCGCCGCCGCGCAGGAGCTTGTTTGGAAAGCCCTGCAGCCCGTGCCAATGGTTGACGACGCCGCCGTTCATATCGATGAGGGTCGCGCCGTGTTCATTGGCCTGGAATAGGGTGAAGCCATTGAAGCATTTTTCCGGCTTGTAGATGATGGTGCCCATAGGGTGTACCGATGGTTTGCCCATGATGATTCCTCCTTCACTGTTGGGTGCTCATTGTGATTGCTTCTATTTTATCATCGTTTTCTGAGAATGGATAGATACAATCGCGCCTCAGTTTTCTTCTGCCTGAGCAATCAGCGCTGGCAGCGCCGCGCGCACGCTGTCCTCACAGCTGCGCATGGCCTCGAGGGTTTTCTCGAAAAGGGTTGGCAGTTCCCAGCCGAGATTTTCTGCGCCCTGGCGAATGACGTCGCGGGAGCAGCCAGCAGCAAAATGCTTGTCCTTGAATTTCTTTTTGACGGATTTGACCTCCATGTCCTGCACGCTTTTGGATGGCCGCATGAGCGCCGCTGCGCCAATGAGCCCTGTGAGCTCGTCAACGGCAAAGAGCACCTTCTCCATCTCATGCACCGGTGCCACGTCACAGACGAGCCCGTAGCCGTGGCTGCACACGGCGTGGGTCAGATCCTCGCCAGCGTCAATTTCTGCCAATAGCTCGGGCGCCTTCTGGCAATGTTCCTCGGGATAGCGCTCAAAATCCACATCGTGCAAGAGCCCCGCCAACTGCCAAAATTCCGCCTCGTCGCCATAACCGAGGTCCCGGGCAAACCAGCCCATCACCGCCTCAACGGTCAGCGCGTGCTCCAAATGAAATGGCTTCTTGTTGTACTTGGTCAGGAGCGCCAAAGCCTGCGCCCTGTTTGTCGATGTTTGCATCATGATCCTTCCTTTCTCTCATTTATTATGAGCCCACCGGGAAGGATTGTAAATGGCGAAACATCCTCTTTTTATTGAATGCGCCAGCCCTCGCTCTCTGTCTGCAAGTGCCAGAGTCTCGCGTAGAGGCCGTTTTGCGCAAGCAGCGACTGGTGGCTGCCCCTTTCGACAATTTGGCCCTGGTCGAGGACAAGAATCTGGTCGGCAGATCTCACCGTTTTGAGGCGATGGGCAATGACGACGACGGTGCGTCCTTGCACGAGACGGCCGATGGCCTCTTGAATGGCGGCTTCGTTTTCGGGATCGAGGGAGGAGGTGGCTTCGTCGAGGAGGACGACGGGCGCATTTTTGAGAATGGCGCGGGCGATGGCGATGCGCTGCTTCTCGCCGCCGGAAAGGGTCGAGCCGCCCTCGCCGATCATCGTCTCAAAACCATCGGACAGCTGCATGATGAAGTCGTAGCAATTGGCCAGGCGCGCTGCATTTTCTATTTCTGCCTGGGTGGCGTCGGCCTTGCCGTAGCGAATATTATTGGCGACGCTGTCTTGGAAGAGGTAGACATCCTGAAAAACCACTGAGATTTGTGCCATGAGCTTTTCTGGCGCAATGGTTCGCGCGTCGACATCGCCAAAGCAGACGCGCCCGGCGGTGGGATCATAGAACCGCGCCATTAATTTGAGCATCGTGCTCTTGCCCGAGCCGGACGGCCCGACGAGGGCGGTCATCGTCCCCGGTGCGAGGCGCGCGTTGACATCCCAGAGCACGCTCTCCTTATCGCCATAGCCAAAGCGCACGTGCTCAAAGGTGATCTCCTGGTCCTCTGGTGCCTCGCCGCTGCCGTCCATCTCCGGCGTGTGCATGAGGGCTTCGATGCGCTCGCCCGCCATGCCGCTCATAACAAGCTCCGAGTAATTCATGATCGCCACTGCCAGCGGATCAAAGACGCGCGTGCCCACCAGAAGAAAGAGCGCAAATTCCGGCACAGCGAGGCTGCCGCCGCTGACCAAAAAGACGCCGACGAGGGTCATCAGCGCCAAGCCGCTGCGCAAGAGGGCTGCAGCCAGCAAATTTAGCGGACCGACGCCGCGCTCAACGCGGATGCAGGCATCGCGATAGACGGTGCACGCCTCTTGTAGCTTGGCAAAATGGTCGCCCTGCATGTGGTAGGCCTTGATCACGCGCATGCCACCGAGGTATTCCTCGAGCTTGGCGGTCTGCTGCACACGCGCCGCCGCAAGGCCCCTGTCCAGTCGCCGCTCCAGGCCGCGCATCCCCAGCATGATGCCCAAAGCCAGCGGAAAGCCTGCAAACATTGCCAGCCCCATGCGCCAATCGGCGGCAATGAGCGCCACCGACGCCAGCACTGCCACCAGCGCGCCGCTAATGATCTGCGGCAGGACGTGGGTCATCGCCGATTCGGTGCGAGAAAAATCGTTCATCATCGTGTTGCCGATTTCGCCAGACTGTTTGCCCATGAGAACCCCCAGCGGCAGCTTGCGAATGTGCTCGGCGAGCTTGATGCGGCCGTCGGCCGAGGCCATGAAGCCGTCTCTGTAGGTCAGCTTGCAGGCGATATTTTCCAGAAGCCACGAGAGCCCAAAGCAAGCCAGCATGACGCCCCACCTTATCCACAAGCCGTGGATGTCGAGGCTGCCTGTGAGATAGTAGGCGTAAATCTCATCGACAATGGCCACCAAGCAGATGAACGGCAGGAGATGGCTGAGATTGGCCAGAGCGTTCCAGACGACGGGCTTCACGAGCCGCTTGGGCTCGCCGATGGTGATGGCATTGAGTAATTGTTTCATTGTGCTTCCTCCTCCTTTGCGTTGCCAATGGTCCAGCTGGCGGCGTCGCTGCTCGCCGCCCAGAGGCTGGCGTATAGGCCCTGCTGCTTGAGCAAGGCGTCATGGGTGCCGCGTTCGCAGATCCGGCCCTCATTGACCACCAAAATCTGCGCAGCACCTGCGATGGTTTTGAGCCGGTGGGCAATCATGATCACCGTCTTGTCCTTGATCAGCGCCGCCAGGGCCTGCTGCATGGCGTGCTCATTTTCGGCATCGGCAAAAGCGGTGGCCTCATCGAGAACGAGGATCGGCGCATTTTTGAGAATGGCACGGGCAATGGCGAGGCGCTGCTGTTCACCGCCGGACAGGTACACGCCGCCATCGCCGATACGCGTCTGATAGCCGTCAGGCAGGGCGCGGATAAAATCGTGGCACTGGGCTGCCTTGGCCGCTGCCTCGACCTGGGCCTGGCTTGCGCCCGGCGCGCCTAGGGCGATGTTATTAAAAATTGTATCCGAAAAGAGCACGCTCTCCTGGAAAACAAAGGACATTTCTGCCATCAGCGCCTCCATAGGCAGGGCGCGAATATCCACGCCGCCAATCTCGATACTGCCGCCCGTCACATCCCAGAAGCGGGAAATCAGCGCCGCAATCGTCGACTTCCCGGCGCCGGATGGACCGACGAGGGCGGTGATTTCGCCCTGCTTGGCCACGAAGGAAACGTCGTCGAGCACCGGCCGCCCCTCTGCCTCATAGGCAAAGGACACGTTGTGAAAGGCGATGTCGCGCCCCTGCATCTGTGGATGCGCGCCCTCTGCTCGCGGCTCAGGCAGGGGCTTTTCTGCCAACACCGCATCGACGCGGCGCACGCCCTCGCCGATGACGTTCATGCTTTCAGAAAAGCTGCGTAGCTTGAGGGTCGGCGTCGCCGCCGCTGGCCCGAGAATCAGAAAAAAGAGAAAGGTCGTCACAAAGGCAACGTCCGCTGGCTGTCGCAAAAACAAAAGCAAGCCCACAGGCACGATAAAGGTCGCCACCGACAACACAAACACGCGAAAGCACACATAGCCCGGGCGAATCATCTCGGTCATGCGCGTTGTGAAATCGCGATAGCTGACAATATCGTCGTAAAATTTGCGAAAGGATTTGACCGTCTGTCCAAAAATTTTGATCGACGGCATCCCCTGCACGTACTGGATCGAAGAGGCGTTGATTTTTTCCAGGGCGTCAAAATTTTCCTTGAGGCCGCCGCTTTTCAAAATTTTGAGCATCACCACCAGCTGACAGCCAAAGCCGACGACGATCGGAAGCAGGCAGGCCAGGGCGAGCCACACATTTTGCGAAAACATGATCACAAAGAGCCCCTCCAGCATCACCACCGTGCTCACAAAATCTGGCAGCTGATGGGCGAGAAAGGCCTCGATTTGCTCCACGTCTGCCTCCAGCACCTGCTTGATTTTGCCGATGGCGTTGTTTGTCACATAGCCCAGCGGCAGCCTGCCGATATGCGCCGCCACCTTTAGCCGCACGCCGCAAATCACGCGATAAGCAAAGGTGTGGGCCAGCATCCCGCTGAGATAAGCAAGGACGTAGCCGCTGGCCATCCCCGCCAGCCCCACAAGCGCCCAGCGCAGCATTGCCGCCGTGTCGATAGCAGCGCCTGTGGCTGCATGCGCCAAAAGCGCCGCCATCACCTGATACACCGCCAGAAACGGCACAAGCTGGCAGAGGGTGCCAAGGGTCGACAGCAGGATGCTCGCCACAAAGGGCGATGGTTTTTCGCCGGAGATTTCCAAGAGCCGCGGAATCCCCTGCTTGGTTTTTGTCGTTTGCTTCATTTTTGAACCTCACTTTCTAATAGTTGACAGACAGAATTCGTTCTGTCTCCCTAAAACGACACAACGGAAATGCCCCTAGCGGAACATTCCCGTTGTCTATCGTTTATGAAATTGTTGCCCTCAGTAAAAGAGCTGATCGGTAATTTTGAGGACGCTCTCCAAATCATAGGGCGCGCCCTCGCCGGTAAATTTGTGATTGTACATCATTCCCCACGCGCCATAGAGCACAAAGGTGGCAAAGGCCTCGGCACTGTCCTCGGTGATGTCAAAGCGGTTGCTGAGCCGATTTTCTCGGATGCCCTGCAAAATCAGCTTGGCATAGGGCGCCACCATGCGGCTCAGCATGTGCACGAGATCGTAGAGCTTGTAGGAGGTGTCGGAAATCGACGCCGCCGCATCCGGCGCAAAGCGCGCCATATAGCCCTGCACGTCCTCCTCGACCATGCTGCGAAAAATCGCCAGCTTCTCGTCAAAGGCCACCGCCTCATCCTCGAGGATCTCACATTTTCGCGCCAAGCGCTGGTCAATGTACTGATCCATCGCTGCCAGATAAATATCCTGCTTGGATTTGAAATAGTAGTAGAACATCCCCGGCGCGCCATTGACCGCGTTCAAAATATCGCGAACCGCCACCGCCTCATAGCCCTTCTCGGCAAAAAGGGCTGCCGCCACGTCAATCAATTCCTGCCGCCGAACCTCCGGCTTCTTGCTATTCTTTTTCAGACCATCCACCGCCTTTCGTTAGATTCCCCTAACACGCGCTGCAAAGAAAAGCCCCTTCTTACAGAACGAGCGTCTATCTAAAATATATCAGCGCGAAAAAATATTGTCAAGTTTTTCCCGCGCATCAAAACTTCCAGTGTCGTCTCGATTAATAGCGTTAGCATTGAGTAATTCACGACAGTATATTATAATGAGGTTATCAAACAGTGCGATGAATCGGAAATTGCCGATATCTTTTTCTCGTAAA
>JAUNGU010000039.1 GCA_030524315.1 Peptococcaceae bacterium
TGGTGATGGAATAGGTTGGGATTGGATACTGGAATCCGCGGCCCTGGGCGTCGCCGTCGATCATAATTTCAATGAAGGCACGGTTGACCATGTCCATTTCCTTTTGGCAGTCGCCGTAGGTAAAGTCCATGTTTTTGCCGCCGACGATGGCCGGCAGATTCTTGAGGTCATCTGGCACGGTCCAGTCGAGGGTGATGTTGGAAAACGGTGCCTGGGTGCCCCAACGGCTTGGCGTGTTGACGCCATAGATGAAGCTTTCGATGCACTTCTTGGTCTGGTCGAAGGTCAGAGCATCGGCCTTGACGAATGGCGCCAGGTAGGTGTCAAAGGACGAAAAAGCCTGCGCCCCTGCCCATTCGTTTTGCATGATGCCAAGGAAGTTGACCATCTGGTTGCACAGCGTCGCCAAATGCTTGGCAGGCGCCGAGGTGATCTTGCCCGGAATGCCGCCCAAGCCTTCTTGGATGAGCTGTTTGAGGCTCCAACCGGCACAGTAGCCGGTGAGCATCGACAGGTCATGGAGATGGATGTCGGCATTTTTGTGGGCCTGGGCCACTTCGTTGTCATAAATTTCGCTCAGCCAATAATTGGCAGTGATCGCGCCAGAGTTGGAAAGAATCAAACCACCCACCGAATAGGTGACGGTGGAATTTTCCTTGACGCGCCAGTCTTCGACGTTGACGTAGCTATTGACCAGATCCTTGTAGTCGAGAATGGTCGAGGAGACGTTGCGCATGGTTTCGTGATTTTTGCGGTAGAGAATGTAGGCCTTGGCCACATCGGCGTAACCGCTCTGACTGAGAATGCTTTCGACGCTATCCTGGATGTCTTCGACGTCAATGAGATGGTCCTTGATCTTTGGCTCAAAATCTGCGGTGACACGCAATCCCAACAGATCGATAATGTCCTTCGTATATTCTCTCTGGCAACCCTTGAACGCCTTCTCGATGGCGTCGGTGATTTTACTTAAATTAAACGAGACGATGCTATGGTCGCGTTTTACAACTTGAAACATGATGGACAGCCCTCTCTTCTAAATTATTTCGTACCGTCATCATAGCAAACAAAAAAACTTCTGTCAATCGAACAACACTATATATCGCCCTGCATTTTGAATGCCAGCACTAGATACCCCGTAATTCTGCGCTCGGCAGAATTTTTTGCACGGCAGATAAGAGCGCTCGCATTTCTTCGTCGGTGTACGCAGACAGATGATGATCCCGCACCTGCTCACGGTCTACAAAGGCCTGCAAATAGAAATGGCGGGCGCCAGGGATCCAGCGTGCAATTTCCAGCACATCCTCAAAGCTATGCAATTGGCGAACCACCGTCGTGCGGAATTCATACTCCACCTGCGCGGATAAGAGCAGATCTCGGCTCGCTATATAGGGCGCCAGATCCAAGTGCTCGCAGCCACAGGTGGCCGCATATTTTTCCGGCGCGTTTTTGATGTCCATGGCCACGCGATCGACCAAGCCCGCATCAATGAGCTGGGCCAATTTTTCCGGATAGCCGCCGTTGGTGTCGAGCTTGATTTTGTAGCCCAAATTTTTGCAGGCGCGCAAAAATTCCGGCAGCTCTTTTTGCAAGAGCGGCTCGCCACCACTCACGCAAATCCCGTCCAGCAGTCCTTGGCGCTTTTGCAAAAATGCGAGCACCTCCTCTGCCGCTAGGCAATCGTCAAAAGGACCATTGATGAGCAGACTATTGTGGCAATAGGGACAGTTGAGCTGACAGCCGCCGGTGAAAATTGTGCACGCCACCTGTCCCGGATAGTCCAGGAGGGTGAGCTTTTGCATCCCTTGAATATTCATTCCCCTCTCCTTCCTTCTATTAAAAGAGTCCCTCAACCTTTGTCCAAATGGCGTGGTCCTCGCGTTCCTTTTCGCCGCGGGTTTTGAGGGTGTTCCACGCCTTGAATTCCTTGACGTACTCGTTGTGCCGCTGGGCATCCTCATCGGTCGGCAGCTCTTCGGCAGACATGCGCTGCCAATAGGCCTGCATGTCGCTGCTGTAGCTGATAACCGTCGGCACCACCGAGACGGCAATGAGGAGCACATTGACCAGCGTCACAAGCATGAGCAGGCGCGCCAGCGCGGAGCGGCCATCTGCTCTGCGACTGCAGAGGCAGACAAAGGCCACAGGGATTACAAACCACAGCGCCGCCACCGTCCGCGCCCACCACAGGGTCGGCGTGAGGATGGCAATGGCGAGAAGCGGCACGGTGAGCCACAAAATCGCCACGCGTCTGCCCACATAGCCCTCTTCCGCCGCTGTATCAAAAAGAGCGTCCTCCTCTGCGTATTCATCCTCCTCGTAAAGGGGCGCGTCGATCTGATCGTCACGATATTTTGGCAGGAAAAGCTGCAAGAGGATGACAATAATCGCCACGACAATCAGCCAGCCGCCAAAAAATCCGAAGCCCCGCAGCGCCACATCTGCCGACGCGTAGCTGGAACTCACCAGGGCGGTCAGCTGCTGCAGGAGGATGTTGCTGTCCTGAAAGGACGTATTTGGCGAGGCAAAGAGGCTCGCGATGGCTTGTCCCAGATAGGATTTGCCCGCCAAGGCCTGGGGCATAAAACCATCAGCATCGGTGGCGCTGTACCACAGATGGCCCGTGTCGAGGAGGTTTTGCACAAAGGGATTGAAGCCCACAACGGCAAAGCCGCAGACAACCACCGCCCCTGCACGAATCGCCAGCCAACGCAGGGCCTGGCGTTTATAAAGCAGCGCCACCATTACCATGAACGCCACGCCCAGCACCAGAGCCGCGCGCAGACCCGTGCCCTGCATGTGCAGCATAAACAGCCACACCCCTGCCAAGACGGCGAGCATGTCGTTGTGCAAATAGCCTTCGTTCAAAATCAAGAATGCCAGCACGAGAAAGCATTGGATCAGATACGCCAGCACCGCATCGCCGTAATAGGTGAAGGCCTGGGCAAAGGCCACCGGGTTGAGCAAGGACACGGCTGCCGCCAACGCAGAAAGTCGGCGGTGCCGTGGCAAGAGCACCGCGAAGGCGCGCTGGGTGAGCATGAAGGTCGGCACCATCAAAAGAAAGGTGTGGACCTTGGCCATTTCATAGTGGCCAAAGAAGCTATAGAAGGACGCATCCACATACCACAGCGCCTTGCTCGAGCGATACACCGCCTCGCTGACGCCCTTAATGCCATCATACACCGGATTCCAGCCATTGCAGAGGGCGAGAATGGCATCGGTATAATAGCCGCGTCCCCAATAGGAATATTCCCAGATGAGGCTGACAAATTTTCCCAGGAGCATCGCCGCCACAAAAAACGCCACCGCCGCACCCAGCAAATGCCCCAAGCCGAGGGCCCGCTGCTCCCGGCGGTCAATGAGGTAGAGCATCGCCACTGAGGCGACAATGCAAAACGGCAGATGCCAGGCGCGCATCTCTAGCCCAAAAAGCGCCAGGAGCGCATTCATGCCAAAGAGCATCGTAAAGGAAAATAGCCACATCATCGCCCATTGGAGCACCATCGGGCGCGCAGGCAGCTCTTCATAGGAGGTCGTCATGATTTCACCAGCCTTTGTATCATCACAAAAGGAGGCTTTATTCTCAGCTGCGCGAACGCTGTAAGAAAAAAGCCCCCTTTATTTTAATCGTTTAATTTTTCGACGTCTTCTAGGAGCGCCTTCTCCTCCTGGGAGATGACGTGACGGCGTTCCATGAGCATGCGCTCTCTCAAGCTCCACAGGCTCGAGGAGTAGTCCACATAATAATGGTGCGGATTTTCAAAACGCTTGACCTCATCCCAGAGGGTCTCAAGCTCTTCCTGACAGTAGGCGCGAATGTCCTGAACGCTTGGTGATTCATAGACCTGCTTGCCTGCCACAAAAATTGGCACCTGGAGCTTTTCGGCGCGGAAATCCTTGACAGTTTTGCGCTTCCAAACGGCGTTCGGGTCAAAAATTTCGATGGCGTGGGAGGTGTCCAGGGTTTCATCGGCAAGCATCACCAAGTCGGCGATGGCCTTGTTGGTTTTCTTGTCAAAGAGGCGCCATGGCATTTTGTAGCCAGGCGTCGTGATTTTGCCGACGTTTTCGCTGATTTTGATGCGTGGCGCAAGGAACCCATCCTCTTCGACGGCAACCATTTTGTAGACGCCGCCAAAAACAGGATCGCTCTTGCAAGTGATGAGGCGCTCGCCGACGCCAAAGCTGTCGATTTTTGCGCCCTGAATGAGCAAATCCTGGATGAGAAATTCGTCCAAGCCGCCGGAGACCACCACGGCGCAATCTTCAAAGCCAGCCTCGTCGAGCATGGCGCGTGCGCGCTTGGAGAGATAGGCGATGTCGCCACTGTCGATGCGCACCCCTGCCGGACGATAGCCGCGTGGCACGACCACGTCCTTGAACACCTTGATGGCGTTCGGCAGCCCTGAGCCGAGCACGTCATAGGTATCGACCAAGAGGGTGCAGGCCTGCGGATAGGCTTCCGCATAGAGGCGGAAGGCTTTTTCCTCATCGTCAAAAAGCTGCACCCAGCTGTGGGCCATGGTGCCCAAAGCCGGCACGCCATAGTCGCGATCGGTCATGGTGTTGGCCGAGCCAGCCACGCCACCAATGTAGGCAGCGCGTGCGCCATAGGTGGCAGCATCTGGCCCCTGGGCGCGACGCGAGCCAAATTCCATGACGGCGCGGCCCTTGGCGGCACGCACAATGCGGTTGGCCTTGGTGGCGATGAGGCACTGGTGGTTGATGGTCAATAGCAGCATCGTTTCCACAAATTGCGCCTGAATCACCGGCCCGCGCACCGTCACCAACGGCTCGTGAGGAAAGACGGGACGCCCCTCCGGCACTGCCCAAACGTCACAGGCAAATTCGAAATTCTTGAGATAGTCGAGGAATTTTTCGTCGAAAATCCCCTTGCTGCGCAAAAACGCAATGTCTTCATCGGTAAAATGTAAATCCTTCAAATAATTGATGAGCTGCTCCAGCCCCGCCATGATGACAAAGCCGCCACCATCGGGAATTTCTCGGAAAAACATGTCGAAGTAGACAATTTTATTTTCCATGCCATTGACAAAATAGCCATTGCCCATGGTCAGCTCGTAAAAGTCTGTGAGTAGCGTTAAATGACGCTGATCCATAATTCTATCTCCCTTATGATTGCCACATATCCAGGGCGGACATGCCGTCCTCGAGGCAATACGCGCTATTGTATTCATACACCTGATCGAGAATGCTCTTGCCGTCGTTTTCCGGCACGTCGGCACGCTTGAGCAGCGGCTTCAGATGTTCAAAGAAGGTCGTGCGCAAGAGCTCCTGGCCGATGACCGCTTCAAAAACGCCCTGCAAATCTGCCAGGCGAAACTGTGCCGGCACCCAGCGAAAAGCAATCGCCGTGCGGTACATTTTTGTGCGCAGCGCCTCCACCGCGCAGCAAATGATCTCCAGATGGTCAAAGGCCAGCGCCTCGGCATCCTCATGGATGCTGCGCGTCCAGCCACCCTTGCCGTCGCTCTTGAGATCGATGCTGCCGCTGATCACGGTCTCACCATTTGTCAAAGTGAGCTGCGCACGATAATGGTCCGTGGCCAGGGCAACGGTCGTCATCTTGACCTCAAACCACGCCGCTTCACTGGCGTCGTCTGCCACCTGGGCGTCGCCCGTCTCGCCATAGGGCACCACCGCCAAAAAGCATTGGCTGATGACGCGCGTGCGCGGATCGCGATCCACGGCGCTGTAGGTGCCAATCTCACCGGCGTACACCGGCGCAAGGCCCGTTTCCTCCCGGCATTCGCGCTTGGCGCATGCCAGCAGGCTCTCGTCCTTATTCAAAAAGCCGCCAGGCAGCGCCCAGCCACCTTTGTAGGGATGGTTGCCGCGCTTGATGAGCAAGAGCTCGAGCTTGCGCACGGGATATTTTTTCCCGGCGTTTGCAGGATCATCCAGGGCGCGGAACACGGCCGTGTCTGCCGTCACCGATGGATGCCAATAGGGCGACGCGTCGTAGGCAGCAGCAAAATCCAAATCTTCCTTCGAAAGCTTCATTGTGCCACCACCTTAAATCCAGGCGTCCGAATCTTCGGTTGGTGCCAATTCCCAGCCGTCGTAGACGCCGACGTTGTCTTCCATGGCTTCGAAGCATTCGTAGGTTTTTTCAGTCAAGGTCATGAGGTTCAAATCGTGCTTGGCCATCATCTTGAGGCCCAGGCTCATTGGCTCGAGCTCTTCCACGTACATGTGGTCATCGATGACCTCAAAGCCCAGCTGCATCAGCTCAGACGCAGCCTTGGCGCGACTCGCCCCATCCTGGAAATAGAAATAATAGTAGACGCTGTATTCGTGGTTGATGTCCACGCCCGATTCGACGAGGTTTTGCACCATGTAGCGGTTGCGAATGTGGGCCATGTCCAGATCCGTTGGATAGATGGCGTTGAAGAAAAACGACCAGTTGCCGTCGTTTTCGCTCATGTAGTTGAAATCGTAGTCGCCATATTCCGAGGCAATCTTGCCCACCAGCGGCGCCAGATAATCCACGTCCGGCCCGTAGAAATAAAACATGCGGGTGCCGGCGTAGGTCACCGAGCCCACAAAACGGGCGCGGCCTTCCTCGTCCATGACCTTGATGATGTAGTCCTGGATTTCGAGGATGGCCTCTTCTTCGTCTTCCGTATAAAAGCCGTCGGCGTCTGGATCCAAAAATTCCATCTGGATGCCCATCAGCCAGTGCAGACGAGGAATCGGCGCCTTTTCGGCGATGCCCAAATCGACGTTGACCAGCGCGCGGCCGTCGTCCATGCTCGTCACGTAGAGCTCATAATGGGCCGGAATGTCCAGCGCCGGATCACGCTCTGCCTCGTCGTCGGCAAAGGTGAACTCGATTTTATTGCGAATGTCTTTATCTAAATCTTCCATTTAATACCCTCTCTTCAGTCAGTGAAATCATAATACCTACAGTATACAGAAATTCACTGGCAAGGTCAAAGGCGGATGGGATTTTCCCAAGGATTATTTTCCGCTGAGAAGCGTTCGCCCACAACCCGTCAGCGGAAAATTTGCAAAAGGCGGCCGATGAGCGTTGACAAGCGATTCTGGCAGACTTATACTTAACTGTGTATTTAATTTATTAATCACGCCTGATTCGTCGGGCGTTTTTTATTAAACGGAGGAGATCAGCACATGTCAAAAAACACCTTCTACATCACCACGCCAATTTATTACCCAAGCGCCAAGCTCCACATTGGCAATGCCTACAGCACGGTCCTCGCCGACACGGCTGCCCGCTACAAAAAGCTGCGCGGCATCGACACCTTTTTCCTGACCGGCAGCGATGAGCACGGCCAAAAAATCCAGCGCGCCGCCGAGGCCGCCGGCGTCACCCCAAAGGAATACGTGGATCGCATCGTCGAAGGCGAAGGCGGCTTCAAAAATCTTTGGGACGCGCTGATGATCGACTACGACAAATTCATCCGCACCACCGACGACTATCACGTCAAGGCCGTGCAGAAACTGTTCCAAATCATCTACGAAAAGGGCGACATTTACAAAGCCTCCTACAGCGGCCACTACTGCACCTCCTGCGAAACCTTCTTCACCGATTTGCAGCTCGTCGATGGCGACCACTGCCCGGACTGCGGCAAGAAAACCGAGATTCTCTCTGAGGAAAGCTACTTCTTCAAAATGAGCAACTACCAGGATGCCCTCCTCGACTACATCGACAAGCATCCAAGCTTCATCATGCCGGAAAGCCGCCGCAACGAAATGATCAACTTCATCAAGGGCGGCCTGGAGGATCTCTGCATCTCCCGCTCAACCTTCAACTGGGGGATTCCTGTGCCTGTCAACGAGGATCACGTCATCTACGTCTGGTTTGACGCCCTCTCTAACTACATCACCGCCCTCGGCTGGGGCAGCGACGACGACAGCCTCTATCAAAAATACTGGCCAGCCAACGTCCACCTCGTTGGCAAGGACATCGCCCGCTTCCACGCCATCATCTGGCCAACGATTCTTTTGGCGGCAGATATCCCTCTGCCGGAGCAAATCTACGGCCACGGCTGGGTGCTTTCTGACGGCGGCAAAATGAGCAAGTCTAAGGGCAACGTCGTCGACCCATTCAAGCTCATCGACAAATACGGCGTCGATGCAGTGCGCTACTATCTCCTGCGCGAAATCCCAATGGGCCAGGACGGCAACTACACCGAAGAACTCTTCATCACCCGTTACAACAACGACCTCGCCAACGACTACGGCAACCTCGTCAGCCGCACCATCTCGATGATCGACAAATACTGTGGCGGCGTCATCCCAGCCCCTGAGCAGACAGAATACATCGACGATGGCCTCATGCAAATGGCTGTCACCGCTGCGGCACAGGTCGCTGTCGAGCTCGACAAGCTCAACTTCCCGGCAGCCCTTACCCGCATCTTCACCCTCATCGGCCGCGCCAACAAATACATCGACGAAACCACGCCATGGATTCTCGCCAAGGACGACAAATACCACGCGCGCCTCATGACCGTCCTCTACAACCTGGCCGAGGTCGTGCGCATCTCGACGATCCTCCTCAAGCCATTCATGCCAGCTCTGGCACCACGCGTCTCCGAGCAGCTCGGCGTGGATCTGACCACGGCCACCTGGGCCGATGCCACCACTTGGGCAATGATCCCGGCAGGCACCAAGGTTCACAAGGGCGAGGCCCTCTTCCCTCGCATCGATCCGGCGAGCATCCTGCTCCCTGAAAAGGAAGAACCGTCTGTTAGCTTCAAGGACGAAATCAGCTACGACGATTTTGCCAAACTCGACATTCGTGTCGCCACCGTCAAGGATTGCAAGCCAGTCGCCAAGGCCGACAAGCTCCTCGAATTCACCCTCGATATTGCTGGCGTTGAACGCACCGTCGTCAGCGGCATCCGCCTCTTCTACAAGGAACCGGCCGACCTCATCGGCAAAAAGCTCGTCGTCCTCGCCAACCTCGCGCCAAAGAAAATCCGCGGTATCAAGAGCCACGGCATGATTCTCACGGCTGCCACCGACGACGACAGCGTCCTCGAAGCGCTCCAGGTCGCCTCTGCCGAGATTCCTTCCGGCAGCGTTGTTTGCTGAGGCGCGCCATGGAATACCTCATCGATACCCACGCCCATTTGATGGACCCAGCCTTTGCCGACGACTACGACGACTTTTTGGCGCGCACCCTCACCCTGCGCGCCGTCGTCAACATCGGCTGCAATTTTGACGACGCCGAGAAGGCCGTCGCCCTCGCCGAGCGAGAGCCGAAGGTTTTTGCCGCCGTCGCCCTCCATCCCGAGGACGCGCGCCAGTATGACGACGCCAGGTGGGCGCGCCTGGTCGAATTGGCCCACCACGATCGCGTCATTGCCATTGGCGAGACGGGCCTCGATTACCACTGGGACACCGCCACGCCCGAGGAGCAGAAAATCCTCCTGGCGCGCCACATTGATTTGGCAAAGGAATTGGACAAGCCCCTCATCATCCACGACCGCGAGGCGCACCGCGATTGCTTCGACGCCCTCTGGGCAGGTGGCGCTGAGGCCGTCGGCGGCGTCTTCCATGCCTACTCCGGCTCGGTGGAAATGATGCATGAGGCGGTGGCGCACAATTTCTACATCGGCCTCGGTGGCGTTGTCACCTTCAAAAACGCCAAGACCGCCAAGGCTGTCGCCTGCGAGGTGCCGCTGGATCGCCTCCTCATCGAAACCGACTGTCCCTATATGACGCCGGTGCCATTCCGCGGCAAACGCAACGAGCCAATCTACACCCAGTACGTCGCCGAGGAAATTGCTCGCCTGCGCGGCGTCTCCGTTGACGACATCAAACGCGCCACCTTTGAAAACGCCTGCCGTTTGTTTAAGACAAATTTCTAACCCCCTTGCTCATTTTTTACGGAGGTGCCCCATGCCACCCTTTCATGGCAGCCGCCTGCGCGCGCTGCGCAAGGATAAAAACCTGAGCATGGCCGAGCTTGCCAAACGCTCCGGCGTCAGCACCGGCCTCATCAGCCAAATCGAACGCGACCTGGTCATCCCCTCGGTGGTCAGCGTCTGGCGATTGGCCCAGGTCTTGGATGCAAACATCAACGATTTTTTTGACGCCGAACGCCCAGAGCATCAGGTCATCATTCGCAAGCAAGACCACCACGTACAAATTCTCCACGGCGACAGCACCACCTACAAAATGCTCACGCCAAACGCCCCGGACCGCCTCCTCGATGTCGTCGAGATCACCCTCAAGAGCGGCTATAGCTACGAGCAGCCACCGCTGACCCACGACGGCGAGGAATGTGGCGTCGTCCTCAAGGGCAGGCTCACCGTCTGCTTGGACGACAAGGAATACATCCTCGAGGAGGGCGACAGCATCTACTACAAGAGCACCGTCCCTCACAAATTCGTCAACAACGCCGACACCGACTGCGTCAGCCTCTGGGCCATGACGCCAGCCTTTTTCTAAGCACAGCAAATCCCCTGCACGATCTTGCGCGATCATGCAGGGGATTTTTCTATGCCTGGGTGCGTATCCTTCTTTTTTTATGGCTATGCACGTTCCAGGCGCCAGCTTCCTGCCCGGCTCTGCTCGGCCCAAAGCTTGGCATAGCTGCCATTTTTCGCCAAGAGCGCCTCGTGGGTGCCTTGCTCGATGACCCTGCCCTCCTCCAGGACAATGATGTTGTCCGCGCTCATGATGGATTGGAGGCGGTGGGCAATGACGATGACGGTTTTTTCTGCCACCAGGGCAGAGATGGCCTGCTGGATGAGCACCTCATTTTCCGGATCGAGGGAGGCGGTCGCTTCGTCGAGCAGCACAATCGGCGCGTCCTTGAGGAGCGCGCGGGCAATGGAAATGCGTTGCTTTTCACCGCCGGAGAGGGTCGAGCCGCCTTCGCCGATGACCGTCTGGTAGCCGTCGGGCAGCGCCATGATGAAGTCGTGGCAAGCGGCGGCCTTGGCGACGCTGATGATTTTCTCCATGCTCGCCTCTGGTTTTCCCATGCGAATATTGGCGTCGATGGTGTCGTGGAAGAGATACACATCCTGAAAAACCGCACTGATACGAGCCAGTACGTCGTCGCTTTTCATCGCTCGCACATCGACGCCGCCCAGACGCACAGCACCGCCGGTGACGTCCCAAAAGCGCGCGGCAAGCCGTGTTATCGTCGATTTTCCAGAGCCGGACGGCCCCACCAGCGCGGTGACCTGCTGCGCCGGAAAGGTCAGGGAAATGTCGTGCAACACCTCGCGCTCGCCATAAGCAAAGGACACATGATCAAATACAATGTCTGTGCCATCCGCTTCCTGACTGACCGCTGGCTCGGGCAGAGGCTTTTCTGCAAACAGCGCCTTGATGCGCGCCCCGCTGCGATTTGTGCGCGAAAAGTCGGCAATAAAGGTAAAGAGCGTCAGCACCGGCTCGTAAATCGTCAGCGTCAAAATCAGAAAGGCCAGATAGTAAAATACCGGGAGCTCGCCGCGGCTCAAAAGCACGACGCCCACCAGCATCACCAACGCCATGCCACAGCTGAGGACGAACCGCCCCAGCATGCTCACCGGCGCGGCCGCCCCGGTCTCCATGCCGATGGCCGCTTGCCGTTCCCGTTCAAAGGATTGCTTGAGGCTTTGAAAATGGGCGCCCGCCATATTGTACGCCCGCAGCGTTTGGATGCCGCCGACATATTCGAGAATACCCGCCGACACCGCCCTCTGAGCCTGCTGTAGCTCGGCACTCACCGTTCCCATGCGGCGCATGCTCCAGAGGGCAAAGGGCAACGCCAGCACAATGACGACAAACAGCGCCAGGGTCATCCAGCCATTAAACCAAGACAGGCAGACCGCCGCCAGCGCAAAGCGAATAACGATGACAGCCGATTGAGGCAAAAGCTGCTGCGACAGATCCCCCACCGTTTGATAATCCCGCAAAAGGACGGTGGACAAATCACCGGCATCCCTGCTGGCGTAAAAGCCCATGGACAGCCTGCGCAGATGCTCGCCCAGCGTCAGCTGAGAATCCTTGATAATATCTGCAAAGCCGGTACAGGCATCCAGATAGGTCTTTTGCCGCACAAAAAAGTAAACCACCAGCTGCGCCAGAAAGCCAAGAACAATGCCCCAGAGCACGCCAAAAGGAACGGCCGCACCGGGCTCTGCCAGAGGCACCAACAGATAATAAACGGCGCACAGCATCAGCCCGTAAGGAATCGACATGACCATACTGTCAAACAGGCACCAGCCCATCAAACGCAAGTATTTGCCGGGATGGCCCAGCGTCATCATTTGCAACCACTCTCTCAATTTCATAGGTTCACAGCTCCTTTCTGAATGCGCCAGCGGTCGCGCCGCAGATTCGCATCGACCAAATGCTTGTAGATTTCACACTGGGTCATGAGTGCCTCATGGGTGCCGGCACCGACCAGCTGCCCTTTGTCCATGACCAACAGCTGATCTGCCCGCTCCACGGTTTTCAGCCGATGGGCAATCATCAGCACCGTTTTGTTTTGGGCCAGCTTGGCGAAGGCAGCCTGAATTTTGGCTTCATTTTCGGCATCTGCGTAAGCGGTCGCTTCGTCCAAAATTATTATCGGCGCGTCCTTCAAGAAAACCCGCGCAATGGCCAAACGCTGTTTCTCCCCGCCGGAAAGGGTCGCGTTGTCACGGCCCACCACCGTTTGATAGCCGTGCGGCAACGCCTGGATCACCTCATGAATACCGGCGTTCTTTGCCGCCTCTTCAACCTCTGCCATGGTCGCCTCGGTGTTGCCCATGCGAATATTATTCTCAATTGTATCCGTGAACAGCACCGAGTCTTGGAACACATAGGCGACGAGATCCATTAGCCTAGCAGGCGCAATCTCCCGTATGTCCACGCCGCCAATACGGATGGTGCCGGCATCCGGCTCATAGAATCGCAAAAGGAGCTGGGCCAAGGTCGACTTGCCGCCACCGGAAGGCCCGACCAATCCGGTGACGGTGCCCTGCGCCAGGTGGAATGACACCCCATCGACCGCCATCGTGCCCGCCGTGTACGAAAACGCCACATCAGAGAAGGCCACATCATAGGTGCTGGGATCTCCTGTGCCATGCTGCTCCGGTTCCGGCTGGCGTAGGATATTGTCAATGCGGTTGACCCCCTCGACAATGCGGCCGGAGAGGATCACCATTTGCATCAGATTTTCCATCGGCTCCTTGAGACCGCTGCCCACCAGGAAAAACAAGAGTATCACCGGCAGAAAATCCAGGTAGCTATTTGCCGTCGGGATCAGCAAGAGGACGGCGGGAAGCAAAAACAGCAGCTGCGCGCCAAAAAAGGCATAGTAAGCGCCCATCGGCTTGGCGTTCGCGCGCGCCGTCCGCGCCACCACGTCTGTAAAATGATTGAGATCGTCCTCATATCGCCTAAAGGCACTCAGGCTGCGGTTAAAGACCTTGACGACGCTCATACCGTGGATATACTCTATCACCGTGCCCTGCATCCGCTCCTGGGCATCGTGCAATTCCACCTGCAAGGCCGCCTTGTCCGGCTGTTTGAGGCAGAGAGACAGCAAGCTCAGAGAAATCAGGAGCGGCAGCAGCGTGACAAGCGCCAGCCGCCAATCCATTGCAAACAGGTACAACAGCGTGAATACCGGCGTGGCAATCGCAGCAGCAATGTCACACAGGTGATGGGCCAAAAATGCCTCGATCTGATTGGAATCGTCAGAGATGATTTTCTTGATTGCCCCCTGGGTCGTCCCTGTAAAAAAGCCCGACGACACGCGAGAAAGCTTTTCCATCAGCTGTAGCCGCAAATCGTAAATAATTTCATAGGCCGCCGTATGCGAGATCGCCGACGATACAAACGCGCACAGCCCATAGACAAAGGCCGCGCCGAACGTCACCCCGCAGAGCAGAAGAATCCGCTCCTGGTCGACCATTTCCGGCGCCCGATAATGGGCCAATAGCTCTCGCACCACGCCATAGATGGTAAAGAACGGCACAATTCGAGCGGCTGAGGACAGCACCGCCAGCGCACAGGCCAGGGTCAATTTTTTTCGTTTTGCGCCTGCCAGCTCAAAAAGCCGCGCCAAGCCCTGCTTTTCTATTGAAGATTTTGATTGCATGATAACACCTCTCTTTAATTAGTTTCAGCTAACTTCAGCCGATACGAAAAGGCGCCATTAAGCGCCTTCTACAAAAATCAACCCATACAAAAGCTCATAAATATGGTCCAGGGTGCGATCGAGGGCATCTGTATGCAGCACCTCCCGATTGACCTTGGCCAGCGCCATGATTTTGATGAGGTTGGCGACCACATGATAATCCATATCCGGCCGCACGCCCTCCATATGGTCAAAGAGCCCGTGCATCGTCGCCTCTTCCATTTTTTCATAGCTGGCGTTGTCCGGCGTACTCCACTCTGGGTCGCAAGCCTTTTGCAGCTTTTCCATGTCCTCAGCCGTCAAATATTGATAGATGCTGTTTTGACTAAAGACGATGAGCCTCAGATAATCCTTGCCCTCAGCGGCAGTCATTTTCTCCCGCCCGTTCAACAGGTTTTCAAAATGTTGCTTCACCTGATCGCGCTGGTACTCCATAATATCCATCACGAACGCTTCCTTTGACGAAAAGAAATTGTAGAATGTGCTCTTCCCCAGCCCGGCGGCCTGGGTGATTTTTTCCACCGAGGCATGGGTCATGCCGTATTGCTTGATGAGTTCAAACCCTGCATCCAGCATTTTGACGCGCAATTCCTCTCGTTCGGTGATGCTGAAAATTTTTGGTGACATCGACATCCTCCTTCGCGACCATTTTTATTGTTTTGGTCATAATAAAACAATAACCGATTTTCTTCTCGCTGTCAATCGATTAGCGACTATTTTTTTACGGATGGTCGTTAATTAATGGGCACATTTTATGAGCGCGTTCTCTCAACGACCAAGGGATTCCGCCCAAATAGAAAAAGAGCAGCCCCGCGATGAGGCTGCCCCTTTTCTGTGTGTCGTTTAGTTGATGACGTTTGTGATGTATCTCTGTAGCATCGCTGCGACCTGCGCTCTTGTGGCATTGCCCTTTGGTGCGAGCTCGGTGGCGCTCATGCCACTGACGATGCCTGCGGCGTTCGCCCACTGCATGGCGTCCGTCGCCCAGCCACTGATGCTGCCTGCGTCGGTGTTATCCGACAGATCATTGCGAGCGCTCACGTCAACGCCCTTGTATTCGGCGTAGTTGTAGAGAATCGCTGCGAGCTGTTCTCGCGTGATGCTGTCGGTTGGGCCAAAAGCGTCGCTGCTGTAGCCGCTGACGATGCCGTTCATGCGCGCCCAGTAGACGGCGTCGCCGTAGTAGGCAGATGCGTCAACGTCGGCAAATGGGTAGCCGAGGTTTTCACCACTGAGATCCGGCTCGCCCTCCATGCGGTAGAGGATGGCAACAATCATGCCGCGCGTGGTCGTCAGGTTCGGCGAGAAGGTCGTCGCGCTCGTGCCGGTCATGAGTCCTTCGCTATAGACGAAGCGTACAGGGTCAATGTACCAGGCGTCAGCGCTGACGTCAGTGAATGGCAGCGCGCTTGGCTGTGGCTCCGGCGCTGGCTCGTCGCTTTCAACGAGGGTCGCGGTGATGGTCACGTTGCTCTTTGGCATGGTGAAGCTGTAGGTACCGTCTGCGTTTTTCGTAACGTCGACGGTCTTACCGTTTTTGTCGGTGACGGTGACCTTGTCGACCTCGTAGCCTTTATCTGGGGTGACGGTGATGGTGACATTTTCACCCTCGGTGACGTATTTATCGACGGTAATCTTGCCGTGTTCCGGTTGGGTTACCGTTGTTTCGTAGCTGTACTTGCCGCTGTACGGCTTGACGGTGACCTTGACGCTCTCGCTGGCGAAGTTGTCAGTCATCGCCTTATAACGCACATAGTAGTCGCCAGCCGTCAGCTCCATACTTGTGCCCTTAACCTCTGCCCAGCTCTTGCCATCGCGGCTGTATTCCATGTCGGTGGAGAGACCGCTCAGCGTGTTGACGCTGCCAACGACGTTCTTTGGTGCGGGTGGACGCGCTGGGATGTCTACCTCTGTCCAGTCGGATGCATAATGTGTTTTGCTTTCTGCCAGTCGCACAAAGACATTGGCGCCAGGTGTGACGGTCAGCGATTGTTCACCAGTAGTTGCCTGATCGCTTGTTGCCAGCTCGTAGCTTTCGCTAGCGGCGATGATTTCATTCTTGAAATCAATGCTGTAGCCATCGCCTTTGACTGGCGGATCTTGCTTTGCTTTACCAACAGTAATCTCGACAGTGGTCGTGCCTTCTGTCAAATTGTCACTACCACTGTATTTGAGCATCAGGGTTTGCTTGCCTTCTTTTGGCAACAATTTATCTTGATCGGCTATCGTATAGCGTAGCTCAAAGCTGCCGTCTGCACCAACATTTGCTGTCGCCAGCGGTGCATCGTCGGCATTCAGATAGAGGCCTACTTGATTGGTCTTAAGGGTATTTCTGCGCTTGGTGGTGCTATCAGTGATGATTTTGCCGCTAACGGTGATGGTATCGCCATACGTGAAGGCATTGCTTACATCGTCGCCATTTTTCACTGTCACGCCAGTAAATGCTGGGGTACCTGGCTCAATCTCAATGCTCATTGTCTGTGACGCACTAATATCATCTTTGATAGTGGCTTGGACGGTGAAATGATAGGTTCCGGTTTTTGTCGGAGTGCCGGAAATCTCACCAGTGCTTTTGTCAAGAGATAATCCCTCAGGAAGCGTGCCATCAGAAATTGTCCACTCAACAGGCTCCTGAGAGGTCACTGACAGCTGCCCCTTGTTGTACTCAATACCAACTTTCCCAGCAGCCAATGAGGACGTGGTAATTATTGGCAATGTGGTAATTTCTGTGCCCTCGCTGATGTTTGAAGGCTTATAGTAATCGTTGCCTTTATAGCGCGCATAGAAGGTGTAAGTGGTACCTGGTAACAATCCTTCAAAGGCTGCTTTCACCGTCTGCCAATGACTGACTTCCTGCTCGCTCGCTGTTTTGTAGCCGTATTCGACCACTGTCCCTTGAGAAGATGTCTCAAGGGTTTTCAATACCACACTATCTGAAGCGACATCCTCTTTTTCTGGTTTAGCTGGTGCTTCCTGCTCGCCTTGAACGACGGTCAGTGTTGCGCGGCCGGTGCTGGTTGCGAGGCCTTCCTTATCAGCGCTTCCTGCGATGCCGCCAAAATCAGCGATGATGGTATTCTCACCCATCCGGAAACCTTTTGCCCAGGTTTCATCATCGAGGGTGAGTTTCATGGTCGCTGTGTAGTTGCCATGATTGTCATTCACATCTGCCGATGCCAACGGTTGCCCCGTTGTATCGCCGAGGTAAAAATCCACCTTGCCCACCTCTGCCGAAAGGCTGTTGGTGGTTGCTGGCTTCTTGGTCATGGTGGCAGTGACGGTGATGGTCGAGCCATAGGCAGCCTTGCCATCGGTGAGGCCAGCGATGTTCACATCCACCTGACTGGCATATCGCACTTCGCCGGAGACATCACCATCAATGGTGCCATAGCAGATGATGGTGCCGTTGTTTTCTAGCGTTGCGCCTTCTTCGAGGGTGAGGGTGACACCTTCAGGAATGGTCAGCATCTTCCCTTCTGGAATCGTCAACGTCGTATCTTTCTCGACAGTCATATCTTCCATCAGTGTGTAGTCATACGCCGTCAGTTTCGAGCCTTCGGTCTTCACCAGACTATTTATAGCATCTACGGTCCCTTTCACCTTGTCTGCTACAATCACATTGGCATTTTCCATTGTGATCCTCGAACCGCAAAGCGATGATGGCCCGCCAGTACCAGCCGTTCCTTTAACCACCACAGTACTATTTTTTATAGAAATCGCATTTGCAGAACCCCATTGCCCTGGACCGATTGCGCCTTCTAGCCCATAGGATTTTAGTACCTCGACTGTCACTGTACCACCATGGATATTGATGACACCAGGTTGTTCCCTGAAACCAGCACCAATCGGTGGATTATAATTCGTTCCATTGGCAATGATATCAAGCTGCCCTGTGCTTTCTTCTGTGATCTCAAAGGTTGTACCGTTTCTGACATAGATGCAGCCGTTAATGGTATTGTTGCCAACCAGGGTGACCCTCGTATTGCTCCGAGAGTTTGCACCTGTGTCAATGCAGGCCGCTTTGCCATTGCCCGCTGTCACATTGTTGAGGATGATGTCGTGCGTACCGCTCTGCACCTCGATGCAGCCTTCGCTGCTGCCGCCCCAAAAAGAAATCGTTCCTGTGTATGCTGTCCATGATGTACCACCATCTTCGGAATAGTATCGCGCACCATTTTCTTCTTTGAGAAGGTATTTCTTATTGAGCAACAAGCCCAAATCCGACAGATCTTTAATGCTGTTTCCGGTAAATGTACCGTTGTCACTTGTCACACCATTTTCGGCGCTATAAAACAGACCGTCGTTTTGAATAGTGCCGCTGTATTCAATACTGCCTTCGTTGCGCACGGTACCGCTATTTATCAGCAAACCGTCCACCTGGATGGTGCCCTTGTTGACCAGGGTGGTGCTATTGGTCAATGCTGCATCTTTCTCAATGCGCAGTGTCGTTCCCTGTTCAATTTCAAGGGTGCTGCCTTCTGGCGTTGACAAATCCTGCGCTAAAGAAATATCGCCGTAGACCTTTCCGTTGCTTCCTTGAAAAATAATACCATGCCATGCAGACGTATCTTGATTATCCTCAATGGCAGTTGCAACGATTACTGCATATCCTTGCGCCGTTGTCGAAAAGCTGCCGGAAATTTTTGATGACTCAACCACGCCAGAACTAATCTCCACATTGTCTGCACTGATACCTATTTTCCCTTGCGCAGTGACATGGCTGTTTCCTTTTATAATGACATTCTTTCCGCTGATGCCCTTGCCATTATCACTTTTTCCCGTGGCTGTAACACTACCGCCGGCTATTGTAACAGCTCCATTCTCGGAAATAATCCCATCATATCCAGTTGATGTGATCTGTCCACCTAAAATCTCAACAGTAGCAGTACCCACGATACCAGATCCATTAATCCCGTAGATAACAGGCCCATACATTCCAGCTCCACCTATCGCGGTTACGAACCCTCCATGTATAGCTATCTTAGAAGCACTCATAGCGTTGCCCCCACGACTACTTTCCGAGGTGATCCCACCTCCCTTTCCACCATTGGCAACAACTGCACCTGCGTTGAGAGTGATGGAATCTGCATTTATTCCCTCTTCTCCCCCCTCATAACTTTCTCCGCCTATCGCAGTCACTGCACCACCATTGATGGTAAGCGTATGAATAGAAATACCTCTATAATAATTGCCGCCACTGGCTACCAATACACCTTGCTGAGCGCCATGAGATTGTGCGTAAATGGTCAAATTCCTATTTCCATTATCTTGCGTAATCCCATAACTGACATTGAGGCTCGCGCCATCGGCGAGGATCAGGTTCACATTACCGGTAACCGTGACCTGGCCGCTGATTTCTACGTTACCGCGCACCACATACCAGCCTGCTGTCCAGCTAGTAGGTTTGTTGTTCGCGTTAATCTCTATTGCATTCGAAGGAATATCCTCCACTGTAGATACCACCGTTTGGCTCGATTCGTCCCACTGACGGTCAATGTACTGGTTTTCACCAGCAGTGACATCCCCCTCCTCCGCCCAGCCAGGCAACGCGCCCATAGGCAAGAGACTCAGCACCATCGCCAGTGCCGTAACAATCGCTATCATTTTTCTTCTCATACTATTTCACTGTCCTTTCTACTAAACGGCATCAAAAAAAGACGCACCTATCCGCGAACAATTCGCAGACGCTGCGTCCTCGAGGTGTTGAATATGAAATTTACGCCGCAAAAATAGACAGACCCCTCCCGCTGGCTGGCTGGCTGGCTGGCT
>JAUNGU010000123.1 GCA_030524315.1 Peptococcaceae bacterium
CATCGCCGATTTTCACAACCGAGAGCATCAAGGGAACGACGCGATATTCGAGAATGGCCGTCGGCGCTTGCCAAAATTTCTTCGTGCCAAATTGAATGCCGCGCAGTCGCATGGCATCGGTGATCGCCGCCGATTCCTCGCCCAAGGTGGGGATGAAGCGAAAGACAACGGAGATGGGAATGATAAACGCTTGCGGCACACGCCATTTTTCCATTGCAGCCACAAATTCGTCGGTCTTTGTGGATTCGACGATGTAGTAGCCCAGCATAAAGATCGGGAACAGCCTGATGACCATTGCAATGAGTAGGACAGCAATCATATTCAAAATATCCGGCATGGCCACCATCCCCTGGGTCAGCTTTGCGACAAGTGCCAACGCGAACAGCCCGCCATAAATGAGGGCTGTTCGCAGCTGACGATTGATCAAGAGCAAGGTCAGGGGAATCATTGCCACGGCCGCATCCATCGCCAAGTTCTCATAGACAAAGAACATTAGCGTCGTGATAAATGCCATGAAGAGAATTTTTGTGCGCGGGTCCAGATAAAAGCCTGTTTTTTTCGGCGGCTGATAAGGCGCGTATTTTTCCATCAGACAATGCCTGCTCTCTCAAAATGTTTCTTCAGCATTTTGCGGCCTAGCAGAGCGCCCAATACTGCCCCTACGAAAATAATGGCAATCGCGGCAATCCCCATCCATGACGGCATATAATGGGCCAGCTCACTGGCGTACTGCGCGCCCATCGACTGCTCAACACCGGCCATATAGGTGTCGGCCATCACCCACATCGGCGCCTGGCAACCGATCATGCCGCAGGAAAACAGCCAGAATCCGATGACGTCCAGCTTGAAGCTCTTGTAGCTTCCTGCACGCAGAACCACATCAGCGAGAATGCCAAAAACCACATAGCCAACAATCGCCGTCCAGGTATAGCCCATCAGGAACCAAAACACGCCACAAATAATCGACATGATCGACACCATGCCGAATTTGTCCGTTTTCGTCAAAAATAGCATGAACGGGATGCCGCTAACCAGCGGGATCAGGATATAGAGAAACGGGTAAAGCACCGGGATGGCGTTGAGCATCCCGACAACAAAGAAAATGACAAGATAGATGGCGGTGTAGATACCGACGTTGATAAGATCTTTTGCTTTTAAGTTTTTTGATGTCATTTTGAAATCCTCCTTTGATTTTTGCACCGACAAGTCGGTACAAACATTTAGTGATTGGCCCTCAGATTCCAGCCGATTGCCCGCTTTCTGAAGCTGACAAAATCGGCGTAGAGGCCTTGCTGCAGAATTAGGTCGTCATGCTTGCCCTGCTGCACAATATGGCCACCATCGACCACAAGAATCTGGTCGGCATTGCGCACTGTTTTGAGACGATGCGCAATCATAATGATGGTCTTGTCCTTTGTAAGCGCTTCGATGGCCGCCTGCAAGCGGTCTTCATTTTCCGGATCCACATTTGCGGTGGCTTCATCAAAAACGACAATCGGCGCGTCCTTTAGCATGGCGCGAGCAATGGAAAGCCGCTGCTTTTCACCGCCAGAAAGGGAAGCGCCGCCTTCGCCAATCAGCGTGTCATAGCCATCCGGCAAGGCCGAAATGAACTCGTCACAGCAGGCTTTTCTCGCCGCTTCAACAACCTCCTCACGGGTGGCGTCCGGCTTGCCGAATTTGATATTGTTTTCAATCGTGTCCGCAAAAAGATAGACGTTCTGAAAAACCATGCTGATATTGCCCATCAGCGCTGACAAAGAATAAGCCTTCACATCCTGGCTGCCAACCAGCACCTGTCCACTGTTGACATCCCAAAACCGCGCAATCAAATTGCAGATCGTCGTTTTGCCGGAACCCGACGGGCCAACAATCGCCGTCATCGTGCGGTCGGGTATTTTGAAATTGACCCCGTCCAAAATCGTGCGTTTTTCATAGGCAAAGTGCACATCTCGAAATTCGATGTCGTGGGAGGCGGGACTGTTTTCCATTTTTCCCTCGCTCATGACTGGCACGTCATCCAGTTCATTTGCGCGGTCGATGGAAACCTCTGTCAGACGCAGCGTCGCCATGCCACTCCCTGCGCTCTTCAATTCTCCGAAAATCATAAACGAGGCGACGATCATCATCAGGCAGTACGCCAGCGGCATGGTATCTTGCAGATAAAAATAGACAGACAAGAGCATAATCGCCACACTGAACCAATCCAGAATGACCTGCTGCAACC
>JAUNGU010000040.1 GCA_030524315.1 Peptococcaceae bacterium
GAGCGACGCGATTTTGCGTGGTGTTTTCATTGGATGTCCCCCTTTGTTTCAGACGAGCTCTTACTGCGCCGTCTTGCTGGTGATGGTCACGGTCTTGGTGTCCTTATCCCAGCTGATGTCTGCAAATGAGCCGACGAGGGCACGAACCGGCAGCATGAGGCGATTGCCCATGAGCTGGATCTGCGTGCTCATCTGCACCTCCTGGTGCTTGCTTGGGTCCATGACGCCGTTTGGACCACCGTAATCGACGGTGTAGAATGGCGCCTCGTTATCATGACCTTGGTAAAAGGCGAAAAAGTAGTTGTTGTGGTTCGAGAAATTGCTATCCGGATTTGGCTGAATGCTCACAGCATACCATGGCTTGTCCTTGACCACATTGACAATGTAATCCCCCGGCATGGCCGCCACCAGCGGACGCGATGGCGCAAAGGTCGTTCCATTAATAACCACCGGCTGCTGATCCGGGAAGGCAATCTCCTGCCCATCCCAAACAATCCGCGCCGTATCCTCGGCAGCCTCTGCCGGTTGTCCGGCAAGCCCCACAGCTGCCACTGCCAACAGCGCCACCATGGCAAATTTTGCAAATAAGCTTTTCATAACCTTTCATCTCCTTATAAAACACAATTCAACAGGTGACAAATTTTCGGCCATCACAGCCTTTTTTTCATTATAGCAGAAATTTCTCATAAATCATCCCCTCTGGACGAACGACATCCCAACAGGGACGAATAACACTCGAGAGAGGAAAAAGAGAAATCACCTCATTGTCATTGTATCAAATAAAAATCCTGTTATTTTTTATTCGGGACGTACGCCCACTTATTCAGGACAAAAAATTTGCAGGGAGACCATTTCTGGCTTCCCTGCAAATTTTTCATTATGTAGTAATAGCTTATTTTTTCCTAGTTACCCTTCAATGATGACGTTTCCTTTTGCAGCATCAAGGTAAAATGCAAGGTAAACACATCATCTTCCCAGGTGACATCTGGCGTTGTATGGTATTTGCGGAGGGTGTCGCGGATGATGGTCAGGCCTCGGCCGTGGTTGATGGTGTCTGCTTTGTGGGTGGCGAATCCTGTGTCGGATGGCGGCGGGGCGCTATTGGCGACTCTGCAATCTAGCACAGCCCCAAAACCGTGGCGATAATCATACAGCAAGGAAAACTGTAGCCAGCGATTTTCTGCTGGCAGTCGCTCGCAGGCTTCGATGGCATTGTCTAGGGCGTTGCCCATGATGGTGCAGAGGTCGATTTCTGCGACTGGGAGCGGCGCTGGAAGCATGACATCATAACAGGTATCCACGCCCAGTTTTTCGGCGGCGGTAATTTTGCTGCTGAGGAGCATGTCTAGCCCGCTATTTCCTGTGTGAATATGGGGCACTATGTCATGGAGGACGTCCTCGAGGGCTTGCAAATGTTGCAAGCCTGCTGTCAGATGTTCTTGGGCAAGGTAGCCACGCAAGGCGATGAGCTGATTGGTATAATCGTGCTTAAACTGCTTCATTTTTTCTTCGCGGGCGAGATTTTCTTGGTAGCGATTTTCCTCGAACGCCATGCGGCTTCGCATGAGTAGCAATTCTTGGTTCTTTTCGTACTCATCGATGACGAAAAAGAAGATGATAAGGAGCCCAGTAGCACCGATGAAGGCCATGGTATTATACTGGGTGTTTTGCAAGGCATAGGTCATTCGAATGAGCAAATAAGCGACCCAAGCAATGGCAAAAAAGGCCAGACATGTCACGAGCCATTGACGATGATTGAGGCTGATGGCTCTGTTTTTGACCCTTCTGTACAGCATGAGAAAGACAAACAGGGTGATGACCTTTGAGAGCATCGACCCTATCAACTGATATGATGGCGTATCCACAACCATCTGCACCGGAATGGCCAAGACGCTGGCAAGCAGCAAGGCCATCAATAATTCGATGAGCACGCCCACTGCAAACCAAAAACCAAGAGACAGCAGGCGCACACCCATTTTGCAATCATACAGAAATGAAAAAACAAAGGCACAGCCAAGCATTCCTATGACGTTTGATGCAGAGAACTCGAGAAAATAATTGCTTACCGTAATTCCTACTGGCAGCATCACGACGGCCAAAGAGAAAAGCCCTCTGTGCGTCAGCTTCCGCCGGAAAAAGCCTTCCATGAGAATGACATAGCACAGGCCCTCTGTCACCGCTGTAAAAATAGTTAGCCAATCAATCCAACTCATAACAGATGCTTCTCTCTGACGGATTGGCCGATGATGCGATTAATTTTTTCCCAGCCCTTCTCGTTGACTGGTATTGAAAAATCACAGCCATCCACCTTGATGCTCTGGGGCGCGATTTCTCGAATATGGAACACGTTGACAATATTTGATTTGTTGATGCGCGCAAAAATATTCTCCGGCAGGGTTTTCTCCAGCTGAGACAGGGTGCCGTAAAAATCATATTCACCGTCCTTAGTGAAAACAGAATAATTGTTGCGTTTGCCCTGGATATAGTGGATTTCGTCATATGCGAGCAGAATCGTGCGACGACCCTTCTTGAAGGCAATGCGCTGTGCTTTGTCGGCCAGTTTTTTGGATATCATCACCATGGCTTTTGCGAGATCCTTTTCAAAGTTTTTCTTTTTGATGAAGCAGAGTGGCGCATAGTCAATGCACTCACAGCCATAATTCTCATACCCCGACACAAAAATAAGGATGGCCTGTTGGTCTGATTGGCGAATCTCGGCTGCCAGCGCCATGCCACTGGAGCCTGGCATACAAATATCCAGCAAATAGGCATCATAGCGCTGGCCATCTCGAAAATGCGCCAAAAAGTCGGCGCTCTCAGAATAAAAATCACACACCACATCAACGCCAAGATGTTCCTCAATCACCTCCTCTATGCGACTAAAAAGCGCTTCATTATCATCACAAATTGCAATGTTCAAAAATAACCCCCCCCTTATTTTTGATAACTCCATTATATACCATTTCATTGAAAGCAATTCGTTATTCGGGACAAACGACGACTTACGCGGGACGAAATATTTTTCCCGGCTTTGTATGGTTATTTTATAATAGAAATGGCGCATATTGTCAACAAGGGTGCATCGACCGCGCAGCATGTCTTGCAGATTGCAAGACAATAGAATACAATAATCACAATAGGAGGTGTTTGAGATGAAAGATTCAACTGTCAGCGCACGCGTTGAAAATAATGTTAAGATTGAAGCAGAAGACATCTTGCAAAAGCTTGGTGTTCCTGTCTCTGTTGTCATCAATTCTCTGTATCGCCAGATTATCTATCATCACGGGATTCCTTTCTCACTGACCATTCCTTCTGAGCCAAGAACCCTCGATGCCATGTCCGAGGCCGAGCTGGATGCCAAGCTTCAACATAGCTACGCGCAATCCCTTGCCGAGCAAGGACGGCCAATGAACGATGTGTTTGATGAGCTGGAAGAATCCTCTCAAAGCCCCGAAATCACAGCATCTAAATGACTAATCGCATAAAACAAACACACGCCCTGCGGCTCTCGAGTTGAGCTGTGGGGCGTGTGTTGTTTTAGTGGATCTCTTCGGCGGTGTTGTGGCGCAGCCAGTAGAGCCATTTGTGGGTGACGGGCTTGTGGTAGGCGGCGGTGAGGGCGCGGGCGTAGAGGTCGAGCTGGGCGCGGTAGCGGGCGGCGCGCATGGTGCGGTCGGTTTTGAAGTCGACGATTTCGAGGCCGTCGGCGGTTTCGATGAAGAGGTCGATCTGGCCGTCGACGAGCCACGGCTCGACGCGCATGGTAAACGACGCTTCCTGCTCGATGCGGATGCTGCGGGCGGCGAGGCTGGCGACAAAATCGCCGGCGTAGAAGCCCTCGAGCATGTCGACGTCGACGGCGGCGCGCTCCTCGCCGGTGATGAAATTCTCGCGCTCGAGGCGATCGAGCCCAGCGAGAATCTCGGCGCGACTCTGGGCGCGCAGAGGCAGGAGCTGAACGATCTGGTGCATGAGGGTGCCGAGGGCGGCGGCGGTGAGGGAGACGTGGGCGCGGATGAAATCCGGTACAGGGAGATCTGTCGCTGCCGTGCCCTCGCTCGCCGCATAGTCGGGCCACTGGCGCACGTAATCGGGCAGGACGTCGTTGCCCTTGCTGAGCTGAGAGACGGTTTTTTTGAAGGGACGGCTCGTGTCGTCGGCATAGGCGTAGTCGGTGCTGAAGCGGGCGGCGATGGCAGCGGTTGCAGCAGGATCGGCCTGGGCCAGGAGCACGTCGTAGGCGAGCGCCCCCTCCTCCTCTGCCTCCTGGTTGACGAGGTCGGCAGCGTCCACGAGCTGCCACTGGTACGGACGCGCGCCGCTGCCCAAATAGAGGGGATGCGCCGGATCGCAGAGGCAGCTTGCCAACCAATCAGCGTAGGAGCGTTGCTTGCGGAAGGTGGCAGTGTCGGCCTGGATGTTGCCATATTTTTTTTCGCGCCAGCCGTCGAGGGCGTCGGCCTTGAGGCTGGCGACGAGAACGAGGCGATCCTTGGCGCGGGTGAGGGCGACGTAGAGCAGACGCACCTCTTCGGAGAGGTTTTCCATCTTGTTTTTGTGGTTGATGAGGCTGCGCTCTAGCGACGTATGCTGGGTGCTGTTGTCCAAATCGACGACGTTCAGACCAATGCCGAGGGCATCGTCCATGACCAGCGGGCGACGGCTGTCCTGATTGCTGAAGGTGCGCGCCATATCCGCCAAGAAGACGACCTCAAAGCCCAGCCCCTTGCTCTTGTGAATGCTCATGATACGCACGCAGCTGTCGTTTTCGCTCAGAGCGATGCCCGGCATGGCCGAATCGAGGCTGCGCGCCTCGAGCGTTTGCAAATGGTGCAAAAATCCTGCGAGGCCGTAGCGCTGGCCCTTTTCGTAATCGGCAATGAGCTGGATGAAGGCGCTGACGTTCTGGTAGCGGGCGACGCCCTCGTCCATGCCCAAAAGGAAGGCACCATAGCCACTCTCCTCGAGCATGGCGGTGGCGACTTCTTCTAGCGACTGGTAATGCAAGGCGGTGCGCCAGCGGGCGAGCTGCGCATAGAAGCGACGGAGCTTGGCGGCAATCTCGTCGTCGGCCGTGGCCAGATAGCGCTTGCAGAGGCTCGCGAAGGGCGCGTCAGGGCATTCAAGGCGAATGAGGGCAATCTCCTCGTCGCTCAGGCCGCCAAAGGGCGAGAGCAGCGCCGCCAAGAGGGGCTCGTCGAGGAGGTCGTTGCTGAGGACACGCAGCATGGCGATGAAGAGCCGCACCTCGAGATTGTGAAATCCCACCGACGAATTGTCGGAATAGAAAGGAATGCCCTCGCGCTTGAAAATTTCCTCGAAATCCTTGATGCGGCGCGACGGCGAGCGCATGAGCACGGCTATGTCGCCATAGCCGTAGCGCCCCTCTGCCACAAGGCGCTTGATTTCCCGCGCGATCCAGAGGGCTTCGGGATTGTCGCTGGCGACGGCGTCCTTGGCAATGGCCATGCACTGCACGGCGCCCTCGTCTGGATCCTTGGGCGCGCCGCAGACCAGCGCCTGACCCGGCGCGAGATAATCGACATCGCCGAGGGCACTCGTCATCAGCGTGCCAAAGAGGGCGTTAGAGAAAGCGAGGATTTCCTGGCGCGAGCGGAAATTCTCGGACAGGGAAATGAGTCTGCCGCCGTCGCCAGCTTCGTAGCGCGCATAGCGAGCATTGAAAATATTCGGATCGGCGCGGCGGAAGCGATAGATGGCCTGCTTGACATCGCCGACGAAAAAGAGGTGGTCGGGTGCAGCCAGGGCGTTGACGATTTTCTCCTGGATGGGGTTGGCGTCCTGGTACTCGTCAAAGAAAATATAGCGAATCTCCTGGCGAATGGCCGGCCCTGCCTCCTCATCATGAAGGAGGGCGAGAAGGGCGTGTTCGAGGTCGTTGAAGTCGAGCCCCTGCTTTTCGGCCTTGGCAGCGCGGTAAGCAGCGTCAAAATCGCCCACCAAATCGACCAGCGCCGCCAGATGCGGGGCGATGAGGGCGCGGTCGGCGCTGACGTCGGCGCCTGGCTCTGGCAGGAACTCGGCAAGCTCGGTGAAGTTTTTCTTATAAGCATCGCGCAGGGTCTTGATGGCGTCCTCTTGCGCCTTGGCCTCTGGCGATGCATTGCGGATGACCGTCGGCTTTTTCATCCAGGTGATGGTCGATAGCTGCCCTGCCACTTTCGCCAGCGAATCCTCGGCGCGCAGCACCTTGCGAATGCCGGCGAGAATCGTCTCGTCCTCATTAAACATGATGTGATATTTCTCGGCGTTTTGCAGCCCATCGCAAAGGGCGCGGCCGCGGGCGATGGCCTGGGCGGTCTCATCGAGGACGTCCTCGACAAGGTGTCGCCAATAGTCTTCGATGGCTGCATCGACAGGCTCGGCAAAGCGCTCGGCCTGCGCGGCGAGCCAATCCAGCGGCGCCTCGTGGGATTGGATGCGGTTGTGAACGTCGCGGACCATGTCGCGCAAATCGTCGTCGCCGTTTTTGCCGCCGTAGGCATCAACCAGGCGCAGAAAGCCTTCATTTGCAGATGCATAGCCTGCATCCATGGCCTGGGCCATGGCGTCCTCTTTGAGAATGGCGGTCATCGACTCGGGCAGAATGCGAAAGCCCGGGTCCAGATTCAGCACATGATAATAGCGGCGCAGCTCAGCAATACAAAAGCCGTGCATCGTCGAAATGTGCGCCTCGTTCAGGGCCTCGAGCTGTTCGCGGAGGAAGGTCTGCTGCGCACCTGTCGCCTCGACGGCGGCCTGCTCGAGGCCTTCGCGCAGGCGGCTCTTCATTTCCCCGGCGGCAGCGTTGGTAAAGGTGACGACGAGCAGCTCCGACAGGCCGACCTCGCCAGCACGCAGCATCTCGACGATGCGATCAACGAGGACGCGGGTCTTGCCCGAGCCTGCCGCCGCCGAGATGAGGAGATTCTCACCGCGGGCGCGGATGGCTTCCTCTTGGGATGGGGTGTAGTTCATCGTTCTTCCTCCTTTGCCAGCGCTTCCTTGACGCTTTTCCAATTCAATTTTGGCACAGTGCGCACATGGTTGCCGCTGCGGTTTTCCTCATAGCGGCAAATCGCCTTGTAATCGCAGTATTCACATTCCTTTGTCGCCTCGGCGCCGATGGCCACTGGGCAGACGCGAATGTCACCGGCGCTGATCGCCGCCACCGAGTCGCGGGCGATCGCCACCATGTGGGCGAGAAGTCCGTCGAAATCTGCCGCCGCAAGCTGATTCTCACCGGTTTTGCCACGGCCGCGGATACGGATGACCTCTGTCGGCCCGTCAAGCAGATTTTTTTCCATGGCGCGGATGACCTGGGGATCGTCAATAAAGACGCCGTCCATGAGCAGCTGCTTGGTGAAAGCCGCCTCGATTTTCGCCGGGTCCTTGCTGGCGAGCTCGACAAAGGGCTGCTTGAGGCTCAGATAGAAGACACCTGCCGCCAGCGGCGCGCAGTCCCAGCCGAGCACGGCGCGCAGGTAGAGCAAAAGCTGCAAATCGAGGCCATTCCAGGCGCGGCCAATGTCAAATTCCTTGGCACCGGATTTGTAATCGATGACGCGCACGTAAACATCCTCCCCCTGCTGCCAGGTGTCGACGCGGTCGATGCGGCCCTCGATGCGAATGAGCCGGTCGGGGAGCTCCAGATAAATCGGCGGGAAGAGACGCGACTGCTCGCCAAAGCTGACCTCGTTAAAGCGCGGCTGGAAGGCGCTGTTTCTGAGCTGGCGAATCATGAAGCGTCCCGCCTTGTGGCCTTGGCGGCGCACTTTTTCGAGGACGGCGCGGTTGCGCGCCTCATTTTTGCGCTGGCTGTCGAGCTGGGCGCTGGATTCTTCCTCGAGGTAGGCGTCGATTTGGGCGCAGATCTGGGCATCGTCCCACTCGAGCCAGCTGGGGTTGTCCTTGAGATCGCGCGTCAGCCGATCCAGCGAGCCGTGGAGCAGGGTGCCGATTTCGTCGTTGCGCAGGGTGTACTCAAGCATTTCCTCGGGGCGAATGCCGTAGCGAATGAAATGCTTGTAGGGACAGCTCTGCCAGCTTTCGAGCTCAGAAATGCTCACCTGCTGTCGGCGCAGCGTCGGATAGAGGGCTGCCACCGTCTCCGGCGAGAGATTCTCGCGCAGATTCGTGTAGTAGAGCCCATGCTTCAAAAACGGCACCAGCGCCGGATGGGCCTCCTCAAAATAGCGATAGCCGCTGGCGAGGGATCGCACCGCATCCGGCTGGGATTCGGCAAGGGCAGGCGTCTGGCCGTAGCGTCTGAGCCACTCCATCAATTCCTGCAGGGCCTGCCATTTGAGATAAAGCACGACGCCCGCCATGGCGCCGAGGAGGCTCGTCTCTGTAAGCTTGGGCAGGGCGGCGCGGGCGCGGGCGACATAGATGCTCTCGTTCATGGCTGTGCCGCCCTGGCTGCTCAGGGGATAGGAGAGAATGAGCCGGGTCCGGGGCTTGACGATGGCCTCATAAAGGCAGAAGGCCTCCTCCTCGAGAAGCCGCTGCTCGTCAAAGCGCAGGCTGATGCCCGCTTGCTCGAGCCAGCGCTTTTCCTCGCGGATGAAAATCGTCTGCGACTCGCCGCTTGACGGTAGCCAGGCATCGCTCATGCCCAAAATGACCTGCACGCGACAGCCGCCGGTGCGGGCGCGAGAAAGGAGCGTCGCCATGACCTGATCCTGGGACGGTGGCAAAATTCCCAGACTCGCCTCCTCTATCCCCTCGCCGAGGATCTCGCAAAATTGCGCCAGGTCCACCTGCATTTCGCCGATGGTCTCGACCATTTGCTCCAGCAGGGCAATGAGAGCCTCGGTGATGTTGGCGTCAATGTCTCGCGCCTCTGCCGTTTTGTCGACATCGGCGGCGTGGAGGGCGTCGAGGAGCTCGGGCGCCGTGAGGAAATAATAGACGATGGTGGAAAAATCGCGGATGGTGGCAGCACTCGCAAGATCCTCGTAGAGGGGCTGGAAGCGGGCCGTGAATTTTTCGTGGGCAGCCAGCGCCAGCGCCTGGCGAGCGCGGAGGCCGTCAGCCTTGCGCGAGACGACGGCTTCATCTGGCGGCGCAAAATAGCGCGCGTCAAAGAGCATCGTGCCGCGCAGATTCTTGGCGCGCACAAAATAATCCAGCGCCGCAATTTCCTCGGCGTCCAGCCCCGCGAGCCCCGTTTGCAGACAGCCAAAGACTGCCGCATAGCTGAAGCGATAGCGCACCATGTCCAGCGCGTTGAGCAAATAGCGCACGAGATAGTGGTCGCGCAGTGACTTGCGCTCGTCAATAAAGACGGGGATCTCGTACTGCTTGAAGACGCGCTCGATGAGGGGAAAATATTCCGCCGGTTGGTTGGTGGTGATGTGAAAATCCCGCCAGCGGTAGCCATCCTCGATGACGAGCTTGCGCATGAAGCCCGCCAGATAGGTCACCTCGAGCTGAGGATTGGTCGCCTTCCAGAGGCTGACCTCAGGCGCTGGCGCGTCATAGACCGCACCGCCGTAGCCAAAAATCGCCCGTCCCAGGGCGTCGGCTGCCGCCAGGGGCGCAGCGGCATCCTCGACGGTCTCGACAGTAAGCTCTGCAAAGGACCGCGCCAATAGCGCATAGAAGCGCAACGCCGCGTGGGTCGGCGCATGGTCGCTCCACCAGCCGCGGGCATCGGTCAGCGCCTCGGGCGCGAGCACCAACGAGATCGTCACCGCGCAGCCCCGAGCCTCCAACGCCTGCACCACTGCGAGCTCCGGCAAGGACAGGGTGTGGAAGCCATCCAAATAAAACGCCACGCCGCGAAGCCATTCGGCCTGGCTGATTTTTTCTGCGAGGAGGGCCAGCCGCGCCTCGTTGTCCAGCCGCTTGTCGCCGAGGAGCGCCTCGTAGGCGCGCAAAAGCACCGCCGCGTCGCTGAGCTTTTCGGCGAGCAGAGGCGGCACGTCATCGCCCTCGCCGAGGCTCGAGAGGGTCTCACCCGCCAGCCCCAGCTCGCGAAATTCCTGCAGGGTTTCGACAATTTTTGTGGCCACGCCCTGGGCCTTGTGGCTGCCGCCCATGAGCTTGAGATCATCGTGGCACTCGCTGAGCAAATACTGGGCCAGCATGCGTCTGCCGCTTTCGTTGACATAAGGCCGCTTGATGCCGCCGGTGCGGCTCAACACCTCTCGCGAGAGCGAGCCGAAGCTCTTGACCTTGATGTCCATGAGAATCTCTGTCTGCAAAAATTTCAACAAATCCAAATCGCTTTGCATCGTAAATTGCTGGGGCACCAGCAAATAGGCGCGTCTGTTTTTTTCGCCGAGCGCCGCCAGCTCCGAAAAAACCGCCCGACGAACGGCTTCCGCCGTGGCGCCAATGATCAGTCGCATCATCATCCCTCCATTTTCTGTACGTCGCATTTGTTATAGCGTACACAAAAATCGGCCCCCGCGCAAGGGCTGAGGCCGATAGCGGTTGACGCGCGCCGCATCTATCCACTACAATGAAAGAAATCAACAAAAATTTCTCATTATTTGATTTGACAACGATGAAAAGGAAGGATTGCCTACCCATGAAACGATCGATGATTCTCGTGTCCCTCTTGCTTTCCGGGGCCCTCGCCCTCACCGCTTGTACCAGCGATCAATCGGGGACGACCGAAGAGGTCAAAGAAACTGCCGTCTACGACGTCGCCGAAAAAAACCAGCCCGAGGCGACCACCGACACCGCTGCCATTGGCAACGGCCTCAACGCCGAAAGCGCCGACACCGTCAAAACCGCCAAGGACGCTGGCGTCTTCACCGTCGAAGACGGCGACTTTGTCAACCACGCCCAGGGCTATCGCGTCGCTATGATAGACGACCTCGAGGTGGTCGACATGGGCGATGCCACCTATCGCAGCACCCTGGCCAACGACGACACGCGCCTGGAAATTTTCACCCAGACCCTGGATGACATTGACGCCAAAACCTATCTCTCTTATTCCAACCGTTTCTTGGAAAACACCTGGGATTTCACCAAGAACGCCGACGAGACCCTCAAGGACAACGGCCGCACCACCCATATTCTCGCCTGGGAGCGCCGCAGCCTCTCAAAAATTGAAGGCGACCGCAACCACTACGGCATTGTCGACATTGTCGAGGGCGACAACGTCTACTGCTTCCTCGTCTCCTCGAGCAAGGCCGTCAGCACCGACATGCTCAAGGAAATTGCCGACAGCGTCGAAACCTTTGAGCCAACGGTGACGGCCAAGGAATATCCGCACTTCGCCCGGAGCCTGTCGAGCAAAACCCAGGAGACCCAGGATTTTTACAACAAATATTTCTCCGACGATGCCGACCTCACCTGGGGCGTCTTTGAACCGTCGGTGGGCGGCACCTATCTCAAGGGGCTCATCGATTTGGAAAATCGCATGGAGCACCATTTTGACATTGCCCTCCATTATTCCGGCCTCAAGGAAGAATACGACACCTCCATCTACAGCATGCTCGATTCTCTCTGGGCCCACGGCACCGTCTGCGAGCTCACGGTGCAGACCGAGCTCTACGACCCAACGTCCCAAAACAACGCCGTCTATGACATTCTCGAAGGCAAATACGACACCTACATCCGCTCGCTGGCAAAGGACATTGCCCGCTTTGGCCATCCGGTGCTCTTCCGTCCGTTCAACGAAATGAATGGCGACTGGTGCAATTATTCCGCCTACTGGTCGGCGCGCGATTGCGACACCTACATCGAGCTCTATCGCTACCTCTACAATATTTTCGAAGAAGAGGGCGCCAACAAAAATACCCTCTGGATCTGGAATCCTAACGAGCGCTCCTTCCCGAACTTTGCCTGGAACTACGAAGACAACTACTACCCTGGCGACGAATACGTTGACATCATCGGCCTCACCGGCTACAACACCGGCGATTATTACGACGGCGAAACCTGGCGCAGCTTCAAAGAAATCTACGATCCAATCTACGCCAAAATCGCCCCTCAGTACAAGCAGCCGCTGATGATCACCGAATTCTCGAGCTCCGACTACGGCGGCGACAAGGCCCAGTGGGTGGAAGACATGTTCACCGATCTCAAGCATTACCCACGCATCAAGGCCGCCGTCTGGTGGAATGGCGCCGATAAGGACGCCGATGGCAACATCGCCCGCTCCTACTACATCGACAACAACGCCAAAGCCTTCCGCGCCCTCTGCAAGCACCTCAAGGAAAAAGACTACCAGCCGCTGGAAACCGACGACTCCGGCGCCCTCCTCCGCAACTACCGTCAATAAACGCAAACAGCGCGTGCAAGACCATCCTCTTGCACGCGCTGTTTTTTTGCCCTCATTACGAAAAAGTCCTTCGTCTTTCGACGAAGGACAACACCTACAACCCAACCATTTGTATACCGCATATTGGTCAGCGGTAAACTCTTTTACGTCTGTATGATATCACGCAAATAGCTCAAAATCAATAATCGATTTATTGTTCTTCATCTAAATCGCACTCGCCTGCCATTCAAAAATCACTTCCCGCTCACCAGTCGCTGCGTCGACGTCCTCGCCGGTGGCGATGAAGCCTTCGCGCGAGTAGAACGCGCAGGCGCGGGTGTTTTTGGCATAGGCGTGGAGGCTGAGGTGAGCGCGATCTTTTTTGGCGGCGTCCAGGAGCTGGCGGCCGAGGCCCTGGCCGCGCACGTCGGCATCGACAAAGAGGCCCTGGAGCTGGTCGCCGTCGAGGCCGACAAAGCCGAGGATGCGCCCGCCGTAAGCCGCTTCAAAGATGGTGAGCTCGCTCTGCGCCAAGAGCCCCCGCACCAACGGTGCCATGCTCTGCCAATAGCTGGCGTCGATAAAATCGTGGGCGTCGATGTTGGCAGCGAGCCAGAGATCTGCGATCTGGTCCAAATCTGCTGCTTGCGCTTTTCTAATCATGGCGTCCTCCTAAAAAAGCAGGCGCCGCAGCACCTGCTTTGTGATTATTTTTCTTCGAAGGCAACGATTTCACCAATGTAAAAATGATGGGGCTCGGTGCCGTCGTTGTAGAATTTTTCGCAAACGTCCTCTGGAATCTTGTCGAGGTCCATGGCGTCGCTGTAGAGCTTTTTGCAAACGAGGGTGAGGCGCGCTTCTGCAAAGCCGACGGTATTCTCAGCGCAAGCCTTTGGCGTCAGGCTGGTCTTTGCGACCTTGTCCTCGTCGCGACCGGAATGGCTGCCGAGATAGCTCAGATCCTTGCGATGGCTTTCGTCAAAAAAGCTAATGGTGAAGGTGTCGTTTGCTTCCATATAGGAGAAGGTGTGGCGCGACGGACGCACGTAGACCGTCGCTACCTGGCGGCCGTTTTTCGCCGGATTCCAGAGGGTGCCGAGACCGCCCCAGCTGATGGTCATGGTGTTGTAATCGTCCATCGGGCCAGCGGTGAGCAGCGCCCACTGATTGTCGAAAAGCTTGAAAATGTCGGTGTTGAGTTCCTTGATATTGTCCATAAATTTGCCTCCCATTATTTGAGTAAGGTGCGCTCAATGCCAAAGACGAAGCGGTGCGGCACGATTTTGAGTGCGACGCGCAAGGCCCCGGCCACAGCACAGTTGGTGACCACGTCGCGCCGCGTGCCGACGGCATCCATGGCGGCGCGGACGACGCCCTCGGTTGATTCAAAGAAATACTGCTTGAGGCCGCTCGGCGTGCCACCGGCGCGTTTGAAAAAGCCCGTGTCCATCGGATTTGGGCAGACGCTGATGACCTCGATGCCGCGATCCTTTAGCTCGACGTTGAGGGCGCGGGCAAAATATTGCACAAACCCTTTCGTCGCTGCATAGACGGCAAAGCCCGGCTGCGGCGCAAAAGCCGCCACCGAGGCAATTTCGAACATCACGCTGCCGCGGCTCATGTATGGCAGCACGCGCTGACTGATGTCCACCAGCGCCTCGCAGTTGAGCTCGACCATGCCGAGCTGGGCGTCGGCATCAATGTCTGCCACATCGCCGAGCTTGCCATAGCCTGCCGAGTTGACCACGTAGCGAACGCGCGGACAGGCTTTTTCCAGCGCTGCGAAAAGCTCAGCGCGCGCCGCCTTGTCAGCCAGATCAATGGCGAAGCAGCGCGTTTGCCACGGCAGATCCGCTGCCGTGCGCGCCAAATCCTCGGCGTGGCGCGCCACGAGCCAAACCTCGTCGAGCTTGACGCCGCGTCGCTGCCATTCATCCAAAAAGGCGCGCCCCAATCCTGAGGTGGCGCCTGTGACTATTGCAATTCTCATGCTTCATCCGTCTCCTTTGGCAAATGCTGGGTCGCCTGCATTTCGGCAATTTCCTTGCGGAAAATGAGCTGAGTGCCCTTGTAAACCACCACCAAGCAGATCCCCGTCGCCAGCGCCAGGGACGTGACCACGCCGCCGCCCAGATAGAGGACGCCAAACATGGCAAAGAGGGCTGTGAGCCCCAATGGTAAATTGAGATTGGTGAAGGCGTGGGATACACGCGCAGCCATTGGGTGCTTTTTGCCGAGAAGGCCCAAAATAAGCACAATGGAAATGCCGTTCAACCCGTGCAAAATGCTGTAGGTGAGGAGCGGCTGGGTCTTTTTTTCGCGGGTCACGACCTTGGTCGCATGACCGACCGAAAGCACGTGCAAGACGCCGACGGCAATGGTCAACAGCGCCTCGCGTTTGTTAAACATGGTAAAGAGGGCCTGCATGCCAGATTGTTTGGTTGGGCCCCATGGTTTGATGCCTTTTTTCGTCACAATAAACGCCTCCTGTCCCAATTCTGCAATTGGCGTATCCGAGAGGGAATCTGAATACACCTGCTCTACGTCCTCAGCAGAAAATCCTGCTTCGATAAATCGGCGCACCTTTTCCTTGCCGTAGCAATTTTCACCGCGGAAAATCCCCGTCTGGGGATCTACGTCGCTGGCGATGACATGGGTCAGTCCCAGTCTGCGGCACAACGGCTCAACAATAAAGGCTGGCGAGGCTGAGATGATCACATCATCCTCCCTGGCCTGGCGCATGTAATACGGCAGCACCTTGTGGGCATTCTCGTCCCAGAAATCCTCGACAACCGCTTCAATATTTGGCACACTCGCAAACATACTGAAGATGCGTTCCTTAAACGGGGTTTTCTCGATTTTCCCCAGGGAATAGCTGACCACCGCCGCCACGAGCCGTGGCAAATAGCGCAGGAGCTTGGGATATCGCTTGTAGAGATAGATCACAAAATCCCGCGTGCTGTCGCCATCATAGATGGTTTCGTCAAAATCGTATAAATTCATCGCTGACCTCCTCTTGTTGCCGCCTTCAAGGCGCAGATTTCTTCGTCGTTCAGGCGTCGCCACTGGCCCGGTGCCAGCGTTTCGTCGAGTGCCAACGGGCCAAATTGCCGCCGCGACAGGGCCGTGACCACGCCGCCAAGCGCATGCAGCATGCGCTTGACCTGGTGATACTTGCCTTCGCGGATGGCGAGGGTACAATGGCCACCCTCAAGCAATTCGAGGGTCGCCGGCGCCGTGACAAAATCGCCCAGATCTAGCCCCTCGGCGCAGCGCGCTACTGCATCCTCTACGAGCACACCTTCGTAGCCCACGTCGTAAACCTTGGTGACGTGGCCCTTGGGGCTCATGAGCCGATGCGCCGTCTGGCCATCGTTGGTCAAAAGTAAGAGCCCCGTCGTGTCCTTGTCAAGCCGCCCCACCGGCACCACGCCCATGCGCGCGTAGCGCTCGGGGATGAGCGCCATCACCGTCTCATGGTCGCGATCCTTGGTGGCGGTGATGACACCCTGGGGCTTGTGGAGCATAAGCCAAACCTCCGGCTCGTAGGCCACCGCCTCGCCGTCAATAGAGACGGCGCTGGTTTCGCTGACCTGCTCGGCGCCATTTTTGACGCGCACGCCGTCTGCGACGACCTCGCGCTGACGCAAGAGCCGGGCAATCTCCTTGCGACTGCCGTAGCCCAAATCATGCAAATATTTTTCCAGCCGCATCTCAATCCTCATCCTTCACAGGCTCGGTATAAACCACCCGCACCCGCTCGACGTGGCGCTTGTCCACCTCTTCGACGGTGAAGGTAAATGGCGGATAGGTCGCCACCTCGCCGGGGGCCGGAATGTGATCCAAAAGATCCACCACCCAGCCACCGAGGGACGAGGCCTCAATGTCGTCCTCGTAATCGTCAAAATCCAATCCGAAAAATTCGAAGAACTCATCCACGTCCATGTTGGCGTTGACCTGATAGAGGGACGGCGCGAGCACGCGGATCGGCATTTCCTCGACGTTGTCATGCTCATCCCAAATATCGCCGACCAATTCCTCGATAATGTCCTCCAGCGTCACAATCCCTGCCGTACCACCGTATTCGTCGGTGATGATGGCCATGTGGGACTGATTACGCTGCAGCTGCAAAAGCAGACGCGAGGCCTTGGTTTGCAAGAACACAAACTCCACCGGCTGCACCAGCGGCACATATTCGCGCAGCTCGCCATCGAGCATGCTGTTGAACACGTCCTTGAGATGGAGCACACCGATAATGTTGTCGATGGTGTCGTGGTACACCGGCAGGCGCGAATAGCCCGTGTTTGCAAAGACATCCAGCACATCGCGCACATCCATCTCATCGTCAATGGCCACCACGCGCACGCGCGGACGGAAAATATCCTTAACCACCAAATCTTCAAAATTAATCGCCGAGCGAATCAAATCGCTTTCGTGGAATTCGAGATCCCCTTCGCTCTCTGCCTCATCGACAATGTTCAGAAGCTCCTCTTCGACGAATTCATCGTCCTCGTCATCATCATCGCCAGCGCGGTTGATGATGATGCGCCCACCGCGTCCAATGACAAAGGTCAGCGGCTTAAACACCGTCACCAGCATCATCAGCGGCAGAGCAATGCGGCAAAAAATACGGTTTTCGTAGCGCTGGGCCGTCAGGCGAGGAATCATCTCGCCAATGACGAGAATCGCCAAAAATAGCACCACAAACCCCACCAGCACCATACGACCCTGACAATATTTCATAAGCCCCAGGGTGCCAAGCACGATCGCCAAAAGATTGACCACCGTGTCACAAATATTAATGGTCGTCAACACGCGATTGGTGTCATCGTCGAGCATCTCCGCCGCCATCGCCGCGCGACTGTCCCCTTCATCGGCCCAGTGACGCAGCGTCACCGGACTTGCCAAGAGAAAGGACATTTCCGCCAGCGAAAAAAACGACGAGCACAAGACCAGCACCAGCACGCATAGACCAACTATCGCTTGCTCCATTGCTTCACTGTCCTCCTGTCGGCGCCTAGCAGCGGCGGCCATTGGTCAGCGGACAGGTTTCGTGCACGTCACGTCTGTCTTGAACCAAATCCTGCAAAATAATATTGTTGAGATAATCCTCAATGAGGGCATCCAGCTTTTCCCAGACGGGCAAGGTCTGGCATTTATGCTTGTTCGGGCAAACATTTTCCTCGCCCTCCAGACAAGCCACCGGCGCCAGGGACCCCTCCATCGTGCGAATGATTTCACCGACGGTGATCTCCGTCGCCGGGCGCTTGAGCTGATAGCCACCATTGTTGCCGCGGAAGCTGTTGACATAGCCACCCTTGAGCAGCGGCGTCATAATCTGCTCCAGATATTTGATGGTAATGTTTTGTCGCTGGGAAATTTCACGCAGCGGAATATGTCTGGACTCGCCGTAGGTTGCCAAATCAATCATCACACGCAAACCGTAACGGCCTTTCGTAGAAATCTTCATATCAATCTCTCCCACAAAAAAATTCTTTGACCTTAGTATACCACATCGCTAGTCAAATTGTTACATATTCCGCTTCACAGCGGTGATTTCTATCACTCACGCCCACTCTCTTGCGTCCGCAAAAAATTCCCGCTATAATAAATTTATTGCCAAAAATAAGGAGCTGTTGACAATGAGCGGAAAAGCCTTTCTCTTGACCCAGCGTCGCCTCACCGACGACCATTATTTGCAAGTCGCCCTGCGCGAAGCGCGCGACATGCACAAGCCACCGATCACCATGAGCAATTTCTGGAAACACGCCGACAACTACGACGATCCGAGCGAGCAGCTGGCAGATATTTGCAAGTGGCTCGACAATGTCGCAGAAATTGGCGACTACGTCGTCCTCGACGGCAACGACGACTGCGTCAAAACCATCGCCGCCCACGCCAAGGACCACCGCCTCGTGCCCGTGCGCGCCATTTGGGAACCGGACATCGCCATCCGCGATCTCTAAGCCGCAAAAAAAATTAACAAAACGCCAAATTCCTGTTGACATTTTGCAAAACGGCCATTATAATAATTCTTGCAGTCAAGCAATGGACCGTTAGCTCAGCTGGTAGAGCACGCGACTCTTAATCGTGTTGTCCAGGGTTCGATCCCCTGACGGTCCAGCATCCAGAGAAATCTCACCGAGATTTCTCTTTTTTTGTGCACAGATTTCGGCGCACAAAAAAGCAGAAGGTCCTCGCCTTCCGCTTTTTTATTGCTCTGGCATTTGCTCAATAAACATGAACAACGACTAACTAACTCGCTCTAAATTCTCTCGTACGCTCTCAAACCTTTCGATAAACGCCTTTGTCGATAAATTGAATAAAGCTTTTATCCCGCAAAACCTGTAGCTGTTGGCGAATTTTTGGCCGTATATTGTTGTTGTCTGGATGCTTTTGAGACAGCGCTTGTTCATATTGATACATTTGCTCCAGTGTAAATTCCTGGGCCGGAATATCATTCACACATGAAAGGACATCAACGAGCCAGCCGCGCGCCTCCATATTTTTTACGCGTAGCCCCGCCATAAGCCTCACTTTATCTACCACAGCAGTCCTTTCACAAGCCGTCCCGTCTTTAATAATTGCAATCCTTCCCTGTTCCGGAATTTTATCCAACAGAATATTACAGCCGACCCAGCCCGCTCTTTGCGCATGATCCGCGAGCGGCTTTCGCTTTTCTATGATATCAGGCGTAAAAAGAAATTTGGGGATCATCAGAAGATTTTTAACCATACATTGGTCTAGCGAGTAACTCATCACAAACAAATCCGGATTCTCGTTGCTGGTAATCCGCTGAATCATCGTATGATAGGCACCATCATTAATCTTTTTCCCGATTTTTTCTTTTTTGCTTTTCAGCTCATATTGCGCACCACATGCTGAGCAGTAAAAATCCGCAACAGGTTGATTGTTTTGAAACTGCCCGAGGGTTGGATGTCCACAATTGGGACAATACATATTTTCCCGCATCCATGTTTCAGTAAGAACCCTCGCCATTTGCGCATGGGAAGTGTATCCCACGACGCTGTTCATCGATAAATTCAAATTCATATCAATTTTCTCCATTGAATCACGTCACATAGCATCATTTTTGCAACGCCGCTCGCATATGTACATTCATCGCCACCTTCCCTTCTCTCCCATCATCCGAAAAAAGCAAGCCCCGGTGGCTTGCTTCAGACTGTAGAAAAACCCAGATTTGGCGTGCAAGCCAAATCTGGGTTTCATTGT
>JAUNGU010000041.1 GCA_030524315.1 Peptococcaceae bacterium
AACTCAATGAAATCAAAGAAGCTGATTTCTCTGTTGCTGAGTGTTGCTCTCTTAGGCAGTACACTGCCAACTGCAGCTTTTGCAACAGATGCCGCACCAGCTGGGGACAAAACTGTCCCTGGTTGGGTAGATGAAAACAATGGCCATCCGAAAACAGTGCAAGAAACCTTTGATTTTGTAGAGGATAATATTGCTTATAAAACGGTTGGCGACAATGAAGTTGAAGTTGCCCAATGGTATTGGAAATGGACGCATAGCTGTGAAAGTAATAAGCATGTCGAGACAGTTTTTGCAGGAACAGAATATAGCGGGCGAGACACTTTGACCATCCCGACGAAAATTGAGCATAATGGACAGAGATACACCGTTGTAGGAATTGGCCAGGATGCATTTTATGAAATGTCCGGCACAGAAGTGGAACTTCAAGAAGGAATTCGCTACATTGCAGATGGCGCATTTAAGAATGCAAGCTGTAAAGCGATAGAAATTCCTGCATCTGTCACTCGGATCGGCGATGATGGTCTTAGGGGGGATTTTGAATCCATCACTTTTGCACAGGACAGTCAGCTTGAATCGATTGGTAATAACGCTTTTCGCGGATGCAAGATTACAACTATTGATCTTCCAAAAAAAGTGACTTCTTTAGGAGGCACGATTTTTCAGGCTTGTAAGCAGCTTGGGACAGTGACCATTCCAGCAAGCGTCACAAACATTCAAACGACCACATTTGATAACTTCTATGATGCAACCGCAAACGATGGAAATGGTAATCTTGTCTTTGAAGAGGGTAGTATTTTTAAAGTTCAAGATGGTGTTCTGTATGACTCAGAGAATTTGATTCGTGTACTAGAATTGTTAGAAAATGTTGTTGTTCCAGAAGGTATTAAGTACATCGCTGCAGGCTCGTTTGATGTGTATGATGGACCTGAAGATGAGTACACGCTAAAATCTATTACTTTACCGAGCACCTTGGTTAGTGTTGGTGATTTAGCGTTTCGAAGCAATAAAGCATTGGAGAGTATTACCATTCCAGAGTCTGTGACAGAACTTGGCAGCAGTGCTTTTAGGGAATGTTCTGGACTGAAATCGGTAACAATCTTAGGACATGTTGAAAAATTAAGTGGCGCTTTTTATGAATGTACTTCTTTGGAAAGTGTTGTTTTACCGGATTCTATAACGGAAATTAGTCGAGAAACCTTCAAAAACTGTAAAAAACTTGATTTAGAAAAATTGCCAACTTCTTTGGAAAAAATTGGATACAGTGCTTTTGAAGGCTGTGAATCGCTTTCGCAAATTGCTATTCCATCTGGTGTAACAGAAATCCCTGAGTTTACATTTGCGGGTTGTCTTTCTTTGGAAAAGGTTGTACTTCCAGAAGGCATCACATCCATTGGTGACTATGCGTTTGACTTAACAGCTGAAGATGTGAATGGAAATTATGGCAACGATCATCCGCAGTTGGAATCTATTAATATTCCGTCGACTGTGACAACGATTGGCGATAATTTCTTGGGCGGCGTTAAAGAAAATGGTGAAACGGCACTGATTTTTGATGGCGAAGTGCCTCCAACCTTTAGTAGTGATGCATTGGCTGGAATTGCTGGCGATGGTATCAACCACCCAACGGTGTACTATCCAGCAACGGAAACGGCGAAGCAGAATTACACCGATAGCAGCAACGAGCTTGTAAAAAATTCGTTGATTTCTACTAAGCCGGAAGATGCAGACAAGAATACCTTTGCGTTGGCTGTTGATCCAATAAGCGTATCGCTGACTGTTGGCGATAAAGCAGAAGTTACGGTGACAAGCACTGTGCCAAGCGATTGTAAGCTTTCTGTGGCAACAAGCAATGACAACGCCACAGCAACACTGACTGATGGCGTGCTCTCTATCACCGGCGCAAAGGCTGGGCAAGCAGATGTCACTGTCAGCATTGCGAAAACGAATGGCGGCGGTGTCGTGGCTGAAAAAACGGTAGCCATCACCGTCACCGAAAAAACCGTGATCCCACCAAGCGTGAGCAAGTATGCCATTGCCATCGATCAGGCAGACAACGGCAGCATTGCTGCGGACAAGTCTGCGGTGAAGGGCAAGGTTGTTACGATCACGGCGACGCCTGACGCTGGTTACAAGGTGGACGCTGTCACCGTGACCACCCGCGCGGGCAAGCGTGTGAGCGTCACCGCCAATGCTGACGGCACCTACAGCTTCACCATGCCTGCGAGCACTGTGACCATCAGCGCAAGCTTTGTCAAGGATGGCGAAGAGCCACCAACGCCGGTTGAATTGCCATTTACCGATGTCAGCGCTGGCGATTGGTTCTATGAGCCGGTGCAGTTCGTCTTTGCCCAAGGGCTCATGACTGGCACCAGCGCCACGGAATTTTCGCCAAACCTGGCGACGAGCCGCGGCATGATTGTCACCATGCTCTATCGCATGGAGGGCGAGCCGGATCTGTCCGATGAAATTCTCGGCTATCCATTTGCCGATGTGGATGCCAACGCCTACTATGGCGACGCCGTTTACTGGGCGCGTCTCCACGGTATTGTCAGTGGCTATAGCAGCGAATCCTTCGGGCCAAATGACAGCGTCACCCGCGAGCAGCTCGCTGCCATTCTCTACAACTACGCCACGTACAAGGGCGTAGACACCAGCGCCCGTGCAGATCTGTCGAAATACGCCGATGCAGGCAGCATCAGCGGCTGGGCGACCGACGCCGTGCAGTGGGTGAATGCCGCAGGCATTGTAAACGGCATGACTGACACCAGCCTCGCGCCACAGGGCGAAGCCGCTCGCGCACAAGTCGCCGCGATGCTCCAGCGCTGCGTGGAAAACATCATGGCGTAAGTGCAGGCGGCTGATTCTACAAAAGCAATACAAAACGTCCCATCGGGTCTCTGCGCTCATGCGAGCCGACCCGATGGGACGTTTATTTTTGCGCCGCAAAGCCGCCGTTTCTTCAAGAAAAATTTCACATCAGTCACTGACAAATTATTTTTATGGTACTATTTTGGGAAAAATGATGCACAATCACCCTATAAAAGATATAATAGAGTTTAACAATATTCCTTCATATATTATAGCATTGTAGTAAGGAATGGCGTTGGTGGGTTATTGGCGCAGCAGCGCCGTCAGCAAAAGGAGGTAGGATTGTGAAAGAGATTAAAACCATTCTTGTCGCGAACCGTGGGGAAATTGCGATTCGCGTTTTTCGTGCTTGCAAGGAGCTCGGTATCAAGAGCATTGCGATTTATTCCGAAGAGGACAAAAATTCCCTCTACCGTACCATTGCCGATGAATCCTATCGCGTAGGCAAGGGCAAGACCCCTGTCGATGCGTATCTGGATATTTCCGGCATTATTACCCTGGCAAAATCCAAGGGTGTCGATGCCATCCATCCTGGCTACGGCTTCCTGTCTGAAAATGCAGAGTTTGCAGAAGCCTGCGAAGAGGCCGGCATCGAATTTATCGGCCCGGACCACAACATGCTGCGCGCCCTTGGGGACAAGATCCAATCCAAGAAGGTGGCCATCGAGGTTGGCGTGCCAACCATCCCTGGCGTTGAACGTGCAGCCCGCAACGTTGAAGAAGCCAAGGCATTTGCCGAGGTCTGCGGCTATCCTGTCATCATCAAGGCCAGCGCCGGTGGCGGCGGCCGTGGGATGCGTGTCGTGCGCACTGCCGACGACATGGAAGGCGAATACAACAGCGCCACCAGCGAAGCCAAGAAGGCCTTCGGTATTGCCGACGTCTTCGTCGAAAAATACATCGAACGTCCAAAGCACATCGAAGTCCAGATCCTGGGCGACAAATATGGCAACATTGTGCACCTTTTTGAACGTGATTGCTCCATTCAGCGCCGTCACCAGAAGGTCATCGAATTTGCGCCATCCATCGTTCTCAACGATGCTCAGCGCGAAGCCATCTGTGAGGATGCGCTGAAGATTGCCCAGCATGTGAATTATCGCAGTGCCGGTACCGTCGAATTCCTCGTCGATGCCCAGGGCAACCATTACTTTATCGAAATGAACCCTCGTATTCAGGTGGAACACTGCGTCACCGAGCAGATCACCGGTATCGACCTGGTGCAGTCTCAGATCCGCGTGGCCCAGGGCTACAAGCTGTCCTCGCCAGAGGTTGGCATTCCTAGCCAGGAATCCATCACCTATCGTGGCTATGCGATCCAGTGCCGCGTGACCACCGAGGACCCGGCCAACAACTTCGCACCGGACACCGGTACCATCGATGTCTATCGCTCCAGCTCCGGTCACGGCATTCGTCTGGACAGTGGCAATGCGTACCTTGGCGCCAAGATTTCGCCATTCTACGACAGCCTGCTCGTTAAGATCATCGCCTACAATCTGACCTTTGAAGGCGCCATCAACACGGCGCTGCGCTGCCTGAGCGAAACCAAGATCAAGGGCGTCAAGACCAACATTGGCTTCTTGATCAATGTTTTGAACCACGAAAAATTCCGTCACGGCGAATGCGACACCAGCTTCATCGCCCAGACGCCGGAGCTCTTCCAGATTCGCACCGGTGACAACGTCGAAGGCAAGCTCCTGACCTTCTTTGCCAACAAGGCAGTCAACGAGGTCAAGTCCGACAAGCCGGAATTCGACGAGCTCGAGGTGCCACTCTTTGACAAGCCTCTGCTTCTGCGCGGCACCAAGCAAATGCTGGACGAGCAGGGGCCAAAGGCGGTGGCCGATTGGGTGCTGGATCAGCAAAAGCTCTTGATCACCGACACCTCCATGCGTGACGCCCAGCAGTCGCTGTTGGCAACGCGTATGCGTACCGTCGATATGAAGCGCATTGCACCAGCCTATGCAGCGGCCTGCAAGGATTTCTTCTCGCTGGAAATGTGGGGCGGGGCAACCTTTGACACCTCCTACCGTTTCCTCAAGGAATCTCCATGGGATCGTCTGGACACCCTGCGTCAGCAGATTCCAAACGTCCTCTTCCAGATGCTTCTGCGTGGTGCCAACGCTGTCGGCTACAAAAACTACCCAGACAATCTGATCCGCGAATTCGTGCGTGAATCGGCCCAGAGTGGCATTGACGTCTTCCGCATCTTTGACTCTCTGAACTGGCTCAAGGCGATGGAGGTTTCCATCGACGAAGCCCTCAAGCAGAACAAGATCGTCGAAGGCTGCATCTGCTACACTGGCGACATCACCGACAAGGCACGCAAAAAATACAACCTGGATTACTACATCCAGAAGGCCAAGGAAATCGAAGGCATGGGCTGCCACTTCCTCGGCATCAAGGACATGAGCGCGCTGCTCAAGCCAACGGCTGCCTATGAGCTCGTCTCGGCCCTCAAAGAAAACATCAACATCCCAATTCATCTGCACACCCACGATTCGACCGGCAACGGCATCGCAACGCTCCTCATGGCAGCACGCGCCGGCGTGGACGTGGTCGACGTGGCCTTCAACGGCGTCGCAGGTCTGACCAGTCAACCAGGGCTGAACTCCTTGGCCGCTGCGCTGAGTCATACTGATCGCGACACGGGCTTGGATCTCGACAAGCTGCAAAAGATCTCCGATTATTGGGGCGATGTGCGTAAATACTACGGGCAATTCGAATCGGGCTTGCGTTCCGGCTCTGCCGAAATTTACAAGTACGAAATTCCTGGCGGCCAGTATTCCAACCTCAAGCCACAGGTCGAAAGCTTTGGCCTGGGCCACAAATTCGAAGAGGTCAAGCAGATGTATGCCACCGTCAATGAGATGCTCGGCGACATTGTCAAGGTGACGCCATCCTCCAAGGCTGTCGGCGACATGGCCATCTTCATGGTGCAGAATCAGCTAACGCCAGAAAACATCCTCGAAAAGGGCAAGAACATGGACTTCCCAGATTCCATCGTCTCCTACTTCGAAGGGATGATGGGCCAGCCGGAAGGCGGCTTCCCTAAGGATCTGCAAAAGGTCGTCCTCAAGGACAAGGAAGCCATCACCTGCCGTCCTGGCGAGCTTCTCGAGGACGAAGACCTGGATGCAGATGCAGCTTATCTGCACAAGGAATTCGGCATCGACGCTGGCCGTCGCGAAGCGCTGAGCTACGCCCTCTATCCTCGCATGTATGAGGACTACCTCAAGGGCCTCAAGAAGCAGGCGCCACTGTCCCACATGGACAGCGACCTCTTCTTCTACGGTCTGCGCAAGGGCGAAACCGGCGATATCGCCGTCGACGAAGGCAAGGTCGTTTCTGTCCGTCTCCTTGACATCAAGGAAGCCGACGAAGAAGGCAACTCCACCGTCGAATTTGAGCTCAACGGCAGCTATCGTACCGTCAAGGTGCCAAACGAAGCCGCTGCCAAGTCCTTGACCATCGTGCGCAAGCCAATGGCCGACCAGGATAATCCAGCCCACGTTGGCGCCAATATTCCTGGGACCGTCATCAAGATTCTCGTCAAGGAAGGCGACGAGATCAAGGAAAACGAGCCAATGATCATTCTCGAAGCGATGAAGATGGAAACCAACGTCCTCAGCCCGCGCGATGGCAAGATTGCCCGCATCCTCGTCGAGGATGGCGCGCAGGTCGAAGCCGGCGAGCTGATCGTAGAGCTTGAAGTATAAACTACCAACGACGTTTTTGAGGCCACATGGGCGCGTGCTCATGTGGCCTTTATTGGAGAATCGTTATGGATCTGATAGACAAATGTTTTAAGCCGCTGATTCTCATCGCCGCCCTGGTGTGGATGGTGATGGCAGCGACTCACAGCCTGAGCAATGCGCAGCTCCTCATTTACATTGGTGTGCTGTCGATTTGTATGGGTGTGCGCAATCTCTTGATTCTCAACATCAGCTATCGCACCAACCACTATCATCCAAAGCTGGCCGCCTATGTGGATCGCTTCGGTGTCAGAACCGGGCTGATCCGCTATGGCGTGCTTCTGGTTGGCGCTTATCTGGTGCTGGGGGTATTGTTAATTGTTGTTAATTTATGAATGTGAAAAAGGAGGACGCTGAAGAATGAAAACCTGGAAAATCCGTTCTTCACGCCGATCCTCTGCCCAAAAATTGGCTGACGCACTCCAGATTCCGCCTGCCCTCGCAAGAATTCTTGTGAGCCGCGGCTACGGAACCGCTGAGGAGGCGTCGGCCTTTTTGCATGCATCTTTAGAGGATCTGAGCCGTCCCTTTGAATTGCCGAATCTGGGGGCGGCGGTGGAAAAAATCGGCGAGGCCATTGCCGCCAAAAAACGCATCGCCATCTATGGCGACTACGACGTCGATGGCATCTGCGCGACGAGCCTCATGCGCCAGGTCTTTGCCTGGCTGGGCGTGGAGGTGATGGTGCGGATTCCGAGCCGCTTCCGCGAGGGCTACGGCATGAACGCTGAGGCCCTGGCGGCGCTCCAAAGCGAGGGCTGCGAGCTCGTGATCACTGTCGACAATGGCATTGCTTCGGCAGAGCTGGTTGAGGCATTCTCTGCCAAGGGCCTCGATTTCATCGTCACCGACCACCATCAGCTGCCCGAGACGCTTCCGGCGTGCATCGTCGTCAATCCGCTCCTTGGCGATAATGTGACGGCGGCCTACCACGGCCTCTGCGGCTGCGGCACGGCGTATTTTCTGGCGATGGGGATGCTCGTGCGTCTGGCGCCGGCGCTCTATGATGACGCTCACCGCCGCGCCCTCTTGGATCTCGTGGCAGTGGCGACGATTGCCGACATTGTGCCCCTCCTGGGCGACAACCGCATCCTCGTGCGCGAGGGGCTCGCCGTGCTCAATAGCCAGCCGCGTCCGGGCATGGCGGCCCTCGTCAAGTGCCTAGCTAAGGAAGGCCAGGGCGATTTCAAGGCGAGCGACGTGGCTTTTCGCATTGCGCCGTGCATCAACGCCTGCGGCCGCCTGGACCGCACCGCTGACGCCTTGGCGCTTTTTGCACCGACGCCGGCGGCAGACATCCAGACCCTCGCCGAGGACGTCGTCAACTACAACGAGGAGCGCAAGGAGATTGAGCGCGCCATCACCAAGGAGGCCACGGCGCAATTTGCCGACCACCACGGCAAGCTCCATTGCGCCATCGCTGTCGGCGAAAACTGGCACCCAGGCGTCATCGGCATTGTCGCCTCGCGATTGGTCGAGACCTTTGGCTGTCCGGCGATGGTGCTCACAACCACCGAGGCAAACCCCGACGTGTACACAGGCTCGGCGCGCAGCGTCAAAGGTTTCCATTTATATGAAGGCTTGCGCGCAGTGAGCGAGCATTTGCTCAAGTTCGGCGGTCACGAAATGGCAGCAGGGTTGTCGGTGGCGCGGGACGACCTCGACGCCTTCAAGGACGCCTTCAGCGCCGTTTGCGCCGAGCAGGAGGAGGTGCTGGCAGAAACGGTGCTCTGGATTGACGACGTCATCGGCGTCGATGAGGCCAATGCCGAGCTCGAGGAGGCGCTGGCGCTGCTTGAGCCTTGTGGCTGCGAAAATCCCGAGCCCCTTTTTGCCATCGAAGGCCAGGGTCGCTTTGCCCATCGCCCGGTGGGAGCCGACGGCGCCCATCTGCGGCTGGAATTTGCCCGCAAGGACGGCTCGACCCTGTCGGGCATCGCCTTCCGCAAGGGCGACTATGATTTTCTCGACAACCACCGCTACGATTTCGCCTTCCACCTCAGCGAGAATTGCTTCCGCGGCAATTGCGACGTGCAGCTCCTCGTGCAGGAGATTGCCCCAGCTTGGCAGGCGGTGGAGACGCCGCTTTTGCGGACGCTCATGGATCGCGGCGCGAATTACGTGCGCAGCGCCGCAAAGGGCATCTGCGACCAGACCTGCTTTCATACCAAGGTGCGGGGCGTGAGCTTTGACAATCGTCAGGCTCTCATCGCCGATTTGCAGCCCGGCGCTGTGCTCCGTCTCCTGCGCGAGACGCAAAATCCTGTCGATGCCAACGCCATCGCCTGTCTGAGCGAGGCGGATGCGCAGATCGGCTATCTCTCGCGGGACATTGCCGCTCAGCTTGCGCCAATCATGGACCTGGGTGCAGAATTTGAAGCCATCGTCACCGACATCACCGGCGGTGGCGACAAGCACCTGGGCGTCAACCTCCTCGTGCGCAACCGCTCTCTCATTGCGGCCCAGGAAGCCGCCCAGAGTGAGAAACGCGAGATGCAGGCGCTGGCAGAGGACGAGCTTGTCGCCCTCTTGACCGAGGCCCTCCTCGATGACGGCGAGCTCTTGCCCTTGCAGCAGGCGGCCATCGACAACATTGTCCAGCGCCACGAAAACACCTGCGTGCTCATGCCGACGGGCCGTGGCAAATCCCTGATCTATCAGATGGCCGCGGGGATCATTGCGCGCCGAGACCAGCGCGCGACGATTGTCATCTCGCCGCTCAAGGCGCTCATCAGTGACCAGTACCAATTTTTGCAGGACCGCCTCGCGCCCTTGGGCTTTGGCGTTTTCAAGGGCAACGGCGATCTCTCGCCTGCCGAGCGTCAGGAGCTCTTGGCGCGCATCGAGCAGCATCAGGTGGATATTCTCTTGGCGACGCCAGAATTTTTCGTGCGCCACGGGGATTTGTTCCGTCGTGAGCAGGACCACATCGGCCAGATTGTCATCGACGAGGCCCATTATCTGACGAGCAAGCGCGCCGCCTACAAAAAATTGCGGGCGCTGGCGCCGGCTTTTTCCGAAACCGTCTGGACCTATCTCACGGCGACGGTGCCAACGGCAGAAGCGGATGCATTTCGTGAAATTATTTCGGGCGCAGGGCTTTATATTGACAACCATATTCGGTATAATTTACATATTATCGATGCACGACAGACGGAAAAACGGCTCGTCTATCTCTATCGCCTGTTCATGCATCCGGAAAAAACCATCTGCTATGTCAACAGTCGCAAGCAAGCCTTTGCCCTTTCCCAGCGCTTGCGCGAGGTGCTGCCGTACCAGCTGCGCCCGCTGGTGGGCTATTACCACGGCGGGCTGCCGCAGGAGGGGCGACGGGCGATTGAGCGCGCGTTCAAGGAGGGGGAGATCCGTCTGCTTTTTGCAACGACGGCCTTTGGCGAGGGGATTCACATCCCGGATATTCGCAACGTCGTGCTCTATCATCCGTGCTTTTCGGTGGAGGCTTTCAACCAGCAGGCGGGCCGCTGCGCCCGCGACGGCGAGGACGGCAGGATTCATCTCCTTTACAGCGAGCGGGATTTTGCCCTCAACGAAATGATCGTCGGCGACCGCGGCCCGTCTCGCGCCCAGCTGGGGACGATGTACCAGCTCATCAAGCGCGTGGGCGCAGCCCAGGATTTTCACATTCAGATGGCCAGCGAGGATTTCTTTGAGGCCTTGGCAAAAATGAACGAGGATGTCACCCGCCGCCAGTGGCGACTGGCGCTGACGATTTTTTCTGAGCTGGATTTCTTGCAATTTAATGAAGAAAACGATACCATAACAATCAACATAGAGAAAAATCCAAGCCATCGACAGCTGACCGAGTCGGCCACCTTCCTCGAAGGGGCCAGCGAGGCCAGGGCGCTGGAGACCTACGAAAAGGTCGCCTTCAGCAACAACGTCGAAGCCTTGGAAGCCCTCATTCGCAGCGCCCTGAGACCTGCAGAATGGAGGGGTAGGGAGGTGTGAGGCATGAGTCATCAGGTTGGTTACGATGATTTAATCAAGGTTGTCCTAGAAAACAATCCACAATCAAATACCGTCATGATCGAAGAAGCCTACGAATTTGCGCGCGAAATGCACGAGGGTCAGTATCGCAAGTCCGGCGAGCCCTATATCATCCATCCTGTGCATGTCGCCATCATCCTGGCAGATCTCGGTCTGGACGACAACGCCATTGCCGCCGGACTTTTGCACGACGTCGTCGAGGATACCGACTGCAGCAGTTTGGATCTGGAGCGCAAATTCAATGCAGAGGTGGCATTCTTGGTGGAGGGGGTCACCAAGCTCGACAAAATCCAGTGCCATTCCAAGGAAGAGCGGCAGCTCGAGAGCTATCGCAAAATGTTTGTGGCCATGGCCCAGGACGTGCGCGTCATCATCATCAAGCTCGCCGACCGCTTGCACAATATGCGCACCATGAGCTTCCAATCCCCGGAAAAGCAAAAGCGCATCGCCCAGGAAACCCTGGAGATTTATTCGCCGCTGGCCGATCGCTTGGGGATTATCAAGCTCAAATGGGAGCTTGAGGATTTGTCGCTGCGCTATCTGGAGCCGGAGATTTACTATGATCTCGTCGAGCGCATTTCCATGAAGCGCCAGGAGCGGCTGGAATACATTGACGAGGTCATCCGCGATCTCAAAATCGAAATGAACACCATGCACCTGCAATACGAAATTGCAGGCCGACCAAAACACTTCTATAGTATTTACCGCAAAATGATCACCAAGCATAAGAGCCTGGACGAAATCTACGACCTCATCGCCATTCGCGTGCTCGTCAACACGGTGCAGGATTGCTACATTGTGCTGGGGCTGGTGCATTCCTTGTGGAAGCCGGTGCCGGGGCGCATCAAGGACTACATCGCCATGCCAAAGCCAAACCTCTACCAATCCCTGCACACCACCGTCATCGGTCCGCGCGGCGAGCGCTTTGAGATTCAGATCCGCACCTTTGAGATGCACCAGATCGCCGAATACGGGGTTGCCGCCCATTGGCTCTACAAGCAAAATGGCAACAGCGAGCAAGCCACCGACAGCGGCCAGCTCAACTGGCTGCAAAAGCTTAAGGAGCTGCAGCAGGACGCCGTCGACAGCAAGGAATTTCTCGACAATATCAAGCTCGAGATTTTCAGCGACACGGTCTTCGTCTTCTCGCCTGCCAGCGAGGTCTACGAGCTGCCGACGGGCTCTAGCCCCTTGGACTTTGCCTACCGCGTGCACACGGAAATCGGCAACCAGTGCGTCGGTGCCAAGGTTAACGGCAAGATCGTGCCTTTTGATTACGAGCTGCAAACCGGCGACACCGTCGAGATCCTGCGCTCCAAAAACAGCCGCGGGCCAAACAGCAACTGGCTCAAGCTCGTCAAAACCCCACAGGCCAAAAACAAAATCCGCACCTGGCTCAAAAAGAACAAGCGCGAGGAAAACCTCGCCAAGGGCAAGGAGAGCCTCGAGCATTACGTCAAGGCTCACCACGAGGGTGCCGAGTCGGTCTTTCTCAATGTGGAAAACATCAACCGCATCTGCGGCAAGCTCGGCTACAAATCTGCCGATGATCTCTACATTGGCATCGGCGTCGGCGGCGTCAGCGCCCTGCAGGTGGTCAACCGCATGCGCGACGAGTTCAAGGCGGCGCTGGCTGAGCTCAAAACCGTCGACGAGGACGAAATAGACGCCCAGCTCAACGCCAAGAGCAATCGCCGCAGTGGCCCCGCCAAGAAAAACATCGGCGGCATCACCATCCACGGCATGGATGACGTCGGCGTCAAATTTGCCAATTGCTGCAAGCCCGTGCCGGGCGACCCCATCGTCGGCTACATTACCCGTGGCAGCGGCATCACCGTGCATCACCGCGAATGTAAAAACATCCAAAACCTCAGCGAAAAGGACCGTGCCCGTCTGATTGAGGTCAACTGGGAGGGCTACGAAAACTCTGTCTACGAGGTCAAGATTTTCGTCGAAGCCCTCGACCGGCCAAAGATTACGCCAGACGTCATGGCCCTCATCAACGATTCCCAGGTGCACATTGTCTCCATCACCTCTCGCGTCAAGGAGCACATGGCCCTCATGGAAATCACCGTCGAGGTTGGCGATTTGCAGGAGCTCAACATTGTCATGGAAAAGATCAACGCCATTCCGGACGTTTTCGCCGTCCGTCGCGATTAGAAAGGAAGCAATATGCGAGCAGTTGTACAGCGCGTCACAAACGCAACAGTGACCGTCGAGGGTCGGGTTGTCGGCGATATTGAAAACGGCCTCCTGGTCTTTCTCGGCGTCACCCACAGCGACACCGAAAAGGATGCCCAATACCTGGTCGACAAAATCAGCGGCCTGCGCATTTTTGAGGACGAAAACGATAAACTCAATCTCTCGATTCAGGACGTGGGCGGCAGCATCCTGAGCGTCTCCCAATTCACCCTCTTTGGCGATTGCCGCCACGGCCGTCGCCCGTCCTTTAGTGAGGCGGCGCGGCCGGAGCAGGGCGACGTCCTCTATCAGGTTTTCAACGCCAAGCTTCGGGAGAAGGGGCTAGAGGTAGAGACGGGACAATTTCAAGCCCATATGGAGGTCCACCTGGTCAACGACGGCCCGGTGACGATTCTCTTGGATTCAGAAAAAAACTTTTAGAAAACGAGGTGCCCACAAGTGAAAATCAAAACATTGGTTGTTGGTTCACTAGAGGAAAATTGCTACGTGGTCTATGATCCCATCAGCCGTGAGGCCATCATCACCGATCCCGGCGATGAGCCCGAAAAAATCATCGATTTCATTCGCGCAGAAAATCTCAAGCCGCTTGAGATCATCAACACCCACGGCCACTGGGATCACATCGGTGCCGTGAATGCCATCAAGGAGGCCTTCGGCATTCCCTTCTATATGCACGAGGCCGACGCCGAATGGCTCACGCCGCCCTTGTACAATCTCTTTGGCAACCACGCCGAAAAGCCACCGGTGGTCGATCGCTTCATTAAAAATGGCGACGAATTCCGCCTCGGCACCCGCCCGCTGCGCATCATCCACACGCCGGGCCACACCCGCGGTGGCTGCGTCATCTGGTACATGAACGACGACATCGCCCTGACCGGCGACACCCTCTTTAAGGGCACCGTCGGCCGCACGGATTTTCCCGGCGGCAGCTACGAGGAGATTCTCGAGAGCGTGCAGATTCGCTTGGCGGCGCTGCCGGATGATTGCGTCGTCTATCCGGGCCACGGGCCAAAGAGCACCATGGAATTTGAGCGCGCCCACAATCCGTATCTGCGCTACGAGGCGTAGTCGAGTGTTGACAAACGCTGACTCCTTCGATAAAATTTTATGTATATATTCTTAATGAGGCAAAGGTTCGTTACGTATGTGGCGAATCTTTTCGCTGTGTAAACGGAGGCCAGAATCATGCTAACAAACAAGCCGAGAGGCACCAACGATTTTCTGCCGGGCGAGGTGGAAAAATGGCAGTATCTCGAAGGCCTGATTCGCGAGCTGTTCGCGAATTACCACTACAAAGAAATCCGCACGCCGATTTTTGAGCATACAGAATTGTTCCTGCGCAGCGTCGGCGAAACGTCCGACATTGTTTCCAAGGAAATGTATTCCTTCGAGGACAAGGGCATGCGCCACGTGACCCTGCGACCAGAGGGCACCGCAGGCGTCGTCCGCGCCTTTGTGGAAAACAAGCTCTTTGCCCAGAGTCTGCCGCAAAAGCTCTACTACATCGGGCCCATGTTCCGCTACGACCAGCCCCAGGCCGGCCGCTATCGCCAGTTTCACCAGCTCGGCTGCGAGGTCTTGGGTAGCGCCGATCCAACGGTCGATGCCGAGGTCATCACCTTTGCGGTGGATCTCTTTTCCAAGCTGGGGCTGCAGAGCCTGAGCGTCCTCATCAACACCGTCGGCTGCGACAATTGCCGCCCACGTTACCAGGAGGCGCTCAAGGCGTATTTCAGCCAATACAAATCCGAGCTCTGCCCAACCTGCCTCGAGCGCCTCGAAAAAAATCCCCTGCGTCTCCTCGACTGCAAGGAAGAGGCTTGCAAGCGCATCGCCAGCCACGCGCCAACGACGCTGGAATACGCCTGCGACGACTGCAGGGCGCATTTTGACAAGGTGTGCAGCTATCTCGAATCTGTCGGCGTCGACTACCAGGTCGACACGAGCCTCGTGCGTGGGCTGGATTATTACACCCAAACGGCCTTCGAGGTCGTCATGAACAAGGTCGGCAGCCAGCAGAACGCCATCTGCGGCGGTGGCCGCTACAACAAGCTCGTCAGTCAGGTCGGCGGCGAGGACATTCCGGGCATGGGTTTTGCCGCCGGGATGGAGCGCGTGCTCCTGACCATCGAGGAGGAAGGCATCCAGCTGCCAATTCCTGAGGGCATCGACGTCTACGTGGCACCCCTTGGCGACGCTGCCAAAAAGGTCTGCTTTGAGCTGACCCACACCCTGCGTCAAAAGGGCTATACCTGCGAAACAGACTACCTATCAAAAAGCATCAAGGCACAGATGAAAACCGCCGACAAAAACCACGCCCGCTACAGCATCATCATCGGCGATGATGAGCTCGCGCAGAATGTGGCCGTCGTGCGCAACATGGCCGAAAGCAGCCAGGAAACCGTGCCAATGGATCAAGTGCTAGACTATATAAAGTGAGGTTAGACATGCTACCATTAAAGAGAACCCATTATTGCACCGAGCTGTCTCTGGACAATGTCAACGAAGAGGTCATTGTCACCGGTTGGGTGCAGAAGCGCCGTGACCACGGCGGTGTTATTTTTATCGATTTGCGCGACCGCTCCGGCATCGTTCAGGTGACGGTCAATCCCGAGCTCTGCGATGCCGACGTCTTTGCCCGCGCTGAACACGTGCGCAGCGAATACGTCCTGGGCATCCGCGGCAAGGTGCGCCCACGTCCGGAGGGCATGGAAAACGACAAGCTCGAAACCGGTGCCATCGACGTCATCGCCACCGAAATGATCATCTACAACGATGCCAAGACGCCACCATACGCCCTCGTTGACGACAGCGACGTCGATGAAAACATCCGTCTCAAATATCGCTACCTCGATTTGCGTCGTCCGGTCATGCAGAAAAACCTCATGCTCCGTCACAAAGTTCTCAAAAGCGTCCGCGACTACCTCGACAAGGACGGCTTCTGGGAAATCGAAACGCCAATTCTCATGAAGAGCACCCCGGAAGGGGCCCGCGACTTCCTCGTGCCTAGCCGCGTCAACGCCGGTGCCTTCTACGCACTGCCACAGTCGCCACAGCAGTACAAGCAGCTGCTCATGGTCAGCGGCATGGAAAAATATTTCCAGATCGCCCGCTGCTTCCGCGATGAAGACCTGCGCGCCGACCGTCAGCCGGAATTTACCCAGCTCGACTTGGAAATGAGCTTCGTCGACGAAGACGAAGTCATGAACCTCACCGAAAACATGGTGGCCCACGCCTTCAAGGAAGTCCTCGGCGTCGACATTCCGCTGCCACTGCCACGCATGACCTATGCCGAAGCCATGAGCCGTTACGGCTCCGACAAGCCGGACACCCGCTTTGGTCTGGAGCTCATCGAGCTCTCCGACGTCGTTCGCGGCTGTGGCTTCAAGGTTTTTGATGGGGCGCTCGAAAACGGCGGCACCGTCAAGGCCCTCAACGCCAAGGGCATGTCCGACCTCAGCCGTCGCGAGCTCGACGCCCTCGGCAAATACGTCGCCATCTACGGCGCCAAGGGTCTGGCCTACTTCGTCATGCAGGAAGACGGCGGCATCAAATCGCCAATCACCAAATTCCTCACCGACGACATGGTGCAAAAAATCTGCCAGGCCACCGATGCAGAGGTCGGCGACGTCATCTTCTTTGGCGCCGACTCTCACAAAATCGTTAACGACAGCCTCGGCCACCTGCGTCTGGAGCTCGCTCGCAAGCGCAACATCATCGACGACAGCAAATTCAACCTACTCTGGGTCACCGAGTTCCCACTCTTTGAATGGAGCGACGAGGAAAAACGCTACACCGCCATGCACCATCCATTCACCGCACCATTCACCGAAGACCTCGAAAAATACGGCGACCAGCTCGACAAGATCCGCTCCCGCGCCTACGACATCGTCCTCAACGGCGTCGAGCTCGGCGGCGGCAGCATCCGTATCCACGACCGCGCGCTGCAGGAAAAAATGTTTGACCTCCTCGGCCTCACCGAAGACGTCTACCGCGAACGCTTCAGCATGCTCCTGGATGCCTTCGAATACGGTGCGCCACCACACGGCGGCCTCGCCATCGGCATCGACCGCATGCTCATGCTCATGACCAAGCGCGACACCATCCGCGACGTCATCGCCTTCCCAAAAACCCAAAGCGCCGTCGACCTCATGGCAGATGCCCCATCCGCCGTCGACCGCAAACAGCTCCGCGAGCTCCACATCAAGCTCGACATCAAAGAAAAAGACAAAGACACCAGCGCCGAATAAGCGCCCAGTCAACAACACCATGCGCCCCACCGCGGGCGCATTTTTTGTGCGGTGGGGAGGGCGGTGGTGACCTATTGACAGTGTCGAAAAACTTGTTTAATATATAAATGCTTTAAGAATTTATGCAGGATGTGAATTTATGAATATATACCATTTCACCGATGTGATCATGCCATATTTTGAAGCGTTTATGTATTTTGTGCTGTTTGAGGCTTTTCTCGAGCGGCGAAAAACGTCGACACGACCACGTATGATTGTTGTGCTTCTTGTATTGGGAAGCATCATCACCATTTCTAATCATCTGATGATACATCAAATGGGCAACATTGTTGTGATGGCGCTGGCTGCTTTCTTGGCAGCATGCCTGATTTATGAAGGTCGCCTTCGCAAAAAGCTGATGGCTGTCATCTTGGCAATTTTTATCAGTGGCGCAGCCGAGCTTTTGGCGGTGCATTTCGTGTCAATGACCTTTGGGCTACAGGTCGAGGACGTGCTCATAGTACCTGAGTATCGTTTTCTTGGGATTTTTCTGTCCAAGGCGTCTGCGATAGCCGTTTGCAATATCATCCGTATTAAAATTCGTCATCAGGACCGTGAGCTGGGGCGCGCCTATTGGTTGATTTTTACCCTCCAATTTGTTTGTGCGTTTGGTATTTCTTTTTTGATCTGTCGGCTCATGCTGATCGTCCCAGATACAACCTACATTTTTTCGTCCCTGCTTTGCGTGTTGGGGCTGGTTGTCTCGGCGATATTTTCAATTTATCTGTATGAACGCCTCGTCGCCCAAAGTCGAATGATGCTCGTACAGGAACGCCAGCAGCAGAATTTTCGATTGCAACGCAAACATTTTGATGAAATCATGCTCAAACAGGAAGCCTTGCGACGCTTTAGACATGATTTTGGTAATCAGCTGATGACGCTGGACAATTATTTTGAGCGCGGCGACGATGCAGGTGGCCGCCAGTATATTGCCTCGTTGAACGCCCAGCTAGAGCAAACACGTATCGACAGCGACACCGGCAATCCGGCGCTGGATGCCATCGTCGGTTCCAAGCAAGCTCTGGCCGTCAGCAAGGGCATCCGCTTTCAAAAGGATGTGCGCATTCCGGCCAATCTCGCCATTGCGCCCAGCGATGCCTGTGTCATCTTTGGCAACATCCTCGACAACGCCATCGAAGCCTGCGAGCGTATGACGTCGGGCGAGAAGTGGATTTCCTTCTCGTTGGTGCAGCAGGAGCACGTGATCCTCTGCAAGGTCGCTAATGCTGCACCGGACCGGGGGAGAATTGGTCTTGCGACCTCCAAGGTAGACAAAGAAAATCACGGCTACGGGCTCATGAACATTCGCGAGACCCTCGAAAAATACGACAGCACGCCGATGATTTCGTATGAGAACGGAGAATTTACGATTCAATTTTCGATTGTGGTTCAATAGCCAATCAAATATTTTTTGTAACACTGTGGAAATGAACACGACATTTTCACAGTGTTTTTTGTTGTCTTGCAAGATTTTTTCATGACTATCCGCTACGACTTGTTGTCAACCTTTTCGGAATTGAGAGATAAATACCTATTGACATTATCAAGCAACTTGATTAATATAGATAAATACTTAGAATGAGAGGGGAATTTCACATAACAGGACTCTTAATATTTTGAGGGGGGATGCATATGCATTTTGCCATATGTGACGATGACCGTCAGCATATCCTGGATTTGGAAGCATTTTTTTGCAATCGTCCAGAATTACACATTGATTCTGAGCCGTACGAAAGTGGCGAAGCACTTGTCAATGACTATAGGAACAATGGCAGACGCTATGATGCACTTTTTATTGATATAGAAATGGGTGCAATGAATGGTATTGAAACCGCACATGCCATTCGTGAAATGGATGAACACGTCATTATTATTTTTGTGACCAGTCATTTACAATATTCCCCAGAGAGTTTTGAATGTGATGCCGATCGATACCTGGTGAAACCCTTGGTAGGTGAGAAAGTCAATGAAGCCCTGACATTTATTGCCAATAAATT